>JBQCFF010000292.1:0-3009 GCA_051959485.1 Devosia sp. | reverse complement strand
TAGTCGGCGACGAAATCCTCGGAATCCTTGTTGGCGCCGATGTTCACCCCGAGGATGGCCCCGACATGCGCGCCCTTGAGGCGCGCGAACGCCGCCTCGTGCCCCTCGTTGTTGAAGCCCATGCGGTTGATGACGCCTTCGGCGGGGCCGATGCGGAACAGCCGCGGCTTCGGATTGCCGGCCTGCGGGCGGGGCGTGACGGTGCCGACCTCGACCATGCCGAAACCCATGCGGGCGAGCGGCTTGGGGACTTCGGCGTTCTTGTCGAAGCCGGCGGCCATGCCGATCGGGTTCTTCAACTCGAGACCGCAGAGCACCGTGCGGAGTTCGGGAGGGTCGTCGCCCTCCTGCTCGGGCGCGAGACCGAGGCGCAGGGCGCTGACCGTCGCCCCGTGGGCGATCTCCGGGTCCATCTTCAGCAGCGCCTCACGGGTGAGGCCCGAGAGCAGCGGAACGCGCAGCAGCGGCGAGAGGCGGGAGAGGATCACTGCACCCACTCAGGCAGCTGCAGCCCGCCATCGGCAGGGACATCCACGTGGGCGAGGTTGCGGACGGCCTTCATCGGCAGTTCGCCGTAGAGGTGAGGAAAGAGCGCGCCATGGCGCGAGGCCTCCCAGCGCAGTGCCGGGCCGAGCGGCGCCGCGGCGACCTGGAACAGCACCTGGCCGGCGAGGCCGGCGAAGTAGAGGCGGATGGTTTCGCCCAGCTGCGCGGCGGTGGAGAAGTGGATGTAGCCGTCGGCGAGGTCGACTGGCTGGCCGAGGAAACGGCCCGCGGCGAGGGAGGCGTCGTACACCTCGCGCGAGGCGACCTTGTAGATGAAATCGGGGGTGACCATGGCGGCGGAACCTAGTCGAGACGCCGCGCGATCACAAGTTGGCGGCAGCGCTTTACACGGGGCGGCGCGACCAGTAGATAGGATAAATTTCCTCTCTCAGAGGAATCCATCCCGCTGCCAGGGGCCGCCCGAATGGTCTCGCATGCCGACATCTGGAACGCGATCGACGCGCTCGCCGTGCGGCATGGCTTTTCCGCGTCCGGGCTGGCGCGCATCGCCGGACTCGACGCGACGGCGTTCAACAAATCGAAGCGGGTGAGCAAGGACGGGCGCGAGCGCTGGCCCTCGACCGAGAGCATCGCCAAGGTGCTGGAGGCGACGGGGGAGAATTTCGACGCCTTCCTGTCGGGTGGTGGCGCCTTCGTGCAGATGCATGTGCCCACGGCGCCCCGTCCCGTCATTCCCCTGCTCGGGCTGGCGCAGGCGGGGTCGGGCGGGTTCTTCGACAGCGCGGGCCTGCCGGCCGGCCAGGGCTGGGACGAGGTGCAACTGCCCTCGGCGCTCGAGGATGGCAGCTACGCGCTCGAGGTGAGCGGCGATTCCATGCTGCCGCTCTATCGCGACGGCGACGTCGTGGTGGTGTCGCCGACGGCGCAGATGCGGCGCGGCGACCGGGTGGTGGTGCGCACCAAGGGCGGCGAGGTGCTGGTGAAGGTGCTGCACCGGCAGACGCCGAAGACGGTCGAACTGCACTCGCTCAACCCGGAGCACCCGCCGCGCACCATCGAGGTCAAGGACATCGAGGGGATGGGCCGGATCGTCTGGGCCAGCCAGTAGTCTCGCCCGCGGAGGAGGATTGCCGATGAGCGGACTCGAGGTGGTGCTGCCGCCGGGTGGAAGCGGGCCGGGCGTGTTCGTGGTGCATCCGTGGTGGGGACGGAACGCGACGGTGCTGGCCTATGGGCGGGCGCTGGCGGAACTCGGGTTCGTGGTGGGGCTGCCGGATGGGTTCGAGGGCGAGGTGGTGAGTGGGCGCGACGAGGCGCAGGGGCTGGTGGAGAAGCACTGGCAGGCGGCGCCGGCGCGGCTTGCGGCAGATTTCGATGCCTTCGCGGCCCGCCCCGAGATGACGGGACCGGTCGGCGGCGTGGGGTTTTCGTTCGGCGGGTTCCAGTTGCTGAAGCTGCAGGAGACGCTGCCGCTGCATCGGGTGGTGACCTACTACGCCGATCGTGTAGTGGACCTGAAGGTACCGGTGCTGGGGCATTTCGCCGAGGACGACCCATTCGCCGATGACCAGGAGGGGATGATCCGGGCTTTGCAGGCGGCGGGGGCGCCGAGCGAGGCGGTGGTCTATCCCGGGACGCGCCATTGGTTTGCGGAGAAGGACCGGCCGGAGTTCGATGCCGGCGCGGCGAGGGCGGCGTTCGAGCGGACGGTGGCGTTTCTTCGGGGCTAGGGCGAGGTGCCGGTGCCGCCCCCTCCACCAGTTTTCGGCTGGTCCCCCTCCCCCGCTCACGCGGTGGAGGATCCCGGCGACGTTAGTACTAACGTCAGGCGGCAGCCTTGAGCAGCTTCCCTGCCAGTGCGTCGGCGATGAGCTGGCGGGTTTCCTCGACGCCGTACAGCGCGATGAAGCTGCCGAAGCGGGGGCCCTGGTCGGCGCCGAGCAGCACCTGGTAGATGGCGCCGAACCAGTCGCGCAGCGGCTCGAACGCGTGGGTGTTGCCGACCGCGTAGACCAGGTCCTGCAGCTCCCTGGCGTCGAGCGCGTCCTTGCCCTGCAACTGGTCGGCGAGATCCTCCAGCGCCGCACGCTCCTTGTCGGTGGGGGCGCGGAACGTCTTGGTGGGCTTCACCTCGTCGTTGAAGTAGCGCACCGCATAGCCGGCGAGCCGGTCGAGCTCGGGGTTGGTGGCGGGCGTCTCGCCGGGCAGCCGGCGCGAGATGTAGGCCCAGAGCGCCGACTTGTCGTGCGCGTTGGCGGCCGAGGCGAGGTTCAGCAGCAGGCCGAAGGTGATCGGCATGTCGAGCACCGGCACCTTGCCCGAATGGATGTGGAAGGCCGGGTTCTCGAGCGCCGCCGCCGCGTCCTGCCCGTTGTAGCTGGCGACGTACTGGTAGTACTCGTCGACGGCGCGCGGGATGACGTCGAAGTAGAGGCGCTTGGCGGCACGCGGCTTCTGGAACATGTAGAGCGCGAGGCTCTCCTCGGACGCGTAGGTCAGCCA
>JBQCFF010000291.1:0-2139 GCA_051959485.1 Devosia sp. | reverse complement strand
CGCTCAATTGCAAATGCTCGCCGATTGGTCCAAACCTCGCCTCCTTACCACGCCAGCCCGGAGTCGCCACGTGGCGTCAGCTTTCGCCGACATCATCGACCTGTTGTCCATCGGGCCCTCGGGCGACGATGCGGCTGTGGCGGCCGTACAGGAGCGCGACCGCCAGCTGACCAAGCCGCCCGGCTCACTGGGGACGCTCGAAACGCTGGTCGAGTTCCTGGCGCGCTGGCAGGGCAAGGCGTCGCCGACGCTCGACAACCCGATGGTCGCCATCTTCGCCGCCAACCACGGCGTCACCGACCAGGGCGTCTCCGCCTATCCGCGCGAGGTGACGGCGCAGATGGTGGCGAACTTCACCGCCGGCGGCGCGGCGATCAGCCAGATCTGCGCGCTGCACGAGCTGAACCTGCGGGTCTTCGAGCTGGCGCTCGATCTGCCGACCGGCGACATCACGCTCGCCCCGGCGATGGAGGACCGCATGTGCGCCGCCACCATCGCCTATGGCATGGAAGCGATCGCCGGCAAGCCGGACCTGCTCGCCATCGGCGAGATGGGCATCGGCAACACCACCGTCGCGGCGGCGGTCTACGCCGCGCTGTTCGGCGGCAGCGGCGCCGACTGGGTCGGCCGCGGCACCGGCGTCGACGACGCCGGCCTGCGGCGCAAGGCCGATGCGGTGGATCGCGCCCTGGCGTTCCACCAGGACGGGCTGACCGATCCGCTCGCCATCCTCGCCCGGCTCGGCGGCCGCGAGATCGCGGCAATGCTCTGTGCCATCATCGCGACACGCCAGCAGAAGGTGCCGCTGATCGTCGACGGCTTCGTCGCCACCGCGGCGGCGGCCGTGGCGCAGGCGGTGAACCCGGACTCGATCGCGCACTGCATCTTCGGCCACGTCTCGGCCGAGCCTGGGCATGCCCGGGCGCTCGAGGCGATGGGCGTCCGTCCGCTGCTCGACCTCGACATGCGGCTGGGCGAGGGCACCGGCGCCGCCCTCGCCATGGTGCTGGCCAAGACCGCCCTGCACCTGCACAAGCACATGGCCACCTTCGGCAGCGCCGGGGTGAGCGACAGGGGTTAGGCTGCCGACCCAAGCGCGGTCATCCCGGCGGCGGCCGGATCCAGCCTGAGGGGTAGCCGGGCGGTCATCGGGGTGGAGAGGGCTCAGGATGGGCCCCGGCCTGCGCCGGGGTGACAGTGGGTGTTGGAGGGGATTGCTCCCCGGGCGGCCCGGTGTTTCCATCATGGATGGGCAAGAGCTACTTCGTCTACATGCTGGCAAGCCGGAAGAACGGCACGTTGTATATCGGCGTGACGGGAGACCTTGTTGGTCGGACCTGGCAGCACAGGAACGATATCTTCTGGGGCTTCACCCGGAAATACGGCGTCCATCGTCTTGTCTGGTACGAAATCCATACCGATCCGGGCCAGGCCATCTATCGCGAGAAGCAGCTCAAGGAGTGGCATCGCGCCTGGAAGATCCGGCTCATCGAAGCGGTGAACCCGGACTGGTACGATCTCTACGACGACTTCTGGCGCGACCGGCCCACCAACACGGGTCATCCCGGCGCAGGCCGGGATCCAGCCTGAGGGGTAGCCGGGTCAGCGAGGTGGGGAGCGGTCAGGATGGGCCCCGGCCTGCGCCGGGGTGACAGTGGAACTTGGGACACTCACCCTGCCTCGGAGTAGATCTCCAGCCGGTTTTTCTTCTCCACCACGGGGGCGAGGGCGTCCATGACGCGGGCGCGGGGGAAGGTGGCGATGACCTCGGTGCCGAAGCGGAGTTTCGAGAACAGGTCGAAGCGGCCCTGGTGCAGCTCCATGATCTTCTGCACGATCGGCAGGCCGAGGCCGGCGCCCTGTTCGGCGGTCTTCTGCGCCAGCGAGCCCTGGCCGAAGCTGGAGAGCACCGTCGCGATCTCGTCCTCGGGGATGCCGGGGCCGTTGTCGCGCACCGAGATCAGCTGGCCGCCGTCGCGCGAGCGGGTGACCATCAGCTGCACCTTGCCCGACTGCGGGGTGAACTTCACCGCGTTGGAGAGCAGGTTGAGCACCACCTGGCGGATGGCGCGCTCGTCGCCCCAGAGCTTCGGCAGGTGGTTGCCGTAGCTGACGGCCAGCTCGATGCCCTTGGCCTTG
>JBQCFF010000290.1:0-2540 GCA_051959485.1 Devosia sp. | reverse complement strand
CTTCTTCGACACGCCCCGGGCCTTCGCCTTCGCCCAGGTGGAGTCGACGAAGCCGTCCACCCCCTTGGCGAAGGCGGGACCGATGGCGGTGGTGGCAGCAAGCGCGGCGGCGCCGACCAGCAGGTGACGGCGGCTCAACAGCGGAGTGGCGGGCACGAAGGCGCGGACCATGATCGACCTCGGACGCGAGAACAAACACGAGTGCCGCGACCTGACCCCTGGTGCGGCGTTTCCCTCGATTTTCGCCATCTGGATTAAGATCGCGTAAAGCACGCGCTGGCGGGGAGGGGCTTTTGCTGCACGAGTGCGTGAGGACGCCCCCTCCACCACCCTTCGGGTGGTCCCCCTCCCCCGCTTCGCGGTGGAGGAGCACCGCGGCCGCAGTTCCTTTAGAGGCGCTGACCCCTCCGTGATCCTCCACTGCGGCGCAGCCGCGGGGGAGGGGGACCATGCGAAGCATGGTGGAGGGGGCGTCAAAAAGGCTCAGCGCTTCCAGGCGGCGAACGCGCCGACGATCTCCGGCTCGCCGGCGCAGTCGAAGGCCGCGGCCTTCTCGTCCGCCGCCTGCCGTGCCAGCGCCTCCGCGTCGGGGTTTGCGACGGCATCGATGTAGGCGACATGGCAGGTGGCGCCGGGCGACACCTTGGTCACCACCAGCACCTCCCGGTCCGCCGCTTCGCCTTCGCCGCGCACGAAGAACTTCAGGATCGTGGCGAACGGCTTGTAGCTGCCCTCGGCGTTGGAGACGCGCCACTCGATCTCCTCGCCCAGCTTGTTGGGCGGCGGCAGGGTCTGCTCGGCCGCCTTCTCGGTGGTGGAGCTCAGCCCGTACGAAACGCGGAACCGCAGCTCGCTTTCGCGCACCATCACCGTCATGCCCGTCAGCCCCGGACAGGCCCAGGTGGTGCCGAAATCGTCGGTCGCCATCACCGTGCATTCATCCACCTTGAGCGCGGTGTAGCTCGAATTGTAGAGCTGCGCCGCCGCCGGCCCGGCCAGCGAGCAGAGGAGAAGGCCGAGTGCGGCCGCGATCGGTAGCCTGGTCATCATTCATCGTTCCCGCTTGGCAAAAGAGGCGTATTGATGCCTTGCAATGGTGGCGGTCGATGGGCCACAACGCGCGCGGAACTCCTCCCTTCCAAGGCTCCCCCCATGAATATCGACGCCATTCCGATCGGCAAGAACCCGCCCGACGACCTCAACGTGATCATCGAGGTGCCGCTGGGCGGCGAACCGATCAAGTACGAGATCGACAAGGCCTCCGGCGCGCTGTTCGTCGATCGCTTCCTATACACCCCGATGCGCTACCCGGGAAATTACGGCTTCGTCCCGCACACCCTTTGCGGCGACGGCGACCCGCTCGACGTGATCGTGATGAATTCGCGCCCGCTGGTGCCCGGCGCCGTGGTGCGCTGCCGGCCGTTCGGCGTGCTGTTCATGGAAGACGACGGCGGCAAGGACGAGAAGATCCTCGCCGTGCCCGTGCACAAGCTCACCAGGATGTATGACGGCGTCAACGATATCGGTGACATGCAGCCGATCCAGCTCGAGCGGGTGAAGCACTTCTTCAGCCACTACAAGGATCTCGAGCCCGGCAAATGGGCCAAGATCGAGCGCCTCGGCAATGCCGCCGAAGCCCGCCAGGTGATCCTCGAGTCGATCGAGAAGGCAAAGGCGGCAAAGGCCTGAGCTCCACGTCTTGAAACCGCCGCCGGCCGCCCTATCTATTGGGCAACGGTCGGTCGATGGGGCGACGTTCCCTCCCGTCAGTCCTGTCCCGGCCCCAAAGAAAGGCGCTCCCCTAAAGGGTCGAGCGCCTTTCCGCTTTTTTGCTCCCGGAAACGGAACGCGCGCCGGAGGGTCTCTCCGGCGCCCGAATGATTCACGTGAAGCGCGGTCGGCCGTCAGTGGCCGCCCATGCCCTCCATGCCGGGCTGCGCCGGGGGCTTCCTGACGAAGAAGGCCGCGGCGATCGCGAACAGCGAGATCACCGCGCCGCACAGGAAGCCCGCGTGGATGCCGCCCGAGATCGCGGGGATACGCTCGCTGCCGGCCGCGACCAGCGCGCTGCTCTGGATCGTCATCAGCGCCACGAACAGCGCCACGCCGGCGGCGCCCGCCACCTGCTGCACCGAGCCGAGGATGGCGCTGCCATGCGAGTAGAGCTGCATCGGCAGCGAGCTGAGGCTGGCGGTGAACAGCGGCGTGAACATCAGCGCCAGGCCGATGCAGAGCAGCACATGCGCCGCCAGCACGGCCCATACCGAAGTGCCCTCGTTCACCAGCGTCAGGCCCCAGAGCACCGCGCTGACCAGCATCGAGCCCGGCACCAGCAGCCGCGTGGTGCCCCAGCGGTCGTAGAGCCGGCCGACCACCGGCCCGAGCAGCCCCATGATCAGGCTGCCGGGCAGCAGCATCATGCCGATCTGCAGCGGATCGAGCAGCAGCACGTTCTGCAGGAACAGCGGCAGCAGGATGATGACGCCGAACAGCGCCATCATGGCGATCGCCATCATCACCACCGACAGCGTGTAGTTGCG
>JBQCFF010000289.1:0-3549 GCA_051959485.1 Devosia sp. | reverse complement strand
GCCGTGTTCGAAACCTGGCGGGGAAAGCGCCGCCGTTCGATCCGCCCCGAGTAACCGACCTGCTCCTCGACCATTACACATTGCCTCAAATTGTTGGCAACGCTGGATTTTTCCAGCCCGCGACCGAGGGCTAGCACGGGCCCCAGACGGCAGCGAGAGTGGGGTTAAGATGCGGTTAACGGCACCTGTGCAGAAGCGGCGCCGGTGTTAAGGATACCGGAACGACGATCGGGCACAGCCGGTCGGTGCATGTTAAGGCCTCGTTAACTGCGGAGCTTCCGATGCCTTCACGCCCCTTGTCCATTGCCATGCTGGCCGCCAACCCGGCGCTCGCCGCAATTCTCGCCCGGGCGCTGGAAGCCGATGGCGGACACCAGGTGGCGACGTTCCACGGCATCGGGGCACTGACCAATCACCTGCGCAGCACGCCGGTAGACGCGGTGCTGCTCGATACCGAGCTGCCGGGAGCGCCGGTGATCGACATTGCCCGCGGGCTGCGGGCGCACCTCAAGCTGGCGAGCGAGGACTTCGCCATCGTGGCGCTGACGCAGACGCCGGAGCCGTTCCACCGCCCGCTGCTGGCGGCGGGCATCGACCGGGTACTGTCGAAGCCGGTGAGCCCGGCGCGGCTGTTGCTGGCGGTGGAGGAACTCTGCGCGCCGCGGCGGGAGTTCGCGGTCGGTAACGGGGCGACGGTGACAGTGTTCGATGGCGCGAGCGCCCTGCCGGCGCGCGTCGGCAACGTGATCCCGCTGTTCGGCGAGGGCCGCCAGCGGCGGTGAGGCCCGGGCATCTCCCTCGTCCTTCGACAAGCTCAGGATGAGGGGTCCTTCGACAGGCTCAGGATGAGGGGTTCGGTGAGGTGAGTGACGCTTTGTGGCGCACTCGACTCAAAGCTTCAGCAATGCCTCGTAACGGTCTGCGATGACGTCGATATCGAAGTCGGCGGCGCGGGCCTTCAGCGCGTCCGGCGGCAGCGGGGCGTCGAGGGTGCGGGCCATGGCTTCGGCCAGGGCGGCGGCGTCGCCGACCGGCACCAGCGGGCCGAGGGCGCCGTCGTTCAGGATCTCGCGGGGGCCGTGCGGGGCGTCGGTGGAAACGACCGGCACGCCTGCCGCCATGGCTTCGATCAGCACGTTGCCGAAACCTTCGCTCACCGAGCTTAGCACGAACAGGTCGGCCACGGCGTAGCAGGCCGCGGGGTCGTTGACGTAGCCGGGGAACAGGGTGGAGCCGGCGATGCCGAGGCGATCGGCCTCGGCAACCAGTTCAGCGTGCAGCAGCCCCTCGCCGAAGATGACGAGGCGGGCCGGACGGGTGGCGCGCAGTTGCGCGAAGGCGCGCAGCAGCGTGTGGTGGTCCTTGACCGGGTTGAGGCGGCCCGCGGTGACGATGACGGGCCCCTGCCCCAACGCCGCGAGTTCGTCCTGCCACGGATAGGTCAGTGCGGAGGGCTCGCCGATGCCGGGTGGCAGCGGATTGTGGATGACCGCGAGCTTCCGCTCCGGAACGCCCTTGGCCATGAGGTCGCGGCCGATGCCGGCGGAAACGGCGATGAGCCGCGTGGCGCGCCGGGCGACGAGGGCGGCGAGACGGGCGGCAAGCTTCGAACCGAAATCGTTCGAGGGGATCGAGGCGGCCGCATGGAAGCTGGGGAAGAACCGCGCCCCGGAGCCGCCGAGCAGCAGCGCGAGCGCCATCACCATGTTGGCGAATTCCGGGCCGCTGAACACCGCGTCGGGCCGGTGGCGGCGGAAGAAGCGGGCGCTGCGCCACAGGCCGGCGAGGGTGCGCGGCTTGCCGAAGCCGCTGTTGACCACCGGGATGCCGAGATCGACGAGGTGCACGGCGTCGGAGCGGAGCGCCGCGTTCGGCCCGGCGGCGTTCCAGGTGAACAGCGTGACGTGGTGCCCGCGCGCGGCCAGCGCGTTCGCCATCAGCACGAAGACGCGCTCGGCGCCGCCGCCGGTCAGCGTCGGAACGTGGAAGACCAGGCGCCTGGGTAGCACCGGATCAGGCCGCGACCGCGGCGCCGATGCGATGGACCGGCGCCTGCCGCATGTCGCGGCGGATGCCGAGCCCGACGGCGATCAGCATGGCCAGCATGAAGCCGCCGATGGCCCCGGCCCCGAGCATCACCACGGTGCGCGGCGGCCACGAGCGGGCCTGCGGCGGCACCGCGGTCGAGATGACGCGGACGTTGGTGGTGTCGATCTGCTCGCGCTCGGCGACCTGCTTGGCGCGGCTGAGGAACGCCTCGTAGATGGTGGTCTTGGAGGCGGCGTCGCGTTCGAGTTCGCGCAGCGCCACCAGCGCCTCGTTGTCGGAGAAGACGTTGGTCTTGAGAGCGTCGGCGTTCGCCGTCAGCGCAGCGAGGCCGGCCCTGGCCTCGTCGAGGGTCACCCTGGCGGCCCCGACGATGCGGCCGAGCTCGACCTGCAGTTCGCCCTCGGTGGCGGCGAGCTCGGTCCGGAGCTTCAAGATGCCGGGATGGCGCGGGCCATAGATGGTCGACTGGCTGTCGAGTTGCGAGCGCAACTCTGCCACCCTGGCGCGGAACGCCACGAGGCTGGCCGAAGCCTGGGTGTCGGAGGTGGTGGCGTTGGCGCCAGCGGCGACCAGCTCGTCGTAGGCCGACTGGGCGGCGATGACGCGTGCCTGCGCCTCGACCACCTGCCCGTTGAGCTGGGTGAAGGTCTGGTTGCTGACCAGTTCGCCCGAGCTGGCGGCAAGGTTGTGCTCGCGCTTGTAGGCCTCGACCTTCTCCTCGGCGGCCTTCACATCGGCCTTGAGCGCGTCGAGGCGCTGGTTGAGCGCATCGGCGGTGCGCGCCGCGCCGGCCGACTCCGCGGTGGCGAGTTCGGTCTGGAACGAGCGGACGACGGCGTCGGAAATGCGGATCGACTTGGCCGAGCTCTCCGAGGAGACGTAGAGCGTCGCGACGAAGCTCTTCTCGTCGGCCTTGGCCGAGACGCGGCGGGTGAGCGCCGCGAGCGCCGACAGTTCGGGCGTCGGCTCGGCCTTGTCGCCGGCACCCGGCAGTAGCGCCGAGAGCGAGAAGCCCGGGTCGGGGTCGTAGAACTCCTTGTCGGCGGCGAGGTCGAGCTCGGCGACGACGCGCGACAGCACGTTGCCGGAGGTCAGCACGCGGAACTTGCTGCCGGCATTGAGCAGCGCGCTGTCGACCTGCCCCGGCTGCTCGAACAGGTCGTTCGGCACGACCTGCAGGTTCGCCGGATCGATCAGGATATCGGTCGAGACGGTGTACTTCGGCGGGGCGACCATGGCGTAGATGCCGCCGGCCGCGGCGCCCGCCAGTGCGAGCACCAGCCCGAGCTTCATGCCGCCGCGCAGCCAGACGAACAGCCGGCCGAAATCGAGCTCGAGGAAGTCGCCGAGCTTGTTGAGGGTGACGGTTTCGACCACTGCCGGGGCGGGCATCGGAGGGGGAGCGGGCGGCGGGGCGGCGGGCACCAGCCGCGCGGCCGGCTCGGCCGCGGCGGTGCGAAGCGGCCGGCGCATGCCGATCATCCCGGTATCGAGGCGGGC
>JBQCFF010000288.1:0-9031 GCA_051959485.1 Devosia sp. | reverse complement strand
ATGGGGGCCGACGAGGCGCTGCTCGAGATCGTCTCCTCGGCCAGCATCGCCTGCGGCGGGCATGCGGGTGACGAGATCAGCATGCATGTGGCGCTGCGCGCGGCGAAGGCGCGCGGCGTGGCGGTGGGCGCGCATCCCGGCTTCGCCGACCGCGAGAATTTCGGGCGCCGCCGGCTGGCCCTGCCGCCGGAGGAACTCGACGCCCAGGTGCGCAGCCAGGTGCGGCAGCTGATCGAGATCGGCCAGGAAGAGGGCGTGCCGGTGCGCTACATGAAGCTGCACGGCGCGCTGGCCAACATGGCGGCCGAGGAGCCGTCGATCGCCGCGGTGGCTTTCGCGGCCGTCGTCGGCCTCACCGACCGGCTGGCGATCCTGGCGCTCGACGAGAGCGCGCAGGTGGAAGTGGCGACCGTCATGGGCTTTACCGTGGTGCGGGAGGCCTATGCCGACCGGGCGTACCAGCCGAACGGGCTGCTGGTGCCGCGTTCCGAGCCCGGGGCGGTGCTGCACGATGCCGGGGCCATCGCCGAGCGGGCGGTGCGGCTGGCGACGTCGGGTGAACTCGTGGCGATCGACGGAACGGTGTTCAGGTCGGAGGCCAGATCGCTCTGCGTCCACGGCGACAATCCCGAGGCGGTGGCGATCGCCCGCCGGGTGCGGGCGGCCCTCGAGGCCGAGGGCGTCGAAATCGCCGCGCCTTACTGAGGTTGCGCGGGGCCGCGGCCTGCGTCATATGGCAGCGTCAACAGGGAGCTGCCCATGACTGCCAAGATCATCGACGGGAAGACCTTTGCCCAGGAACTGCGCGGCCGCATCGCCGGCCATGTGCAGCGGCTGCAGCGCGAACACGGCATCACGCCGGGCCTGGCGGTGGTGATCGTCGGCCATGATCCTGGCAGCCAGATCTACGTCTCGCAGAAGGCCAGGCAGACGGTGGAAGTCGGCATGCACTCGGAGAAGTACGAGCTGCCCGAGGATACGCCGGAGGCCGAGGTGCTGGCGCTGGTCGAGAAGCTGAATGCCGACCCCGCCATCCACGGCATCCTCGTGCAGCTGCCGCTGCCGAAGCAGATCGACCCCAACAAGATCATCGCCACCATCTCGCCCGACAAGGATGTGGACTGCTTCACGCCCGCCAGCGTCGGCAAGCTGCAGATCGGCCTGCCGGGGCCGGTGAGTTGCACGCCGCTCGGCTGCCTGATGCTGCTGCGCGATACGCTGGGCTCGCTCAGCGGCCTCAACGCCGTGATCGTCGGGCGCTCCAACCTGGTCGGCAAGCCGATGGCACAGCTGCTGCTGCGCGAGAACTGCACGGTGACGGTGGCGCACTCCCGCACCCGCGACCTCGAGGCGGTGGTGCGCGGCGCCGACATCGTGGTCGCGGCCGTGGGCCGGCCGCAGATGATCAGGGGTGACTGGATCAAGCCGGGTGCGACGGTGATCGACGTGGGCATCAACCGCGTGCCGGCGCCGGAGAAGGGCGAGGGCAAGACCCGCGTCATCGGCGATGTCGAGTTCGCGGCGGCGGCCGAGCGGGCAGGGGCCATCACCCCGGTGCCGGGCGGCGTCGGCCCGATGACCATCGCGTGCCTGCTGGCCAATACGGTGACGACGGCGTCGCTGATCAACGGGCTGGAGCCGCCGAAGGACCTGACGCCGTAGGCAATCCGGTGCCAGGGACTGTTGCCGCAATCTAAGTATCTGATATACTTGGACTAATTTCAGAATGCCTTATTTCGTTGCGGTTTTTGCCGCGGCGATGAACGGGCTCTGAACGCTCACGACTCGCCGACGGGCATGCCCTTGCTCTGGGCGTAGCCCTCGGCGAGGAGCTTCGGCGCGCGGAAGCGCCAGGCGTCTTCGAGCCGCAGCTTCAGCTCCTCGTCCTCGATCACGTCGAGCCGAACCAGCAGGCCGGGCCAGCCGGTGAAATGGTCGGTCTGCCAGTAGATGTGCGGCGCCATCTCCATCAGCAGGTCCTTCTGCTCGAGCGGACAGTGCAGCACCATTTCCTGGGGGCCGCGGACGGAGGCGAAGTTCTTCGCCCGAACCTTGAGCGACGGCGAGCCGTAGCTGGTCGATTCCGCCACCTCGGGAAGGCCGAGTTCCCGGCAGAGGCGGAGCATGCGCTGCAATTCCGATTCACTGGCAACGGACATCGCCATCTCCCTCTGGGTGAAAGCAAAAATCGGCTCCGCCGCATCGGCTAGTCTGGCGCATTGGCGGCCTATTGGCTACACCTGCGTTCCACCCGAAGCGCCATGCCTCACGGGGTCCCCATGACCGAAGAATCCGACATCGTGGATAGCGGGGAAACCCGCATCGATCCCAATGCGTTCCGCGATCCTGAGGGACACCTGAGTAACGAGTGGATCGAGCGCCTGCGAGCTCACCTTGCGGCGGGCGACGAGCACGACGTGGCCGAGCTGATGGAGCCGCTGCATGCGGCCGATGCCGGCGACGTGCTCGAGGCGATCGACGCCGACGAGCGCGTGCAGCTCGTTCAGATGCTGGGTGACAAGTTCGACTACCTGGCGCTGACCCAGGTCGACGACGCCGTCCGTTCCGAGCTGATCGAGGACCTGCCGATCGAGGAGGTGGCGCGCGGCGTCTCGACCCTCGACAACGACGACGCGGTCTACATCCTCGAGGACATCGAGGCGGGCGAGCGCGAGGAAATCCTCGCGCAGATGCCGGCCTTCGAGCGGCTCAGCCTGAAGCGCAGCCTGGATTTTCCCGAGGACTCGGCCGGCCGGCGCATGCAGACCGAGTTCATCGCCATCCCGCCGTTCTGGACCGTGGGACAGACGATCGACTACCTGCGGGCCGAGAAGGACCTGCCGGACGAGTTTTTCCAGCTCTATGTCGTCGACCCCGGCTATCGGCTGCGCGGCACCATTCCGCTCGACAAGTTCCTGCGCGCCAGGCGCCATTTCCGCATCGAGGACCTGATGAACGACTCGGTGCTGACGGTGGAAGCGACCGAGGACCAGGAGGAGGCGGCGCGCACCTTCGAGCGCTATGACCTGGTCGAGGTCGGCGTGGTGGACGACAACCAGCGGCTGGTCGGCGTGCTGACCGTCGACGACATGGTGGACGTCATCCACGAAGAGGCGACCGAGGACATCAAGCTGCTCGGCGGCGTCGGCGACGAAGAGATTTCCGACACCGTCTTCACGGCGGTGCGGAGCCGCGCCCCATGGCTGGTGGTCAACCTGTTCACCGCGATGCTGGCGAGCTTCGTGATCTCGCTGTTCGATGCCTCGATCGAGCAGATGGTGGCGCTTGCCGCGCTGATGCCGATCGTCGCCTCGATGGGCGGCAATGCCGGTACGCAGACCATGACCGTCACGGTGCGGGCGCTCGCCACCCGCGACCTCGACCGCGGCCGGGTCCGCCGGCTGATCCAGCGCGAGATGAGCGGCGGGTTCCTCAACGGCTGCATCTTCGCGGTCCTGCTCGGGGCGATCACGGCGATCCGCTACCTCAGTCCGAGCCTTGGAATCGTCATCGGCATGGCGATGATCGTGAACATGATCGCCGCGGGAACCGCTGGAATTCTGATCCCGCTGACTCTCGACCGGCTCAAGATCGACCCCGCGATCGCATCCTCGGTGTTCGTCACGACGGTGACCGATGTCATTGGTTTCTTTGCGTTTCTGGGGTTGGCCGGCTTGTGGTTCGGGCTCTTCTGAACCGGTTTTGCACAGCTAATCTCGACTCAACCAGTGTGGCTTTGGCGCCACTTCCCAACCCTGGGCTTCCCGGTTAACGCTTCATTACCGACGCAAGTCCGACATAAGGATGAACGGCGGATGAACGACAGCTAACTAGGGAGCCCGAATGCGCGGCCATTCCAAGAATGAATGGTGGCGTTCCGCACTACCGACGGTGTCCTGGACACTCGTCTGCCTGCTGGCAATGTCGCTCGTAGTCTCGATCGTTGTTGTTGGCGCCTAGAACGGGAACGCAACCTAGACCTAGAGGGTCTGCCGAGAGTAGATTTCAGGAAGGGCGCCGGGCCACACGGTGCCCTTCGATCATTGAGGCACCCATGAAGCTGATCTTCGCCAACAAGAACTATTCCAGCTGGTCGCTGCGCGCCTGGCTGGTGCTCAAGCATTTCGGCATCCCCTTCGACGAGGAGATGGTGCTGCTCAGCGGCGAGGGCTGGCAGGAGAACATCCGCAAGAAGTCGCCGACCGGCAAGGTGCCGCTGCTGATCGACGGCGACGTGGTGGTGCCCGAGACGACGGCGATCATCGAGTACCTGAACGACAAGTACCCGGCCAAGGGCATCTGGCCCTCCAACCGGGTCGAGCGGGCGCTGGCGCGGGCCGCGGCGGCGGAGATGCATGGCGGCTTCACCGCGCTCCGCAACGCCGCGCCGATGAATCTCAAGGCCTCGCACCCGGGCAAGGTCGACCTCGACGAGGTGGCGGGCGACCTCAAGCGCATCGAGCGGCTGTGGGGCGAGCTGATCACGCGCTCGGGCGGGCCGTACCTGTTCGGCCAGTTCACCGCGGCGGATGCGATGTTCGCGCCGGTGGCGACGCGGATCCGCACCTACGAGCTGCCGGTGACCGACCTGGCGATGGAATATGTCGAGGCGATCTATGCACTGCCGGCGTTCCAGGAGTGGTTCGCCGAGGCGGTGAAGGAGCCGTGGGTGGTCGAGGAAGACGAGATCGACGTGCTGCTGGCGAAGCGCGACCTGGCCAGGAAGGAAGCGGCCGGCCACGCATGATGCATATGATCAAGCTCTGCGTCGGGGTGGCGACGCTGGAGGAGCTGGAATCCTACCGGAGCGAACGCGCCCACTGGTGGGGCGCGGACTACGGCGAGGACGTGCATGTCCACCGCACCCGCACCATGCCGAAGCGGCGGGCGGAGATGGAGGGCATCGGCTCGATCTACTGGGTGATCGCGGGCGTGGTCCGCTGCCGCCAGCCGATCCTGCGCCTTGCCGCGGCGGTGGACGAAAAGGGACTCGGCTGCTGCGACATCATCATGGCGCCCGACCTGGTGCGAACGGTGCCACGGCCGAAGTCGCCGTTCCAGGGCTGGCGCTACCTCGACCCCAAGGATGCGCCGCCCGATCTCGGCCAGGCCGGGTTCGAGGAGGAGGGCTCGGCCGAGCTGGCGCTGGAGCTGTCGCGGCTGGGGCTGATCTGATGCAGCTCGAGACGATCAACGGCAAGCGCGTCGCCTTCTACGACGGGCCGCCGATCGCCAAGGAAATGGACGCCAACGACATCATCGGCGCGACCTACGGGCTCGACGTCGACGTGATCGCGGTGCCGGTCGAGGGTTTCGTCGACGACTTCTTCTGGCTGAGCACCGGGCTGGCCGGCGCCGTGCTGCAGAAGATGCAGCAATACGGCTTCCGCTTCGCCGTGCTCGGCGACATCTCGCGCTTCACCGCGGAAAGTCCGTCGCTGCGTGACTTCATCTACGAGAGCAACCGGCACGGCCAGACCATGTTCCTGCCCGACCGCGCCGCGCTCGAGTCGCGGCTTTGACGCCACGCGGCGGAACGCTCGTCGCGACATGGTGAATCAACCCTTGAGCGGAACGGGCGATCTCGGCATGTTCGAGGCGGGGCACAGTTGATTTGCCGAATCCCGCCGGGGGCGTCAGCGGGGGGATCGCGCGGGGGAATGAGCATGCCGCGGAGCGGGACGCATGTCATTGTCGTGGGCAATGAAAAGGGGGGCTCGGGCAAGTCGACCACCTCGTTTCATCTGGCCGTCTACTTGCTGTACCAGGGGTTCCGCGTCGCTTCGATCGACGTCGACAGCCGGCAGCAGACGCTGACGCAGTATGTGCGCAACCGTCGCAACTGGGCGCAGGCGCATGACCTGAAGGTGCCGCACGCCACGCACTACCACCTGCCGCTGAGCAAGTCGGATTCGATCAAGGAGAACCAGCGGCTGGAGTTCGACCTGTTCCGCCAGGCGATCATCGAGGTGGAGGGCGACGCCGACTTCCTGATCGTCGATACGCCCGGCTTCGACACGCCCCTGCCCCGGCTGGCGCACTCGCGGGCCGACACGCTGGTGACGCCGCTCAACGACTCGATCATCGACCTCGACGTGCTGGCGCATGTCGATCCGGTGACCGGCGATCCGCGCGAGATGAGCCACTACGCCCGGCTGGTGCAGCGCGCCCGCACCGAGCGCCTCTCCATCGACGGCCGGACGGTGGACTGGGTGATCGTCCGCAACCGCATCTCGATGCTGCCGTCGCGCTCGACCAAGGTGGTGCAGGCGGCGATCGAGAAGATCGCGGTGCGGCTCGGCTGCCGCGTTGCCGACGGCATCGCCGAGCGGGTGATCTTCCGCTCGCTGTTTCCCACCGGCATGACGGTGTTCGACCCGCTCGACCAGGAAATGCTGGGCGGCCTGCCCTCGATGTCGCATCTCAGCGCCCGGCAGGAATACCGGGCGCTGGTGGAAGCGCTGCAGCTGCCGGTCAACGACCGGGCGAAGGCCCGCATCGAGGCCAGCAAGGCGCTGGCCCAGACGGCGCAGGAGCCGGTGCTGTTCGAGCACATGGCGCAGGTCGTGGCGGAGTAGGGGGGGCTCGGTGCGTGAACCCTCGTCCTTCGACAGGCTCAGGATGAGGGTTCAGGGAGGGCTCGTGTCCCCGGCTCAGGATGAGGGTTCAGGGAGGGCTCCGTGTCCCTGGCTCAGGATGAGGGTTCAGGGAGAGCTCAGATTCCCTGGCTCAGGGCTAGGGTTGGGGAGCGCTCAGTATCAATGGCTCAGGATGATGGTCAAGGGGAGCCCGGTTTAACTGGCTTGCCATTGACGCTGACCCATCAGTCACCCTCATCCTGAGCCTGTCGAAGGACGAGGGTGACCTGCGCGGGGCCCTCAGATCAGCAGCGACTGGGCGCCGTCGATCCAGATGGGGGTGCCGCTGATGTGGCTGGAGCGGTCGGAGCCGAGGAACACCACGAGATCGGCCACCTGCTCGGAGGTGCCGGGCTTGCCCTTGGTAAGCGGCACCTTGCCCTGCGGGAAGAGCGACGGGACCATGGCGCGCTCGGTATTGCGCCGCTCGGTGTTGTCGCCGATCTCGGTCTTGATCGCGCCGGGGCAGATCACGTTGACGCGAATCCGGTACTGGGCGAGCTCGATGGCCAGCATCTGGCCGAAGGCGAGCTGCCCGGCCTTGCTGGTCGAATAGGCGCTGGCGCCGGGCAGGGTGAAGGTGCGGGTGCCGTTGATCGACGAGGTGATGATGAACGAGCCGCCCTGCTGCTTCATCAGCGGCACGCTCAGATGCGCGGTGAGGAAGGTGCCGCCCAGGTTGATGCTCTGGGTCTTGTTCCATTCCTCGTAGGTGAGTTCGTCGATCGGCGCCCAGGTGCCGTTCACGCCGGCATTGGCGAAGACGATATCGAGCCGGCCGTAGTCGGTGCGGATGCGCTCGAAGGCGGCCAGCATCTGCGACTCGTCGGCGACGTCGGCCTTGAGGGTGAGCGCCTTGCCGCCGGCGTCGCGGATCGCATCGGCGACCTTGTCAAGCTCGTGCGGGGTGCGGCCGATCAGGATGACCTCGGCCCCGGCTGCCGCCAGTGCCTTGCCCGCTGCTGCCCCCAGTCCCGAGCCACCACCGGTGACCAGTGCGATCTTGTTGTCGAGTTCCAATCCTGCCTCCGACGAAAATGCCGGGGGCGAACGTGACCCAGCAGGGCCGGTTCCGTCAAACGGTCCGGCGCGGCAGGGTGACGCGTACGGCGCGCCCGCCGGTCGGGGTGAAGACGTCGAGCTCGACCTCGACCAGCGGCATCAGCATGCGGCGGGTGCGGGCGGACAGCACCATCACCGCACCGAGCAGGTCGGTGACGCCGCGGCGCTTCATGCCGGGGTCGAACCGCGCCACCATGGCGTTCACCGCCTGGGCGCGCGCCGCGGCATCCTCGGAAGCCAGGCTCGACTGGCCAACGAAGCGGGCCAGTTCGCTGAGGCTAGATAGTTCGCTCATTGGGGCTACTCCAAACACAGGCCACAATTCGCTTCCCTGGGGCGGCTGCCCCTTTCCACGCGGTCCCGATCAGGACTGCATGGCGAGGCAGCTCATCTTCGCTTTCTTGAGTTCGTTGCACATGCTCGCCGCTTCCTCGCGGGCGGCGAAGCCGCCGAACCGCGCCCGGAAGAACACCTGTCCGTTCTTCTCGAAGCGTTCGACATACGACTTGAAGCTCGCCAGCGTATCGATCCGGCCGGCGGCGTTGGTGATCAGCTGGTTGGCGCCGCCCTCGGTGGGCGCGGCGCCGATCTGCACGATCCAGTCGCCGGTGACGGCCTGCGGCAGCGGCGCCTCGACGGCAGCCACGGCCAGCGGTGCGGGCTGGGGCTGGTTCTCGACGATCTCGGGCGCGGCGTCGCCGATGCCGCCCGAGGTCATGAGGTCCAGCGGCTGGCCCTCGTCGCCGATGCCGACCGGCGGCAGCAGCGGGGCGGAAGGCTGGGTCTGGCCGAGCGGCGCAGGCGCACCGCCCAGGGTGAAGGTGTCGCTGAGCCAGGCGCCGATGACATCGAGCGGACGGTCCGGCTGGGCGGGAACCGGCTGGGCGAGCGTGTTGGCGGCCTGGATCGCCTCGTCGAAGTCGTCGGGACGGGAGGCCGGCACGGGCGCGGTGGCTTCGATGGAGGCGACGGTGATGTCGTCGGGCTTCTGCGCGGCTTCGACCGGCTGCATCGTTGCGGCGACGGCCACGGCGCCGCCGTTCAGGCGGAAGCTCGGGTAGGGCATCGGCATGACTGGCTGGGTCTCGGTGGCGACCATGACGGTCGAGCCCTTGCGGCCGGGCTGCGGGACCAGCGCCGCCTGCAGGTACGAGCCGGAGCGCGCCTTGGGCAGGTAGGTCTTCACCAGCTCGCGGACCTTGGCGTCGCGCGTGCCGCTGCTGTCGAAGCCGAAGCCGGCGACCACGATGTGGCGGCCATCGGTGCGGGAGGCGGTCAGCAGGTTGAAGCCCGAGGCATTGGTGTAGCCGGTCTTGATGCCGTCGACGCCG
>JBQCFF010000287.1:0-5847 GCA_051959485.1 Devosia sp. | reverse complement strand
GCCTTGTAGATCTGCGTCCAGGTCCAGGCCATGTCGCCGGTGATGTGGAAATCCTCGCCGATCGCCTTCGGCTTGCCGAACAGCCCGACGAACGGCGTGGCGAAATCCACCGAGCGCGTCAGCGTCCAGGGGGCGGTGCCGTCGCCGGCGACGAAGACCGGCTTGCCCTGCAGCATGCGGCGGGGAATCACGTCGCCCTCGCCCACCAGGGTGGGGAGGCCGGTGCGAACCGTGTGGCTCGGACGGACGATGGTCCACGGCAGGTTGGCCGAGCCCTCGAGCAGCTTCTCGCAGGCAATCTTGGCCTGGCTGTAGGCCCAGTACGGGTTGTGGACGGGCGTCACGCCCTCCTTCACCACGTAGTGGTTCGACTTGTCGTAGACCGAGGCCGAGGAGATGAAGACGTACTGGCCGGCATGGCCGGCGAAGGTCTCGATGTCCTGCTGCATCTGCTCGGGCGTGAACACCATGAACTGGGCGACCACGTCGAACTTCTTGTCGCGGAGCTGGCGGTAGCTCGCCGGGTCCTTCATGTCGCCGACGATCGAGGTCACCCCCGCCGGCAGGGCCGCATCGCGCTGACCGCGATTGAAGACCGAGACGTCATGGCCGGCGGCGACCGCCTTCTCGACGCAGGGAAGCGAAATCTGGCCGGTTCCACCGACGAACAGCACTGAGCTCATGCTCGAACCTTGGCAATATCTGGATCACGGAAGGGCGGGCGCCGGCGGGCCGGCGGCGCACCTTAGCCTCGCGGTGCGCGAACGTCCAAGCCGCTTCTGCGGATCGCCATGCGGACGCCATCGGCAAGCGTCGCCACCACCCGGCCGTCGTCGATGAATTCGATCGTTGCGGGCTCCCAGACGACGCCCTCGGCCCCGAGCTTCTTCACTTCCACCCGGTCTCCGGGGCGGCACCGATCCAGGAAGCGATCGCGTCGTACGGCCATGGCAAAAGCTTAGCCCGGCGAAGCTGACGAAGACCTGACGGCCCCGTTGTCGATTGCTTTGGAACCAATGTGCGGCTGGACTGTTGTTTGGCCATAGGCAAGCCGCCCGCAAGAACGCAACGCCTGATACTGATCGCCGCACCCCACCGGGTGCGGCTTTTCTTTTGCAGGACAGGCCCGGACCTTGCGGACGCTGTCCGGCTACAGCACCGTGACCTGATAGAGGCGTGCGAGGATCTGTTCCTGCTCCAGTTCGGCCTCGAGCTGCTGGCGATAGCCACGCCACCAGGCCGTATCCACGTCGCGCACCATCACCTCGAAAATGGCGACCCGATCATGGATGATGGTGCGGCTCTCGGGCTTCCAGGCGCCCTCGGCGGGCGATTGCAGGAAGGCGGTGACGCCGCCGAAGCGATCGGTCAGCTCCGCCTTGATGCGCTCGAGCGTCGCCGCCGAGGTCGGCGTGCCGTCGGGCTTTTCGAGCGGGATGAACAGCTCCACCACGAACATCGGTCAGCTCTTCAGCCGGTCGCGGATTTCGTCGAGGGACTGGATAAACCTGTCGACCTCGCCGCGCATCGCCATGCGTTCGGACGGCGTGAGCGCGGCGGCGCTCTGGCGCGGGCGGTTGACAAGCTCGCGCAACGCCTCGATCTCGCGCTTCAGTCGGGTGAGGTCGCCGGTTGCGGGCAAAGGGAAGCTCCAGGGCTGCAGCCGCCCGGGGCGGCCATGGCACAGGCTTGTAGCAACGCCGCCGGATTGTTCAAGTTGCCGTCGCGGACGCCAGGCTAGCGCGACTGCTGCTGGGCCCAGCGCCACAGCAACGGGTCGCCCTCGCGCAGCACTTCGAGCAGGGCGAGCTTCTCGCGCCGATAGACCCGCCAGAATGACGGATCATGCTGCCGGATGGTCAGGGTGTTGTCGATCAGGTCAGCGAGCTTGATGGTCTTGGCGGCGGGCGGCGCCTTGGCGAGGTGCTGGCGGTCGAGCTCCTTGCGCACGCGGCGGTTGCCGTCCTGCGGGCGCGAGACGTCGGTCAGCCAGTCGACCAGCTCGCCGACCAGCGCACCGAACGCCGCGTGCACCTCGTCGATGCTCACGGGCGTATCCTCGACGACATCGTGGAGGTAGGCGGCCGCCACCATCTCGGGCGTGTGCGGCACCGAGCGGACGAGCTCCGCGACCGCCACCGGATGCACGATGTAGGGCTCGCCGGTGTATTTCCGCCGCTGGTCGATGGCGCCATGCGCCGCGGTGGCGAAGGCCAGCGCCCGGGCCTCGAGTTCATCGCTCACGCCGTCCTCCGTTGACAAATGCGACCCCCTCCACCATATCCGGTTCTGGCTACTGGCGCCTGCCGCTCGCCGGGGAAACCCGATGGTGAAGTCCAGCCGCGGATAACCCCGCGCCCCTAAGCATGATCGCTCCAACGTCTGGCGGTTCATGGCAAGGCGAGCCCCCATGAGAAGTTCCGCCTCAGCACGTGAGGACGACATGACTTTCTCTCTCGATACCCCCAGCACCGCCACGCTCAAGGCCGAGGCCAAGGCGCTGCGCGCCAGGCGCGCGCTCGAAGGCACGCCCATCAGTCACGGCGCCGCGCTCGAGGAAGTGGCCCGCGGCCACGGCTACCGCGACTGGAACACCGCCTCCGCGTCGATCCCCGAGCGCGTGGCTTCGCCGGTGCAGGTCGGCCAGCGCGTGAAGGGCACCTATCTCGGCAACCCGTTCACCGGGCTCGTGATCGGCGTGCACCTGCTCAGCGACATGCAGCACTACGAGGTGACGGTGAAGGCCGACCAGCCGATCGACGTCTCGAAGTCTAAGCTGATCGGGCCGATGCTCCGGCAGCGCCTCAGGTCGACGGTCGACCTGTCCGGCGTGTCGGTCTCGCGCACCAGCGACGGCGAGCCGCACCTGCGGATTCGCCGCATCTGACGGCCCGCGGCGGGGGTTGGGTTGCCATTCATCGGCAAGTGCCGATAGAGTGCGACCCATCCTCCCGCGGGCCCTCCTGCCCGCGTCCTCCCTGAAGCCAACCGAAACATTGCCATGCCCACCCAGAACAAGCCGATCGAGCTTTACTATGCCGCCACGCCCAACGGGCGGAAGGTCACCATCATGCTCGAGGAACTCGGGCTGCCCTACAACGTCACGCCGATCAACATCGGCCGGGGCGACCAGTTCAAGCCGGAATTCCTCGCGGTATCGCCCAACAACAAGATCCCGGCGATCGTCGATCCCGAGGGGCCGGATGGCGACCCGATCTCGATCTTCGAGTCCGGCGCGATCCTGAAGTACCTCGCCGAGAAGTTCGGCAAGTTCTATGGCGCCACCTCGCGCGAGAGGATCAAGATCGACGAGTGGCTGTTCTGGCAGGTGGGCGGCTTCGGCCCCATGCTGGGGCAGAACAACCACTTCTCGCGCTATGCGCCCGAGAAGATCCCCTACGCCATCAAGCGCTACCAGGACGAGGCGCACCGGCTCTACCGGGTGCTCGACACCCAGCTGCAGAAGTCGGCGGCCGAGGGCAAGGAATACGTGGCGGGCGACTATTCGATCGCCGACATCGCCATCTTCGACTGGTCGCGCGGCTCCGACAATCACGGCATCGCCGCCGGCGAGTTCGCCGCGTTCGAGGCGTGGCGGCAGCGGGTGACGGATCGCCCGGCCGTGGCGAAGGCACTCGGCATCACGCTCGACCCCAGCCAGAACATTTCGGTGCAGACCGACAAGGACGCGTTCAAGATCATGTTCAACCAGCGCTGAGGCGCCGGTTCGCGATCGTGCTGCCGGGCGGAGCCGCCAGGATGCCCGTCCGGCAGAAAAACCGCTTGCCCATCCGAGGGTGAGCCGCTATGCGACCCGACGACGGAGAGGTGGCCGAGTGGTCGAAGGCACACCCCTGCTAAGGGTGCAGACGGGGAACCGTCTCGTGGGTTCGAATCCCATCCTCTCCGCCATTTTTTCCGATAGCTGCTGACGGTTGCCAAAAGCCCCGATTTCCGGGGCTTTGCGGAGGCTTCGACGCCCAGAGCAAGGCGTTGGAAATGACCGATTCGCACAATGTGCCCACCAATGTACCCGCAGATGTACCCACCCCCGAAGGCCGGCGCCCGGCGGCGCGCGCGCCCAGATACCTGAGCGGCGACCCGTCCGGCTGGCGCTTTCAGATCCGCGTCCCCGCCCGCTTCATCCGGGCGGATTCGTTCCTTGCTAGACCTTCTCCTATCCTGCGCATGCGGCTCGGCGCGCTCCCCCGCAAGGCAGCGGAGCCGCGCGCCGAGCTCTGTGCAGCACTGTGTCGTGCCGTGTTCGCCACGGCATCGGGGAAGAAGGAGACGTCGACCATGCAGGGCTTGAGCTTGGACAACAACGAGCGCGACCTGCTCGAGCAGGTCATGGCGGCCTGCCAGCAGGGCATCGCCAGCGCCATCGCGGCGCCCGAACAGGCGCTTGGCCTCGCGCGCGGGCTGGAGAGCGCGCTGAGCACGCTGAACCTGGTCGCCACCGAACGCCAGCGGGGTGACGCGGGCAACGCCGCCATCCGCGCCGGTGCCGACGGGATGGTCAGGGAAGCGTTGCGAGGCGTTCTTACCCACGCGCGCGACCCAAGCCAGGCCGAAACCGTCCTGGCCCGCCTTCCCAACCTCATGTCGCCAGCACCGCACAACGCCGACGCAGCCCCGGTGGCACCCCGGCCCTCCGGAAGCGGCGTTCCGACCTTCGGCGAGGTGTCCCAAGGCTACATCGACATGCGCATCGGGGTCGACGGCGCCGAACACCCGGACGTCAAGATCCTGCGGATGCGACGGCAGACCTTCCTCGACCTCATCGGCGACCGGCCGGTCGATGGCTATACGCCGGCCGACCTGCAGAACTACGTCACCGCAATGCAGTACTGGCCGGCAAACTCGACCAAGCGCAGCCAGTTCCAGGGCATGACGACCCAGCAGGTGCTTGACGCCAACCGCGGCCTGCAGCTCGCCCCGCTCAAGCGCAAGAGCCTGCAGGACGGCTATGTCGCAAACATCCGCACCATGATGCGGTACTGGATGGCCGAGAAGGGGTATCGCGACCCCTTCGCCGGGGTGCGGCTGCGCTGGCCGAGGACCGCGGCGCCGCCGGTGAAGCGCGAGGAGATCGGCATCGACATTGTGAACCGGGTGTTCGAGCTTGGCGTAGAATCCGGTCTGCTGCTCGACGCCATGTTGCCGCCGCTCGCCCGGCTGACCGCCCGGCGGTTGGGGCTGCTGATCTTTTTGCGCGGCAGCGACATCCGCCTCAAGCATGGCGTCCACGTGGCGCAGACCGGCGGCATCATCTTTGTCGACGGCGCCTGGAGGCGGGTGCCGATCAAGACTGACGCCAGCGCCGGCTTCTTCGTCCTGCACAATTTCCTCGCCGAGATCGGCTACCTCAAGTGGGCCATGGATCAAGGTGACGGCTGGCTGTTCCCGGAAGCGCACGAGCATCCGGATCCCAGCCGCTACGTCTCCAAGATCGCCAACCGTCTCCTCCGTGCCGCCGGTGCCACCGGCGGGGCCGAGGTGTTCCACTCACTCCGGGGCGACGGCATCACCGGACTGCGGTCCAATCAGCTTCCCGGGCGAACCGCACGGCTGCAGGCCGGGCACGAACTTGGCGACGTCCATGACAGATACGGGCTCACCACGCTGACGGCAGAGGAATGCCGCCGCCTCGCCAGCCTTCCCTTGGAGAGCGCCATCAACTGGGACCGCCTCACGGGCCTCAACTACGAAGAGCTGGCTTAGGCACTAATGGCGAGGGTCCTTAAGCCGATGCAATCAGAGTAGACCAATCATACCGTACCTACCTACCGAACCATACCGTCCAATCATACCTTACCGAATTATGGAGAGACCCAAATGCCTATG
>JBQCFF010000286.1:0-4024 GCA_051959485.1 Devosia sp. | reverse complement strand
TGTGCAACCCAATAGGTGGCACCGGCCGCAAGCGCAAGCGATCAGGCGGCGGAGGGCGCCGGGTCGAGCATGCAGGCCATCTGCTCGAGCGTATCCTTGTCGGTGAGCTCGATCGAACCCTCCGGCAGGCCGAGGATGCGGTCAATCACCGTCGCGACATAGCGCATCTTCGCCACCAGCCGCTCGCCCAACGCCCGAAACTGGCGGGCATCCTCGGTATTATAGAGCTCGGTGACGACGTCGCGATTGATCGTCAGCAGGTGCATGATCGTCTCGGCCGCGCTTTCCGGATCGGGGGTGTCGAAGGTCTTTTCCTCCACCCCCTCGACGATGATGCGGGTGAGGATCGGACGGACGACGTCGACCACAGCGCGCTGCGTCTTCTCGTAGAGCTGCAGGTTCTCGGCGCGGAACAAGGGTTCGAAGGTAGCGCGCAGCTCGTGCACATTCTCGATCTTGTGCCGCCGCATGGTGACAAGAAAGGCGCTGAGCTTGGAGAAGGCGTCCAGCGTCGGGTCGTCGAGCAACGGATCGGTCTGGGTCGCGGTCGCATGGGCGAACCGGCAGGCGAGGGCCTCGACAAGGTCCTCCTTGGAATCGAAGTAGTGGTAGAAGGCGCCCTTGCTGACGCCGAGCTCGGCGATGATCTGGCTCACCGACGTGGCGTCGTAACCGTTCCGGGCGAAGAGGTGCTGCGCCACGTCCAGCAGTTCATCGCGCCGCGGCGTCACGATATGGGGATACGGCATCCGAACCCTCCTCGGCTTCCAGGACCGACCGTGGGTCGGTCATGTGGCCTTCCGCCGCCGACATGTCAAATGTTAAGTCGCTGCTGCCTTCTCGAGGTCCAGGCGGCGCGTCAGGCGATGATGTCGGGGAGCAGGATGTTCTCAAGCTGCACGATGCGATCCTTCAGCGCCAGCTTCCGCTTCTTCATGCGCTGGATCAGCATCTGGTTGCCGTAGCCGGAGCTGGAGAGGGTATGGATGGCCGCGTCGAGATCGGCGTGCTCCTGCCGCTTGGCAGCAAGCTCGAGACCTAAGGCCGCTTCCTGTTCCTTGGTAAGTGGCAGCATGGAGCCGCTACGCAGTCCCTCTCACCGAGCCAAACGCCCAGTAAGCAAGGGTTACCCCAGCGCACGGCGAATTGCACCCGCTTTCGTTCACAAAGCCGGGTGTTGCGTTATTGCCAAGTCGACAGCGTGCGAATTTTTTGTGACGATGTGGCGTTCACCAAAATAGCTGGAGAGGAGTTGTCATGACGACCGAAGGCCACATGGAGGCGCTCGTTCGGCGCCACCGCGAACTCGACCGCAAGATCGAGGACGAGTTGACCCATCCGAGCCACGACGAACTCTATGTTGCGGCGCTCAAGCGCAAGAAGCTGGAAATCAAGGACGCACTGGCGAAGTACCAGTTGAGCGACGCCTAGGAACGCGCGTTCACCATCGCAACCCGGAGGCCACGGCACCCGCCGCGGCCTTTTTCATTTGAAGTCGTTGATTTCGAACCAGTAGCCGTTGGGGTCCTGCACGAACACGGCACGCATGCCATCGGGGCGGACGTTCACTTCTCCCACCGCGCCGGCCATGTCGGTGAACTCCACCCCCGTCGCCCGGAACCGGGCGATCACCGCGTCGAGGTCGGGTGCCGAGAGGGCGAAGTGAGTGCGCTTCTCCACGTGCGTGCGGGAGATGTCGCCGGCCTGCACATGGATGCGCTGGGCGTTGCCGAGCTCGAACCAGCGGATGTGGGTGCCGCCCATCGGGTTGGGCACTTCGCGAATCTGCAGCACCTCGGTCAGGAACCTCGCCGTCTCGTCGAGGTCGCGGGCGAGCAGCGCGATGTGATCCAGCCGGTACTCGATGCTCATGCCGTGGTCCCCGAGAAGAAGACGTCCATCGAGCCATCATAGATCAGCTTCAGCGCCAGCAGGAACACCAGCCAATAGGTGATCTGGTAGAAGCGCTTCACCGAGATCCGACGCACCAGCCAGACGCCGGCTACCACCCCGGCGATCGCCAGCGGCGCGAGGATCGCGGCGTGCGACAGGTTCGAGACGTTGAGCTGGCCGAGGAAGAAGTACGGGATGAGCTTCGCGGTATTGACGATGGCGAAGAAGAAGGCGGAGGTGCCCGCGTACAGCACCGGCGTCAGCCGCTGCGGCAGCACGTAGATCTGGAACGGCGGGCCCCCCGTGTGGCTGATGAAGCTGGTGAAGCCGGCCGCGCCGCCCCAGAAGTTGCCCCAGGGCTTGCTCGGCGGCAGCCCCTCGAGCTTCTTGCGGAGGGGCAGGATGGCGTCGAGCACGAAGAGCAGCGTCAGGATGCCGACGAAGAGCAGCACCATCGCGTCCGATACGAAGCTCCACAGCACCCAGCCGATGATCGTGCCAACGGCGGCGCCCGGCAGCATGACACGCAGGAGGCGCCAGTCCGCTTCCTTGCGGTAGGTCCACACAGCGATCACGTCCATGACCAGCAGCAGCGGCAGCAGCATGCCGGCGGCGTCGCGGGCCGGCATCACGAGGCTGAGGAGCGGCACGCCCACCAGGCCCAGGCTGCCCAGCAGTCCGGATTTGCTGAGCGCAACGATGAGGACGGCCAGCGCGGCGATGGCCCAGAAATAAAGATCGGTCATGGAGGAAAGCAAAGCGGCGGGAAAATCGGGCGCTACTCGGACCCGTGCTTGCCCACGTTGTCAATATGGCCGTCCGCAGCATCCCCGGCTGCGCGCTCCCGAAACTCCTGCTCCGCGCTCTCCCGGTCGGCCTTCATCACCGCGTCCAGCATCTCGGTGGAGCGGCGGACGAAGCCGATATAGGCGTCTCGGTCGTGGCGCACGGCGTAGCTGTCGCGCAGCATCTTCTCGTCGTGGCGCTGGAAGGCGCCGGCCAACCGGGCGGCTTCCTCCTCGGCATGGCCGAGCGCCACCAATGCCTGTTCGCCGAGCCGCAGCGCCGAACGGAAGGTCTCGCGCTCGATCACCGAGACGCCCAGCGCCATCAGGTCGTGCGCGTGGCTGCGGTCCACCGCCCGGGCGGCGATGCTGACATGGGGGTAGTAGCGGCGGATCTGCGCTGCGATCTCGAGGATGCGGTCGCCACCAGCCACGGCGATCACCACCATCCGGGCCTCGTCGATACCGGCGGCGCGCAAAATGTCGAGGCGGGCGGCGTCGCCGTAGAACACCTTGACCCCGAAGCGCTTCACCAGTTCGATCTGCGCCGGATCGTCGTCGATCAGCGTCATCTCGAAGCCCTGCGCGCGCAGCAGCCGGGTGACGATCTGGCCGAAGCGGCCATAACCGAGCACGATCACCCTGCCGCCTCCGTCGACGCCGTCCGGCCCAGGCGGAGTATCGCCGGGTGCGTCCGCACTATGCAGGCGCGGGGCCCATAGCCGGTCGAACAGGAAGAGCAGGAACGGCGTCGTCGCCATCGAGAGCGCCACGACCACCGTCAGCAGTTCCACCTCGGGCCTGGACAGGTTGCCGGCGGTGCGGGCGAACTGCAGCACCACGAAGGCAAACTCGCCGGCCTGGCTCAGCAGTACGGCGAGCAGCAGCCGCTCGGCGAGGTGCATCTTGAAGAAGCTCGCCAGGGCGAATAGCGCGGCCATCTTGATGCCGATGAGCGCCAGCACCAGCGCGAACACCGTCAGCGGGTTCTCGATCACCACGCTGAACGCGATCGACATGCCCACCGAGATGAAGAACAGCCCAAGCAGCAGGCCCTTGAACGGCTCGAGGTTGCTTTCGAGCTCATGCCGGTACTCGCTGTCGGCGAGTAGCACACCGCCGAGGAAGGCGCCGAGGGCAGGGGAGAGGTGGAAGCTCTCTGCTACCAGCGCTGCGCCGATCACCAGCGCCAGCGCGAAGGCGGTGAACGCCTCGGGCACCTTGGCGCGTGCGATCCACGGCATCAGGAACGGCCGGATGACGTACCGGGAGCCGGCGAGGGCGGCAATGAAGGCGCCGACAAGGCCGAGGGCGATCCACCAGTCGAACGAGGTGTCGACGGCGTC
>JBQCFF010000285.1:0-8615 GCA_051959485.1 Devosia sp. | reverse complement strand
GGTCGGGGCGTTCGCCTGCCTGCTCGCCTTCAAGACCGCCGACGGCACGCCGATCGAGACCATCAGCGAACTGGCCGGCCTGTCGCGCAAGCGACCGTTCGTCGCCGCCATCTTCGCCATCCTGATGTTCTCGTTCGTCGGCCTGCCGCCGCTCGCCGGCTTCTTCGCCAAGTGGCAGGTTTTCCTCGCCGCCATCGAGCAGCACCTCTTCGTGCTGGCGGTGATCGGCGTCCTGGCCTCGGCGGTGAGCTCGTTCTACTACCTGCGCATCGTCAAGGTGATGTACTTCGACGAGCCGGTGCGGGAGTTCGCGCCGGTGCCGGCCGAGATCGGCATTGTCGCCGGCGGCGTCGGCTTCCTCGTCGTCACCTATTTCGTCACCGTCGGCGCGCCGCTGACTGCTGCCGCCGCGCTCGCCGCTGGAAGCCTGTAGTGCCGGGCTTCTGGCTCGGCCCCAAGGCGGCCACCCGCGGCTACCGCCTCCACGGCTACGACACCATCGGCTCGCCCAGCAGCGAGGCGGCGCGCGCCGCGGCTGCCGGCGACAGCGGCGATGTCTGGTTCTGCGCGCTGCAGCAGACCGAGGGCAGGGGGCGCCGCGGCCGCGCCTGGGAGACGGCGCATGGCAACCTCGCCGCCAGTCTCCTTGTCGTTCCCGAGTGCGATCCGGCGGTCTCCGCCACCCTCGGCTTCGTTGCCGGCGTGGCGATGAACCGCGCGCTGCGCCAGCTGGTTCCCGAGGCGATCGTCAAGCAGGGCATCGACGGTGCCGATGCACCCGACGCGCGCATCGCCCTCAAGTGGCCCAACGACGTGCTCGCCGACGGCGCCAAGCTGTCCGGCATCCTGCTCGAAGCCCAGAGGCGGCCCGATGGCAGCATGGCCGTGGTGATCGGCATGGGCGTCAACGTCGTGGCCGCGCCGGAAGGCCTGCCTTACCCGGCAACCTCGCTGCGCGCCCTCGGCTACGACATCTCCGCCGAAACCATCTTTGCCGCGCTCGCCGATTGCTGGGTCGATGCCGTCGAGCTCTGGGATTCGGGCCGCGGCATCCCCGAGATCCTGTCGCTCTGGCGCGAGGCGGCGGCCGGCATCGGCTCCGAGGTTGCCGTGCAGCGCGACGGCGAAATCGTCCGCGGGGTGTTCGAGACCATAGACGAGGCGGGGAGACTTATTGTCCGCGCCAATGACAATCGGCGTATTGCCATCACCGCGGGTGACGTCCATTTCGGCGGCACCGCCAGCGTAAGGAACTGAGCATGGCGCAAGCCGACGAACTTGTATTTGTGCCGCTGGGCGGCGTCGGCGAAATCGGCATGAACATGGCCGCCTACGGGTTCGGTCCCCCGCGCAGCCGCAAGTGGATCGTGGTCGATTGCGGCGTCACCTTCGCCGGCCCGCACGAGCCCGGCGTCGAGCTGATTCTGCCCGACCCTGGCTTCCTCGAGGACAACGCCGACGACGTCCTGGCACTCGTCCTCACCCATAGCCACGAAGATCACTACGGCGCCGTGCTCGACCTGTGGCCGGCCTTCGACCTGCCGGTCTACGCCACGGCTTTCACCGCCGCGATGCTGAGCGCCAAGCGCGCCACCGAGGCGATCGTCGAGGATGTCGCGATCAGGCAGATGTGGGTGGGCAAGCCCTTCCAGGTCGGCCCGTTCACCATCGAGCCGATCAACGCCGCCCACTCCATCCCCGAATCCTGCGCGCTGCTGATCACCACCCCGGCTGGCCGCGTCGTCCATACCGGCGACTGGAAGCTCGATCCGCACCCGGTCGGTGGCCCGCCCACCAATGTCGAGCGTTTTGCCCAGCTCGGCGAGGACCGCTCGAGCCCGCTGGCGCTCATCTGCGATTCGACCAACGCCATGAAGGAAGGGCAGAGCCCCTCCGAGGAAGAGGTGGCCGAGACCCTCGAGCAGCTGATCGCGTCGGCGCCGCATCGCGTCGCCGTCACCACCTTCGCCTCGAACGTCGGCCGCGTCATCTCCGTCGCCCGGGCGGCGCAGAAGGCCGGGCGGCAGGTGGTGATGTCGGGCCGGGCGCTGCACCGCATCACCGGCATCGCCCGCGAGCTTGGCCTGATGGAAGGCATCGAGCCGTTCCTCGACCAGGACATGTACAAGGAGCTGCCGCGCTCCAAGGTGGTGCTGCTCTGCACCGGCAGCCAGGGCGAGCCACGCGCCGCCATTGCCCGCATCGCCCGCGAGGAGCATCCGGAGATTTCCCTCAATGCCGGCGACCGCGTCATCTTCTCGTCCTGGGCCATTCCGGGCAACGAGCGCGAGGTCATCGACATCCAGAACCGGCTGATCGACCGCGGCATCGACGTCATCACGCGCGACCACGCCATGGTCCACACCACCGGCCACCCGCGTCGGGAGGAACTCCGCCGCCTCTACGATCTGGTGAAGCCGGCCGTGCTCGTCCCAGTCCACGGCGAGGCCGCTCATCTCGAGGCGCACGCGGCGCTCGGCCGCCAGCACGGCATCGAGACGGTAGTTCATGCGCGCAACGGCGACATGGTCCGGCTCTTCCCCGAGGTGACGCATTTCCCCGGCGAGGTCCGCACCGGCGAGCTCTACCTCGACGGCAACATCCTCTGCACGCCCGAGGAATCCGGCGTGAAGGGCCGTCGCCGCCTCTCGTTCGGCGGCCACATCGTCGTCAGTGTCTGCGTCAACGGCGGCGGGCATGTCATTGCCGGCCCCGAATTCGTCATGGAGGGCCTCCCTGACGTGGAGGAGGATGACGAGTCGCTCGGCGACGTGGTGAAGCGCTCCGTCTCGGGCACGCTCAAGTCCATTCCCCCCAAGCGCCGCTCCGACACCGAGCTGGTGCAGACTGCCCTTACTCGCGCCATTCGGTCCGAGGTTGGGTCGTATTGGGGCCGCAAACCGAACGTAACGGTGTTCGTCCACCGGGTTTAGCCATGCAGATCGCCACTTTCTTCGCCCTTTACTTCATCGTCTGGTGGTTGTGCCTGTTCATCGTGCTGCCTTTCGGCGTGCGCAATCAGGTCGATGAAGGCAGCCACATCCTAGGCACCGAGCGCGGCGCCCCGGCGCTGTTCCGCTTCGGCCCGAAGCTGCTCTGGACCACGCTGCTCTCGATTCCCCTGACCGGCCTGCTGATGTGGCTGCTCTCGAGCCAGTGGCTGATCGAATACTGGAGCTGAGCGACGACGTGCCGCTATCCGCCCGTCGGGGCGGATAGCCGTGCTTGCGCGACCGAGGTGGCGGCTCAGATCGCCGCCGTCGCCTGCCTCAGCCAGTCCTTCACCGAACCGCTCACCCGCGGCCCGATCTCGTGCCAGACGCGGGCGTGATAGGCATTGAGCCAGGCGCGCTCGGCGTCCGACAGCAGCGAGAGCTCGATCAGCCGCGTCTCGATCGGCGCCAGCGTCAGCGTCTCGAACTCGAGGAACCCGTTGCCGACCGGGCTCTCGACCACGTGGATCAGGTTCTCGGTGCGGATGCCGAAGCCGCCCTCCTTGTAGAAGCCGGGCTCGTTGGAAACGATCATCCCCGGCTCGAACGGCACGGTGTAGCGCGGCGCGATCCCGACCGGCCCTTCGTGCACCGACAGGAAGGCGCCGACGCCATGTCCCGTGCCGTGGTTGTAGGTGACGCCGTCCGCCCACAGGAACTGCCGCGCCAGCACGTCGATCTGTGCGCCCGTCGTGCCGCGCGGGAACCGCACCGTCGAAATGGCGATCATCCCCTTCAGCACCCGCGTGTAGCGGTCGCGCTCCTCGGCGGTGGCCGAGCCGGTGAACAGCGTGCGGGTGATGTCGGTGGTCCCCATCAGGTATTGCGCGCCTGAATCCACCAGCATCAGTTCGCCCGGCTTGAGCTTGCGGTTGGTGCCCTCGTCCACCCGATAGTGCACGATGGCTCCGTTCGGCCCGGCGCCCGAGATTGTGTCGAAGCTGGCGTCGATGCAGTTCGGGTCCTCGCGGCGGAAGCTTTCCAGCGCCCCGACGATGCCGATCTCGTCGAGCCCGCCGCGCGGTGCCGCGTCGTCGAACCAGCTCAGGAACTTCGCCAGCGCCACGCCATCCAGCCGGTGCGCCTCGCGCATGCCGGCGAGCTCGGCCTCGTTCTTTTTGGCCTTGGGCAGCATCACCGGGTCGCGCCGCTCGATCAGCGTCGCCTCGCTCACCGACCGGATGGCATTGGCAACCGCCTCGGGCACGGTCGAGGGGTCGATCATTACCCGCTGGTCACCGGCGCCGAGCCGCCTGAGGTCGGCGATCATGCTCGACGTCTCCGCCACCTGCGCCAGCCCCTGCAGCCCGGCCGTGATCTCCGGCGTGATCTTCCCCTTGTCGAGATAGATCGTCGGCAGCCCCTCGCGCGGGATCAGCGCGAAGCACAGCACCACCGGCACGTGCGGCACGTCGCGGCCGCGCATGTTGAACAGCCAGTTGATCGATTCCGGCATGGTGAGCACCACGGCGTCGGCGTTCTCCTCGGCCAGCACCCGGCGCAGCTCGCCAAGCTTGTCCTCCGCCTTCTTGCCCGCCCGGTTGTGGCCGAGGAACTCGACCGGCGCGTTCGGCGGGGCAGGGCGGTCGGCCCAGTCGGCGTCGATCAGGTTCGGGGTCGGCACCAGCGTCGCCTTGCCGGCGAGCGTCTTGCCGAGCGCCGCGATTTCGCTCGGCGTATGCAGCCAGGGGTCATAGCCGAGCTTGCCCCCCTCGGGCACGATCTCGGTGATCCGCGCCGACGGGCGACCCTGCGCCGTCTCGATCACCGTCACCAGGTTGGTGTCGGTCTGCGCCGGCGCCTGCAGCGTGTAGCGGCTGTCGACGAACAGTGCCGCCTTCTCCGGCCCCACCACGGCGATGCCGGCCGAGCCGGTGAAGCTGGTGAGGTAACCCAGCCGCGCCTCGCTCTCGGGCACCGACTCGCCGCGATGCGCGTCCGTCCGCGGCACCAGGAAGGCGTCGACCCCCGCCTTTGTCATCTGCGCCCGCAGCGCCGCCAGCCGCGGGGCCACGGTCGACTTGTCGGTCTGGATGTCGAAGCTCTGGAAGATGGGCGGGGTGAAGCTCTTTTCGGCCATGGTATCGTCTCGTCGAAGGGTGCGGGACCCTAGCAGATCGAACGCGCCCGGCCACTCCCCCCGTTCATCGCAGGTTCACGCCGATCCGCTATCTCCCGGCCGCCGGTTGAAGCGATTCACCGGCCGTTAAGCTGCCCTGCAAGATTGGCATGGCTGCCTTTCGTACCAAGGACTTACCGCCGGCCGCCGTCCGGCCTACATACGTCGCGGTGGCAGGAGCCACCTGACTCGAAGAGAACTGCGATGCCCGACACCAAGAACGATTTCCGCAAGGCGCTGAGCGGCGTCGTCGAAGCGCGGGGCCGCGAGGCCACCCGCAGCATCGGCCGCGCCCGCGAGCACCTGCTGCTCGGCAGCTTCACCAAGCGCCCGAACTGAGCCCACGGCGCCTAGGCGCCCGGCCGGTACCAATTCGACCGAAGATCCAATCCCCGGACCCGCAAGGGCCGGGGATTTTGATTTTGTGGGTTGGCATTACCCCCACCCTAGCTCTGCTACGTCGCCTCGCTCCTAGCGCCGCTACCCTCCCCACAAGGGGGAGGGAGACCAGAGCCCCTGCCCAGGCCACATCACCTCCCTCCCCTTGATGGGGAGGGTAGTGCAGCTTGGCTGCGTCAGCAGCCTAGCGGAGCTGGGGTGGGGTGGGGACGCGGCGGCGAGCTCACACCCGCTCCATCACCAGCGTCACCCATTCCTTCTTGGTGATCTTGTGCCTCAGCACGATGCCCTGCCGCGCATAGGCGGCGATCACCCGTGGCGCCTGGTGGATCAGGATGCCCGAGAGGATCACCACGCAGCCCGGCTCGGCAATCTTGCGCATGCCCGGCGCCAGCGCCGTCAGCGGCCCGGCGAGGATGTTGGCGACGATCATGTCGTAGGGCGCCGCGGTGGCGATCTGGCGGTGTTCCAACCCCGTCGCCTCGAGCGCGATGACGTAGCGGCCGACGCCGTTGTCGCGCGCGTTCTCGGCCGTCGTCTGCACGGCGATCGGGTCGATGTCCGAGGCGATCACCGGCAGCCGCGTGCGCTTGGCGAGCGCGATGGCCAGCACGCCGGTGCCGGTTCCGACGTCGAGCATCGAGCGGAAGCGGCGCCGCTTCAGCGCCCGGTCGATGGCCTCGAGGCAGCCGGTCGTGGTCTCGTGGTGGCCGGTGCCGAAGGCCTGCGCGGCGTCGATGCGGATCGGCGTCACGCCCGCGGGCGGCGGCGCCGCCTCATGGCTGCCGTGAACGTAGAACCCGCCGGCGACCACCGGCTGCAGTCCCTCGAGCGATTTCGCCACCCAGTTCACGTCCGGGTCGATCGGCTCGACGGCGAACCGCACCCGGCCGCCCAGCACCTCGCGCGCCAGCGCATCGAACGCCGCGACGTCCGGCTCGCTGTCGCAGGTCGCCTCGAACACCCACTCGCCGCTCTCCTCGTCCTCGTGTGCCGAGGCGGTCATGGCAAGGTCGTCGGCCGCCATCACGGCATCGACCAGCGCGAATGCCTGGTCCTTGGTGAGCGCGACGGAAAGCTGGGAGAGGGTCATCTGGGGCCTGGAGGTTCCTGTGTCGCCCTTCATGCGCGGCGGCGCGCCGAAGTCAATGCCCCAGGGTCAAGCCGCGGCGTCCGCGTGCGCCAGCTCGAGCGTCGCCCAGACCGGCAGGTGGTCCGAGCCGGTGCGCGCCAGCGCCGAATGGTGCACCCCAGTCGCATGCAGCCGCAGGTCGCGGCTGGTGATGATGCGATCGAGCTGCAGCATCGGCCGCCGCGCGTGAAAACTCGGCCCCGGTGCGATGACGTTGTGGTTCAGCGCGAACTGCGCGAGGCAGCCGCCATCGTTCGCCCACTGGTTCAGGTCGCCCATGATCACTGTCGGCTTCCGGCCCTCGAGCTTCTCGAGATAGCTCACCACCGCCTGCGCCTGCTTCAGCCGATAGCCCCCGGTCAGCCCCAGGTGCATGCCGACCACCCGGACGGTCTGGCCCTGCACCTCCACGTCGGCCATCACCGCGCCGCGCGGCTCGAAGGCAGGCAGGTCGATGCGCTGTTGGCCCAGCACCTGCGCGTTCTTCTTCACCAGCAGCACGTTGCCGTGCCAGCCGAGGCTCTGCTCGCGGATGCCGAAGCGGACGGGGGTGTAGCGCGTGTGGTCGACGATCAGCTCGGGCGACAGTGTCGCCACCCGCTCGCCGAAGCGGCGGTCCACCTCCTGCAGCGCGATGACGTCGGCATCGAGTTCCTCGATGATCTTCAGGATGCGGTCGGGAGCCCGGCGGCGGTCCGTGCCGATCGATTTCCGGATGTTGTACGAAGCGACTTTGATCATGGTCTTCAGAGAATTGGCGAGAACAGCTTGGCGGCCTGCTCGATGAAGCGCCGCGCGGTGCCGCGGCGCTCCACCTCTTCGCGCGTGACTTCGCGGCAGCCGGCGAAGTCGTGCTTCAGCATCTCCTCGACGGCCTTTACCACCTCCGGGTCCGGCATCCATACCGTCATTTCGAAATTGATGGCGAAGCTGCGGTTGTCGAAGTTGACGCTGCCGACGCTCGCCATCTTGTCGTCCATCAGCAGCACCTTCTGGTGCAGGAACCCGCGATGATAGCGGTAGATGCCCACCCCATGGTGCACCATGGCATCGGCATGGGCGTTGCTCGCCAGCCAGACCAGCAGGTGGTCGGGCTTTTCCGGCAGCATGATCCGCACGTCCACGCCCCGCAGCACCGCCGCGTAAAGCGCCGTGCGCATGTCGGTGTCCGGCACGAAATACGGGCTCACCACCCACAGCCGCTGCCGCGCCTGCGCAATGATGTCGGAGAAGGCGATGGCGCAGGCTTCGAACTTGTCGGCCGGGCCCGTTGCCATCAGCAGGGCAGGGGTAGTGCCCGGCTCCTCGATCGGCGAGGGCGGCTCGACCTGCAGCACCTCGCCGGTGGCCCACAGCCAGTCCTCCTGGAAGATCAGCGAGAACGACGACACGGCGGGCCCTTCCACCCTGAGTTGCGTGTCGCGCCAGTGCCCGAACTTCGGGTCCTGCCCGAGATACTCGATCCCGACATTGATGCCGCCGGTCCAGCCGATCCGCCCGTCCACCACCACGTTCTTGCGGTGGTTGCGGTAGTTGATCCGCATCGGCCCGAAGATGCGCAGCATCGGGTGCCGGTGGTTGAAGCCGAAGATCTGGATGCCCTCGGCGCGCAGCCGGTCCTTGAATTCCTCCGACAGCCCGTTGCTGCCCACGTCGTCGTAGAGCACATGGACGGCGACACCCGCCCGCGCCCGCTCCATCAGCGCCGCCGCCAGGCGCTGCCCCAGCGCGTCGTGCCGGATGATGTAGAACTGCACGAAGACGTAGTGCTTCGCCGTAGCGATCCCCTCGAGGATCGACTCGAACGTCGCGTCGCCGTCGATCAGCAGCTCCGTCCGGTTGCCGGCGAGGAACGGCATGCCCGCTGCCCGCAGCTGCACCGGCCACTCCGCGCCGGTGTCGCGGTCGATCACCGCCAGCTCCTCGGAGCGGATCAGGCGGCCGCCGCGCACCTCCATCTTGGTCTTCGCGT
>JBQCFF010000284.1:0-2450 GCA_051959485.1 Devosia sp. | reverse complement strand
CCACCACGCCGCCGTGGCGCATAACCAGCACGCGGTCGCAGGTCCGCAGATCCTCGAGCTCGCCGCTGACCACCAGAATCGCCTTGCCCTCGCGGCGCAGGTTCTCGACCACCGCGAGGAGCGCTTCCTTGGATTTCACGTCGACCCCTGCCGTGGGATCGATGAGCACCACTACCGACGGCTGGCTGGCGAGCGCCCGGCCCAGCACCACCTTCTGCTGGTTGCCGCCCGACAGGCTCGCCACCAGCTGCTCCGGCCCCTCGGTGACGACGCCGAGCCGCTCGATGGTGGAACTGGTGACCTCGTTCCGGCGGCGCGGCGAGATGAAGCCGAGCGGCCCGAGCCGGTTGGCGATGGTCATGGTGGTGTTGTCGGCGACCGATTGCCCGAGCACCAGGCCCTCGACGTGCCGGCTCTTCGGCACGCAGCCGACGCCGAGCGCCAGCGCCGCGGGCACGCTGCCCGAACGCAGCGCCCTGCCCTCGATGCTGATCGAGCCGCCGGTGAAGCGGCCGAGCCCGGCGATCGCCTCGGCCACGCCGATGCGACCGCTGCTGGTGGCGCCGGAAATGCCGATGATCTCGCCGCGGCGGATGTCGAAGCTCACATCCTGGAAGTCGTCGCCGGCGAGCCGCTCGACCCGGAGCGCCACCGGGGCGTCGGCGGGGACCACCCGGCCGACGGCATCGGCGAAGCCGAAATGCACCTGCTCGCCGGTCATCGCCTCGATCAGCCGGTCCTTGGGCAGGTCGGCGACCGGGGCGGAGATGATGTGGCGCGCGTCGCGCAGCACCGTCACCTGCTGGCAGATCTCGTACACCTCCTGCAGGTGGTGCGAGATGAACAGGAAGGTGACGCCCTGCGCCTGCAGCTCGCGGATGCGGACGAACAGCCGCTTGATCTCGTCGCCGTCGAGCTGCGCCGTGGGCTCGTCGAGGATGATGAAGCGCGCCCCGTAGGACAGGGCCCGGGCGATCTCGACCAGCTGGCGCTCCTCGACCTTGAGGTCGCCGGCCCGCATGTCCTGGGCGACATTGACGTTCCAGCGCGCCAGCACCTCCTCGGCCCGCTGGCGCAGCGTCGACCAGCTGATCAGCCCGTGGCGCTGCGGCTGGTGGTTGATGAACAGGTTCTCCCCCACCGTCAGGTCGGGGATGATGGTGGAATGCTGGTAGACGCAGGCGACCCGCCTTCTCCAGGCGTCGCGGTCGTTGACCGGCGGCGCCGGTTCGCCGTCGAAGCGCACCTCGCCCCGGTCGGGCGGCTCGAGCCCGGTGAGGATCCGCACCAGCGTCGACTTGCCGGCGCCGTTGCGGCCGACCAGGGCATGCGACTCGCCGGGCATCACCCGGATCTGCGCGCCCTCGAGCGCCACCGTGGCGCCGTAGCGCTTCGAAACGTCGATCGCCTCGACGATCGGGACGGAGGGGCGCGCCGTGACGCGCCCCTCCAGGTCTGGCCCCTGTGTCATGTCCAAGACTGCTCCTAGAGGTTGCCCCAGAAGGCCTTGTCGTCGACGTTGTCCTTGGTCACCAGCGGCGCCGCCAGCTGGTCCTCGAGCACGCCGGGGGCGACTTCGAGGATGTTGCTGTCGTGGTCCGTCGGGCCGGCGGCGAAGGTCTTACCCTCGATCGCCTGCTTCAGGTACATCAGGCCGTACTTGGCGTAGAGGTCGGCCGGCTGCGACACCGTGGCGTCGATCTCGCCCGAGCGGATGGCATCGAACTCCTGCGGGATGCCGTCGTTGGAGACGATGACGATGTGCCCGTCCTGGCCGGCCGGATGCAGCAGGCCGCGGCGCTTCAGGGTCTGCAGCGTCGGGGCGAGGAACACGCCGCCGGCATGCATGTAGATGGCCTTGAGGTCGGGGGTGGAGTTGAGCACCGTCTCGAGGCCCGCCGCCGCATCCTCGCCTGACCAGGCCTTGGTGGGGATTTCCAGCAGCTTGAGGTTGGGGAAGTTCTTGGTGATGCAGTCGCGGAAGCCGTTGCCGCGGTCACGGCCGTTGATCGAGGCCTGGTCGCCCATGATCTGGACCACCGGGCCTTCCTTCACGTGCTCGCCGATATACTGGCAGGCCTTCTCGCCATAGGCGACGTTGTCGGCGCGGACGACGATCGCCACCGGGCCGGTATCGGGCGCCACGTCCACCGCCACCACCTTGACGTTGGCGGCGGCTGCGGTCTCGAGCACGGTCTTCGCCGCCGAGGTGTCGAAGGGCGAGAAGATCAGGCCGTTGGCGCCGAGCGTCACGGCGTTCTTGACGCCGGTGATCTGCTTGGCGGTGTCGAACTCGGAGTTGAAGGGCTGCAAGAGGTCGATGCCCTGCGCCTTCGCCTCGTCCTCGATGTACTTGTTGTAGGCCGTCCAGAACGGCGAGGTGAGCGTCGTCAGGTCGACCGCCACCTTCGGCGCCGTCTGCGCCTGGGCGCTGCCCGCAAGCGTCGTCC
>JBQCFF010000283.1:0-5302 GCA_051959485.1 Devosia sp. | reverse complement strand
ACTTCGTCGCAGCCGAACTCGCGCAGCTTCGCCGCCACCAGCGCCGAGGTGCGGTGGGTGTCGTACATGGTCTCGGGGTGCGCGTGGATGTCGCGGCGCCACGCGGTGATCTCGGCGTGGAGCTCGGAAATGCGGTTCTTGACGGGCATGCTGGTCCTCCTGCTGTCGAAGGGTGTGCCCCAGGCCGGCGCCGGACGCCACCGCTTCATAGGTCGAAAGCGGCAACGGGGTTGCGGGCGGCGGCACACGTACTATGCTGCACCGACCCGATCGGCCTTGAGGGCGATATGGCAATTCTCGCAGTGGCAATCATGGGGGCCGTGATCGGCCTCGCCTTCTGCCTGCTCGACGTGAGCTGGGGCACCATGCGCTTCTTCGCCGGCTGGTTCGACGTGCCCCCCGCCACCATGCTGCTCCTCGGCGCCGTCGGCGGCGCCCTGGTCATCAGCGCCGAGTTCTGGCTCGCCACCGCCGTCTGGCAGGCACTGACGTCTGGCTGATCGTGGGGGAAGTGGTGCCCGGGACCGGAATCGAACCAGTGACACGCGGATTTTCAATCCGCTGCTCTACCAACTGAGCTACCCGGGCATCCGAACGCCCGGGGGCGTCGAAGTTGGCGCGTTATAGGGGGCAAAACCGGGTCGCGCAAGCGCCAATGCGCGGCTTTTCCGACGCGATATCAAGCTCGCCTGCGGCCTTTGGATGGTTGCGCGGTCCGGGGTGGCCGCTAGGGTGTCGCACGTGTTTTCCAAGGAGTGCGGAATGCTTGAGGACCTGAGGGGCAAACGGGCCCTGATCACCGGATCATCGACGGGAATCGGCGCGGCCGTGGCGCGGGAGTTCGCCCGGCTGGGGGTCGCGGTGGCGGTGCATGGGCACAAGAACGCCGCGGCCGCAGAGGCACTTGCGGCGGAGATTCGTGCCGCCGGCGGCAAGGCCGTGGTGGTGCTTGGCGACGTCAGCAAGGCCAGCGAGGCGGAGCGAATCGTCGCCGAGGCGGTGGCGGGGCTCGGCGGGCTCGACATCCTCTGCAACAATGCCGGGGCGATCCTCGAGCGGGTGACGAATGCCGGGTTCGACGAGGCGAAATACGAGGCGGTGTACGACCTCAACGTCCGCTCGGTGCTGGCGGTGACGAAGGCAGCCTATCCGCACCTCAAGGCAGCCGGCGGCGGATCGATCATCAACACCGGGTCGGTGGCGGGGCGATTCGGCGGCTTCGGCGGCTCGGCGGTCTATGCCTCGGCCAAGGCCGCGGTGCATTCGATCACCCGCAACGCGGCGCGGGAATTCGCACCCGACGGCATCCGGGTGAACGTGGTGGCCCCGGGCTTCATCATCACCCCGTTCCATGCGTCGACGCCGCAGAGCGTGAAGGACTCCGCGGCAGCGCAGATTCCCATGGGCCGGCTGGGTACGGCCGAGGACTGCGCGGGGGCGTACGTGTTCCTCGCGGCCGGGTCGATGTCGGGCTACATCACCGGACAGATCATCGACGTGAATGGCGGGCAGTTGATGCCGTAGGGCCAGGCGTGCCGAAGCACCCGGCGGCCATCGGCCCCGGGGGTTCCCCTAGTCGGTTCGCCGCATCGGATGCGGCGTGGGCGGGACTTCGTCCCGAAGCCGGTAGACCGGCAAAAGCAGGCATGGGACTAGCGCCCCGCCCATACGCGATCGGTTTTATGCCTCCGGCCGCTACGACTACCGTAGCGCAAGACCCCGAAAACCCATGGCGCGGCGGCCCGCCCCATGCCCGAACCCTCATCCGCGACGCTCCGTCAGCGCCTCGCATCGGTGAGGTGAGAGGGATCATGCCACAGGGCCGAATCGCGGGGATAAGTTTCCGCCCTAGTCCTCGTCGTCTTCGCGCTGACCGGGCTTGGCGGGGGCGTCGGAGGGGTCGTCCTCGACCGGCTCGGCGGGGATGACGTAGCTGCCGCTGAGCCAGCGGTTGAGGTCGATGTCGGCGCAGCGGGCCGAGCAGAAGGGGTGGTATTGCTGGCTCGACGGCTTGCCGCAGATCGGGCAAGGGCGCGTTGGCCTGAGCCTGATGATCTCGGCCATCAGACTGCCGACATGGCCGACTGGTTCAGCCAGTTGAAGTGCACCGGATAGCCCTCGCCGGCGAGCAGCCCGACCGTCTCGTTGAGCGGCAGGCCGACCACGGCCGAATAGCTGCCCTGCAGCTTGATGACGAAGGCCCCGGCGATGCCCTGGATGGCGTAGCCGCCGGCCTTGTCGCGCCACTCGGCGCTGGCCAGGTAGCTTTCGATCTCGCGGTTGCTGAGGCGCTTGAAGCGCAGGCGCGTCTCCACCACCCGCTTGCGCATGCTGCCCGAGGGGGTGAGCATGGTGACGCCGGTATAGACGCGGTGCGAACGGCCCGAGAGCAGGCGCAGGCACATACTCGCCTCCTCCATCGTCTCGGCCTTGGGCAGGATGCGGCGGCCGACCGACACCACCGTGTCGGCGGCGAGCACCAGCGCGTTGGCGGCGATGCCCGTCGTCCTGGCCTTGTGCTGCGCGGCGATGGCCTTCTGGTCGGCAAGGCGCTGCGCGAGCTTGCGCGGCAGCTCGTTCTTTTCGGGCGTCTCGTCGATGTGGGCGGGCACCAGGTGCTCGGGCTCGATGCCGATCTGGTTCAGCAGGGCCAGGCGGCGCGGCGAGGCGGACGCAAGGATGAGCTCGGGACGGGCGGCCATAGGTTCCCCCTGGATACCGCTGCTAGCGGAAGCGGTAGGTGATGCGGCCCTTGGTCAGGTCGTAGGGGGTCATCTCGCACAGCACCTTGTCGCCGGCGAGGACGCGGATGCGGTTCTTGCGCATGCGGCCGGCAGTGTGGGCGATGATCTCGTGTTCGTTCTCGAGCTTCACGCGGAACGTCGCGTTGGGCAGCAGTTCGGTGACGACGCCCGGGAACTCGAGCACTTCTTCCTTAGCCATACTCTCTCCTGAAACGGCCCTAAACGCGGCACTCTGCAATGTCAGGGCTGGAATTAGGGCGCACCTATACTGGAAGCGTCCCTGTTTGTGAACAATGATATGGGCCCGATCACCCCGAAGTTCCAGAGCCTGGGGAGATCGCGCTGTTTCCCACGCTGCGGCGGTTGCGGCCGCTTACGCTGCATCGGCCGGCCACCGCTCAGGCGGCGGTGGATGTGGCCTTGGGTGGGGCGGCGACGAGCTGCTCGAGCCGCTCGCGCACCTGCTTCTGCAAGGTGTCGCGCAGGGTGCGATAGGCGCTCAGCACCGCCTCGCGGTTGCCCTCGACCTCGGTCGGGTCGGGCATCGGCCAGTGCTCGATCGCCCCCATCTCGAGGCCGCGTCGCTCAACGGCCTCGGGCGCGTCGGCGGAAAGGGTGATGACGAGGTCGAAATGGGTGGCGACCAGCTCGTCCATGGTGTGGGGGGTGTGGATCGACATGTCGATGCCGATCTCCTCCATCACCTCCTCGACGAAGGCGTCGGCCTTGCCGGAACGGACACCGGCCGAACGGACGATCAGCCGGCCGGGGAAGAAGCGGCGGGCGAGCGCGGCGGCGATGGGCGAGCGCACCGAGTTCATCGAGCAGACGAAGAGCACCGAAGGCAGGTTCGACTCCCGCTCGTCGATGCGCGAGGCGAAGGGCTGCACGGCACAGATCAGGGTGAAGAGCCGCCTTGCGGTGTTGAGATCCATCTCGAGCTTGTTGTCGAGCCGGGTGCGGAGCAGTTCGGCAGCCTCGTTGTGGAGGCCGCGGCGCGCCATGTCGACCGCCTCGATCTGGTAGGTCGAGCCGGTCTTGATCGCGTCATAGTAGCTGTCGCGGATGCGGAAATAATCGCGGATGAGGCGGCGGAACGGGGTGAGCGACAGGTAGTGCGCGGCGATCGGCTCGTAGCTTTCCGGGTTGCGGACATCGAGCACGATGTAGTTGCCGACGATTGAGACGTGGAGCGCGTAAGGGCCGACCGCCTTCACCCGGGCGGGGGCGAACCGGTTCTCCTCGACCAGGTCGTAGATGGCGATCCGCCACTCATGCACCTCGTCGGGATCGACCGAGGTGATGGTGTTGGGGTCGAGGGTCACGGCGACGATCCGATCGGTCCTGGGATCGAACTGTCGCGACGTGAGCGCCATCTAGCGATTGAGCCTGATCGAGACCGAGCGGCCGTGGGAATCGCGGCCCTCGGTCGCCGCCAGGGTGACCGCGGCGGGGGCGAGCTCGGCCAGGGACGACGGATCGCACCCCAGCACCGAGGTGCGCTTCATGAAGTCGAGCACGCCGAGGCCGGAAGCGTAGCGGGCCGAGCGCGCCGTGGGCAGCACGTGGTTGGAACCGCCGACATAGTCGCCGATCGCCTCGGGCGTGTGGTGGCCGAGGAAGATGGCGCCGGCGTTGCGGATCTTGCCGAGCAGCGCCTGCGGGTCGTCGACGGCAAGCTCGACGTGTTCGGAGGCGATGCGGTTGGCGAGCTCCACCGCCTCGGCGAGCGATGCGACGGTGATGATGGCGCCGAACTCGTCCCAGCCGTCGCGGGCGATCTGGGCCCGCGGGAGCGTCGCAAGCTGGCGCTCGACCTCGGCCGCCGTCACGCCGGCAAGCGCCGGATCGGTGGTGACGAGGATGGACTGGGCCCCTGCCCCGTGCTCGGCCTGCGCCAGGAGGTCGGCCGCGACCCAGGCGGGGTTGGCGGAGCTGTCGGCGATGATCAGCACTTCGGACGGCCCGGCGATCATATCGATGCCGACGGTGCCGAAGACCTGGCGCTTGGCGGCGGCGACATAGGCGTTGCCCGGCCCGACGACCTTGCTGACCGGCGCGATGGTGGTGGTGCCGTAGGCGAGCGCGCCGACGGCCTGCGCGCCGCCGATACGGTAGATCTCGGTGATGCCGGCGATCTTCGCGGCAGCCAGCACCGCGTCATTGACCTCGCCGCGGGGCGTGGGGACGACCATGGCGACGCGGCTGGCGCCGGCAACATGCGCCGGAACGGCGTTCATCAGCACCGAGGACGGGTAGGCGGCGAGGCCGCCCGGGACATAGATGCCGACCGCCTCGACCGGGGTCCACAGCGTGCCGAGGGTGACGCCAAGGTGGTCCTGATAGACGTGGTCGAGCGGCTTCTGCTTTTCGTGATGGGCGCGGATGCGGTCGTGGGCGGTGACCAGCGCCTCGCGGACGTCGCCCGGGATGCGGGCCTCGGCCGCGGCGATCTCGTCGGCGGTGAAGGCCAGGGTCGAGGGGGTGAGCGGCAGCCGGTCGAAGCGCTCGGTGTAGTCGATGACCGCGTCGTCGCCCCGCGCCTTCACGTCGGCGAG
>JBQCFF010000282.1:0-8701 GCA_051959485.1 Devosia sp. | reverse complement strand
GGGCATGGGCTACGAGATCGAGTGGGACTACATCAACGACAACCTGATCGAACCCAACGCCACCACCAAGAAGACCCACTGGTAAGCCGATTGAGCACCCCCACCCCCACGCGCGCGCCCTTTCACCCTCTCCCTTGCGGGGAGGGTAGCGCCGTCTGGCGGCTCCGCCGCCCGGCAGAGCTGGGGTGGGGGTACGCAGGACGTCCGGCCGAACCGCTGGGTGAAACCACCCCCACCCCAGCTCCGCTAGCTCGCTCCGCTCGCAGCTGCGCTACCCTCCCCACAAGGGGGAGGGAGCCGCTGCTGCCTGACCGCAGCCCCAGCAACGCGCGCCCCTCCCTCCCCTCGATGGGGAGGGTAGCGCAGCTTGGCCGCGCCAGCGGCCTGGCGAAGCTAGGGTGGGGTGGAGCAACGCGCACGACCGCGACGGACAACCTCCCATCCCCCAACCCGCACACTTCGAGGCCCTGACGCGCATGTCCGCCATCACCCGATCGGTTCAGGCGATGGACCTGCTGGCCCGCAAGGGGCCGCTGGGGGTGCGTGCCGTCGCCCAGCAGCTGAGCCTGCCGCTCGGCTCGGTGCACCGCCTGCTGCTCGACCTCAGCGAGGAGGGCATCGTCGACCGCACCCCGACGGGCGAATGGGAGCTCAGCTACCGCCTGCTCGAGATCACCGGCCTGCAGCTCGAGCGCATCGAGCTGCCGCGGCTGTTCCGCCCCTTCGCCGAAACCATCGCCGCGGCCACCAACGAGACGGTGAACCTCAACGCCCTCTACGGCCATGCCGGCGTCTGCATCGACAAGGTGCGCGGCAACGAGGGCATGCAGCTCGACAACCGCATCGGCTCGCGCGGGCCGCTCACCTGCGGCGGCGCCGGCAAGGCGATGCTCGCCTTCATGGACGAGACCGAGCGCGAGCAGGTCTGCGCCGCGCCGCTCGAGGCGCTCACGCCCCTCACCATCACCGACCCGGCGCGGCTCCGCGAGGAGATCGGCAGGATTCGCGAGCGCGGCTACTCGATCGACGACCAGGAGGTGGTGATGGGCGTCTACTGCGTCGCCGTGCCCATCCTCGACCGGATGGGGCGCGCCGCCGGCGCCATCAGCGTCACCGGCCCTTCCCCCAAGCAGCCCGGCCCCGAGGTCGAGCCGCTGGTCGTGATGTTGCAGGACGCGTGCCGCCACCTCAGCCACCGGCTCGGCTATTCCGGCCCCTGGCCGGGCGACATCACCACCCCCGCCGAGCGGCATTTCGGCTGAAGGAGACACTTGTGACCGTACGTCTAGCCTGGGTCATGCGCCTCAAGCCCGGCAACGAGGCCATCTACAGGCAGAAGCACGACGAGATCTGGCCCGAGATGCTGGAGAACATGAAGCGCGACGGCGTCCGCACCTTCTCCATCTACCTGCACGGCCTCGACCTCTTCGCCTACATGGAGCGCGACAGCGCTCCGCCCGCTGACGCCAAACCCGAGGCCGTCACCTGGCGCTGGTGGGAAATGATGGCCCCCTACATGGAAACCAACCCCGATGTCTCCCCGGTGCAGTATCCGGTCCGGGAGATGTTCAACTTCGAGAACCGCTAACCAACCCGTTTTCAGGAGAAGTTGCAGACTTTTCCGGTGCGAAAGCGGGCAACAACATGAAAGCCTCGCCAATGACTTCGGCCGCCATCCGGGGTGTCGTCCCCATTCTCGTCACCCCCTTCCATCGCGACGGCAGCATCGACGAGGAGAGCCTGCACAGCCTGATCGACTTCAACATCGCGGCCGGCGTGCACGGCCTCGGCGTGGCGCTCGGCAGCGAGGTGTTCAAGTTCAACGAGGCCGAGCGCGCCCAGATCACCCGCGCCACGGTCAAGGCGGTGAACCGCCGCGTGCCGGTCATCATCAACTCGGGCGCCGCCGGCACCGACCTCGCCGTCTTCTACTCGAGGGCGGCCGAAGCCGCCGGCGCCGATGCCCTGATGGTGATCCCGCCCTCCTTCATGCCGGTGAGCTCCGAGGAGATCTTCGAGTACTACCGCGCCATCGATGCCGCGGTCGGCATCCCGATCATCCTGCAGGACGTGCCGCAGGGCCCGGTCTCGCCGGCGCTGGCGCTGCGCATCGCCGATGCCTGCCCGAATGTGAAGTACATCAAGGTCGAGACCCTGCCGGTGACCGCCAAGGTGCAGGCGATGTCCGACGCCGTGCGCGGCCGCCTCACCATCTTCGGCGGCGCCGGCGGCAGCTACTTCATCGAGGAGATGCGCCGCGGCGCCGACGGCACCATGCCGTTCTGCAGCCAGCCGGCCGATTTCGTCGCGGTCTGGGATGCCTTCCAGCGCGGTGACGAGGCGGCGGCCCGCAGCCGCTTCGACGCCACCATCATGGCCGTCAACCGCCTCGGCAACCAGGGCGGCGACGTCTTCTACCACATGCACAAGCAGCTGCTGGTCCGCCTCGGCGTCATCCGCGAGGCGATCGTGCGCGGCCCCACCACCCGGCCTGACCCCACCACGCAGCGCGAGATCGACGGGCTGCTGGCCCAGATCGCCCCCGAGCCCAGGGCCTTCGGCCGCTGATCCAGCCGCCGGCGCGGAAAGCAGAAGGCCCCGCAGCACGGGCTGCGGGGCCTTCGCTGTTTCGGTGCACCCGATCAGCAGCCGATATGGATACCGGCCAGCACCGCGGCGGGGCCCATCTCGACGTCGGCGATCGGCGCGAACGAATCGGTGTAGCGGACTTCGCCCACCAGCGCGACGTTGTCGGCCACCGCGGCGGTCACGCCCGCCTTCAGCAGGTAGCCGGCGCCCCAGCCCTCCGAGTACACGCTGGAGCCGTCACTGTCCTCGTCGCGCAGGTACACGCCACCCAGGCCGACCGCGCCATAGACGCTGAACGTGTCACTGAGGGTAGCGGTGTACTTGAGCGCCGCCATCAGCGCGCCGGTGGTCAGCGTATACCGGCCGTCGTATTCGGCCTGCGAGTAGAAGCCATCGGCTTCGACCGACAGCCCGTCGATGCCGGTGCCGACCCCGACCACGCCCGCGATCGCCCAACTGGACGGGATGTCGTAGCCGTCGAAGGTACCCGGAAGGGTGGCGCCGCCGAGCAACTGGAGGTAGAGCCCGCTGGTCACCGGCGACGGATCGTAGTTCGCCGGGCCCTGGTCGACGATCAGATCGGCGGCCAGAGCCGGGACGGTCAGCGCACCGATCGCGAGGCCGGCCGCTGCTGCAAACTTGAACATGAGTATCCCTGAAGATTGAAGACGTGCGACGCTAGTCGCCTGTTCCGTCTACACTTAACGGCCGCCGATGCGCCGCAGCGGCGGCGTTCGGACACGCAAAAATACGTATTGTCGCGTATATGTCACATTTCCCCGCACGCCACCTCGCCCGCAACAGAAAGCGGCCGACCACGCCGCGCGGTCGGCCGCCTGATCCGGCACCCGTAGCTGCCGGAATGCTTACGCCGTTGGCACCGGCGCGTCGGCGACGATCAGTCCCTCGACCTTGAGCTCGACCCAGAACTCCGCCGGGATCTCCTCGACCAGATAGCGCAGGTTGCTCTGCACCTCCTCCGGCTTCGCCCCGCCCGGGATCACCGAGACCACTGCGGGATGCGCCAGCGGGAACTGCAGCGCCGCGGCCTGCAGCGACACATTGTGCCGCGCCGCGACCGCCTGGATCCGGCGCGTCTTCTCGAGGATCGCCTCGTCGGCGAAGCCGTAGCGGTAGCGCGCCCCCTCGATCGGCCCGGTGGCGAGGATGCCCGAGGCGTAGGGCGCCCCGATCACCACCGAAATGCCCTCATCGAGGCAGCGCTGCATGCCGGTGTTCAGCGAGCCCTGGTCGAGCAGCGTGTAGGGCATCGCCACGATGCAGAAGTCGAGCGGCACCAGCGGCGCGATGTTGACCAGCGACTCCGCCGCGTTCATCCCCATGCCGATCGCCTTGATCTGGCCCGAGGCCTTGAGTTCCTCAAGCGCCTTGATACCGGTCGTCGCCATGTCCTTCATCCGCGCCGCATGGTGCTCGCCATGCCCCTCGGGCTCGGGATCGTGGATGAACAGCGCGTCGATGGTGTCGAGGCCGAGCCGCAGCAGACTCTGCTCGTAGCTGCGCATCACGCCGTCATAGGAATAGTCCCAGACGATCTCCATGTTGAGCCCGCCGCCCCAGCCGCCCCGATCGAACGTCCTGGGGTCGGCCGGCCGCTTGAAGTAGCGCCCGATCTTGGTGGTGAGCACGAACTCGTCGCGGGGCTGGTCCATCAGGAAGTTGCCGACCCGATGCTCGGAGAGGCCGAGCCCGTAATACGGCGCCGTATCGTAGAAGCGCACGCCCCCGTCCCACGCCGCCTGCAGGGTGGCGCGCGCCACCTCGCCGGAGGGGCGGGAATACATGCCGCCGAGGTGCGCCGAGCCGAAGCCGAACGGCGGCAGCTGCAGCGAGGTCTGGCCGGCCTGCCGCCGGTCCGTCAGCTTGTGTGCCATCAGTAGGTCGCCCGCCCGCCCGACAGGTCGAACACCGACGCGGTGGTGAAGCTGTTCTCCTTGCTCACCAGCCAGGCCACCATGTTGGCGGCCTCCTCGACCTCGAGGAAGCGGCCGCGCGGGATGCGGCTCAGCATGTAGTCGATGAACTCCGGCTTCAGCTCGTCGAGGATGCGGGTCTTGGCCGTCGCCGGGGTGATGACGTTGATGGCGATGTCCCACTTGGCGCATTCCTTGCCGACCGCCTTGGTCATGCCGATCACGCCCGCCTTGGCCGCCGCATAGGCCGAGGCGTTGGGGTTGCCTTCCTTGCCGGCGATCGAGGCGATGTTGACGATGCGCCCGTAATTGCGCGCCTTCATCCCCGGCAGCACGGCGCGGTTGACGTAGAACGTGCCGTTGAGGTCGATATCGATCACCCGCCGCCACTCGTCGAGTTCATACTCGTCGAGCGGGGCGTTCTTGCCGGCGATGCCGGCCGAGTTGACGAGGATGTCGATGCGGCCGAGCGCCTGCTCCGTCGCCTTGACCGCCGCTTCCACCGCCGCGTAGTCGGCGATGTTCACCACCTGCGACGAGGCGGCCGCGCCGAGTTCGGACACCGCCTGCTGCAGCAGGTCGTCGCGCATGTCCCACAGCGAAACTTTCGCGCCCGACTTGATGAGGCGCGAGGCGATGGCGAAGCCGATACCCTGGGCACCGCCGGTGATCACGGCCACCTGGCCGTTGAGGTCGATCTGGTTCATGTGTTCACACCTGTTGCGAAACTGGGGCCGCTGCGGGCGGCCGGAAGACGGACGCGACATCCGCGCCGGGGGAAACCGGGGCATCGCGGTGCAGGAAGCAGGTCGCGAGCCGCTGGCTGTCGGGCATATATTTCGGCGGCGGCTTCTGCCAGCACATCTCCATCACATGCGGGCAGCGCGGCGCGAACTTGCAGCCGTCATTGGGCCGAGCGGCATTGGCCTCCGTCACCGGGATCTCGTCGCCGCCCCAGGCCTTGTCGAGGTCCGGCAGCGGGATCGACGACACCAGCAGCTGCGAGTAGGGGTGCTTGGGCGCCCCGATCACCCGTTCCACCGCCCCCGCCTCGGCGACCGTGCCGCGGTAGAGCACCACGATGTTGTCGCAGATCTGGAACGCCGTCGTCAGGTCGTGCGTGATGTAGACGATCGAGATGCCGAGTTCGCGGTTCAGCGTCCTCAGCTCGTCGAGGATGGTCGCCCTGAGCGACGCGTCGACCATCGACACCGGCTCGTCCGCCACGATCAGCCTGGGCCTCAGCAGCACCGCCCGCGCCACCATGATGCGCTGCCGCTGCCCGCCCGAAAGCTCGTGCGGGAAGCGCCCCAGCGTGTCCTGCGGCCTGAGACCGACCCGCTTCAGCGCATCCTCGATCAGCGCCTGCGCCTTCGCCTCGGTGTCGGCCAGGCCGAACCGCTTCACCGGTGTCGTCAGCACGTTGTCGATCCGGTAGAACGGGTTGAACACCTCGAACGGGTCCTGGAACACCGGCTGCACTTCGCGCCGGAACGCCTGCTTCTCGCTCGGCGTCATGGTCGCGATGTTCTTGCCCCGGTACTCCACCACGCCGGCGCTGGGGTCGATGAACCCCAGCATCATGCGCGCCAGCGTCGTCTTGCCCGACCCGGACTCGCCGGCGATCGCCGTCATCGACGGTTCGCTGTCGCTGAGCGTCAGCGTCACGTCGTCGAGCGCCGTGAACGATCCGTACTGCTTGGTTACGCCCCTCGCTTCGATCAGCGCGCTCATGCCACCACCTCTCGTCCGGCCCGCGCCGGCAGCGGCGGCAGTTCCTTGTGTTCCGGGTAGAGGTGGCAGGCCGCCTGCTGGCTCGGCCCCACCTCCTGCAATTGCGGCGTCTCGCGCAGGCAGCGGTCGAACGCGAACGGGCAGCGCGGGTTGAACGGGCAGCCCGGCGGCAGGTCGACCAGCGGCGGCGGCAGGCCGGGGATGCCGACCAGCGCCTGCTTCACCTCGATGCCCGGCAGGCTCTCCACCAGCAGCTTGGTATAGGGGTGCCTGGGCGTCTCGATCATCTGCCGCACCGGCCCGATCTCGACCAGCTTGCCGGCATACATCACGCCCACCGTGTCGGCGAACTGCGCGATCAGCCCCATGTCATGGCCGATCAGCACCACCGCCGCGCCGAGCCCGCCCTGCAGCCGGCCCAGCGTCTGCATCACCTGGCGCTGCACCACCACGTCGAGCGCGCTGGTCGGCTCGTCGGCGACGATCACCTTGGGGCTGAGCGAGGTGGCGATGGCCATCGCGGCGCGCTGCTTCATGCCGCCCGAGAGCTCGTGCGGGTAGCGCCGCGCCACTTCGGGCGCGAGCCCGACGGCTTTCAGCAGTTCCACCACGCGGGCCTCGAGCTCCGGCCGCTTCATCTTCGGCAGGTGCGCGAGGATCGCGTCGATCATCTGCTCTTCGAGCCGCATCACCGGGTTGAGCGAGCTCATCGCCCCCTGCGGCATCAGCGCGATGTCGCGCAGCCGCACCTCGCGCAGCTCCTTGGGCGAGAGCTTCAGCAGGTCGACCCCGTCGAGCTCGACGCTGCCCGAGACGATCCGCCCCGGCGGCTTGGTCAGCCGCATCAGCGCCGTCGCCATCGTCGTCTTGCCCGAGCCGGATTCACCGATCAGGCCGAGCCGCTCGCCGGGCCTGAGCGAGAACGACACGTCGTTCACCGCCTTGGCCGGGCCCTTGCCGGTATCGTAGTGGACGTTGAGATCCTTCACCTCGAGGATCGGCTTCTGCGTCATGTCGATGGCCATCAGCGCCTCGCCAGCCTGGGGTTGGCAAACCGGTCGAAGCCGACCGAGGTGAGGAAGAGGCCGATGAAGATCAGCGCGATCATCACGATCGGCGGGGCCCACCACCACCAGTAGCCGCGCAACACCGCGGAGCTCTGCTGGCTCCAGTAGATGGTGTTGCCGAGCGTCATCTCCTCGAGCGCGCCGAGACCCAGCGCCTCGAGTCCGATCACCGCGAGGATGGAGCCCGACACGGTGCCGACGAAGCTCGCCACGATGTACGGCATCAGGTTGGGCATCACTTCCTTGAACAGCACCTCCCACGGCCCTTCGCCGTTCACCCGCGCCACCTCGACATAGGCCTTCTCGCGGATCGTCAGCACCTGCGCCCGCACCGTGCGCGCGGTGAACATCCAGCCCAGCGACGCCACCACCAGCGCCATCACGAAGGTGGTCATGCGGTCGATGTTGCCGGCGATGATCACCAGGATGGCGATGGCCGGCACGGTCAGCAGCGAGTCCGAGATGACCCGGATCACCGCGTCGACCCAGCCGCCGAACTGCCCGGCGATCAGCCCGAGCACCGCCCCGAGCCCAACCCCGATGAAGCCGGCGATGAGGCCCATCTTCAGCGTGTTGGGGGTGGCGTAGATCAGCAGCGTCCACATGTCGCGACCCTGCGAGTCGGTCCCCAGCAGGTACTCCCCGCCCGGTGGCTTGCGCGGTCGCACTGCCCCGACCTGCGCATTGGTCGCGTCGACGAACAGCGGCCCGATCGCGCCGAACAGCACGATGGCGAGCAGGATCAGCAGCCCGACGATCAGCAGCGGGCTGACCCGCCCCTGCTCGTAGTTGCGCCGGATATTGGCCCAGAGCCGGTTCATCGCCGGATCCTCGGGTCGAGCAGCGGATACAGCAGGTCGACGATGAACAGCATCACCGCCAGTGCGATGATGAGCATCAGCACCACTCCCTGGATAACGAAATAATCCTGCCCGCGGATCGCGTTGTAGAGCAGCGAACCGAGGCCGGGATAGTTGAAGATGACTTCCACCAGCACGGCGCCGGACACCACCGAGCCGAGCGACAGCGCCAGCGCCGTCACCTGCGCCAGCAGCGCGTTGCGCATGCCGTACCAGACGAAGATGCGCCCCGGATGCAGGCCCTTGGCTTCGGCAAAGGTGATGTAGTCCTCGCCCAGCACGTTGATCATCTGGCTGCGCATGCCGAGCGCCCAGAACCCGATATTGCCGAGCACGATCGACATGCAGGGGAGGAAGGCGTGCCGCAGCACATCCTCCGTGGTGGCCCAGTCGAGCCGCATGATGCGGGTCGTCGCCACGCCGCCAGCGGGCGGGAACCACTTCAGCACCACCGCGAAGATGTAGATCAGGATGATCGCCAGCAGGTAGAACGGGATCGAGGTCAGGACCATCAGGA
>JBQCFF010000281.1:0-7280 GCA_051959485.1 Devosia sp. | reverse complement strand
GCCCTTGTCCTTGGCCGAGACGTTGACGATGCCGTTGGCGTCGATGTCGAACGTCACCTCGATCTGCGGCACGCCGCGCGGCGCCGGCGGAATGCCGGCGAGGTCGAAGTTGCCGAGCAGCTTGTTGTTGGCTGCCATCTCGCGCTCGCCCTGGAACACGCGGATGGTCACCGCGCTCTGGTTGTCCTCGGCGGTCGAGAAGACCTGGCTCTTCTTGGTCGGGATCGTGGTGTTGCGGTCGATCAGGCGGGTGAACACGCCACCCAGCGTCTCGATGCCGAGCGACAGCGGGGTCACGTCGAGCAGCAGCACGTCCTTGACGTCGCCCTGCAGCACGCCGGCCTGGATGGCGGCGCCCATGGCCACGACTTCATCCGGGTTGACGCCCTTGTGGGGCTCCTTGCCGAAGAAGTTCTTCACCGTCTCGATGACCTTGGGCATGCGGGTCATGCCGCCGACCAGCACCACTTCGTCGATCTGCGAAGCGGAGACGCCAGCGTCCTTGAGGGCCTGGCGGCAGGGGTCGACCGTCCGGTTGATCAGGTCTTCCACCAGCTGCTCGAGCTTGGCGCGGGTCAGCTTCAGCGTCAGGTGCTTCGGACCCGAGGCGTCGGCGGTGATGAAGGGCAGGTTGATTTCGGTCTGGGTCGCGCTCGAGAGCTCGATCTTGGCCTTTTCCGCCGCTTCCTTCAGCCGCTGCAACGCCAGCTTGTCGTTGCGCAGGTCGATGCCCTGGTCCTTCTTGAACTCGTCGGCCAGGTAGTCGACCATCCGCATGTCGAAGTCTTCGCCGCCGAGGAAGGTGTCGCCGTTGGTCGACTTCACCTCGAACACGCCGTCGCCGATCTCCAGCACGGAAATATCGAAGGTACCGCCGCCCAGGTCATAGACCGCGATGGTGCCGGTGTTCTTCTTGTCGAGGCCGTAGGCAAGCGCCGCAGCCGTCGGCTCGTTGATGATGCGCAGCACCTCGAGGCCGGCGATCTTGCCGGAATCCTTGGTGGCCTGGCGCTGGCTGTCGTTGAAGTACGCGGGAACCGTGATCACCGCCTGGGTGACCGGCTCGCCGAGATAGGCTTCGGCGGTTTCCTTCATCTTGGTGAGGATCATCGCCGAGATTTCCGACGGCGACGACTTCTTGCCGCTCACCTCGACCCAGGCATCGCCGTTGTCGCCCTGCACGATGTGGAAGGGCACGAGGCCCTTGTCCTTGTCGACCATCGGGTCGTTGTAGCGCCGTCCGATCAGGCGCTTGACCGCGAACAGCGTCCCTTCCGGGTTGGTGACCGCCTGGCGCTTCGCCGGCTGGCCGACCAGCCGCTCGCCGTCCTTGGTGAATGCCACCATCGAAGGCGTGGTACGCGCGCCTTCGGCGTTCTCGATGACCTTCGGGGTCGCACCGTCCATGACGGCGACACAGCTGTTGGTCGTACCGAGGTCGATACCGATTACTTTACCCATGTCCTGCCTCTTTTCCTGGCGAACCCGGATGGAACCCCTGTCGGCGGCTCCTTGACCCCGTGGCCGGGAGTCCGGATTCCCTTGTTGAGATTATCCTCGATTGGCCCGTTGCCGCGCCTTGAGGGCTATATAGGAGGGGGTCTTGGGGGGTGCAAGCTGGCTTTCGGCAGAATTGCGAATGCCCGCCGGCACTTCCGGCCGCCCCGCCGCGCGGGTTTCCGGGGGTGGTTTTCGGGCAACGCCCGGCGCTGGCCATGCGGCAAACAGGTTGTGGTCCGTTTACCCCTTGTGGTCTAAAACCGGCCAACCCCAGCCGCCACAAGAGCGTGCCGATGCGTCGCCTCTCCGCCTGCCTTCCCGCCCTTCTGCCTGCCCTCGCCTGCCTGTGCGGCGTCGCCCTGGCGCAGGACGTGCCGGCCGAAGCCGAACGCGACCTCTGGTGCGGCACCGCCTTCGAGCTGATGGTCGCCGACGAGCCGGCCGAAGCCTCGCCCGCCGCCGAGTTCTACCGCGAAGGCGCCAAGCGGCTGGAGCAGCGGGCGCTGCCGATCTACCTCGAGGCGGGCTTTTCCGACGCCGCCCTCGCCAGCTACCGGGAAAAGCTCGACGTCACCGTGGCCCGCGTCGTCAATGGCGGCGGCTGGAGCGATGGCGACCATTCGCCCAGTTTCGAAGACTGCAAAGCCCTCCTGGGGCAATAGAGAGACCTGCGCATGCCGATCACGCCTCGCCTCGACGATCTCCTGCTTGTTGTCGACATGCAGTACGACTTCCTGCCCGGCGGCAGCCTTGCGGTGGCGGGCGGCGACGAGATCATCATTCCGATCAACCGGCTCGGCCGCCGTTTCGCCAACGTGGTGATGACGCAGGACTGGCACCCGCGCGGCCACATCTCGTTCGCCTCGAGCCATGCCGGCGCCAAGCCGTTCGAGGTCATCGGCCTGCCCTACGGCCCGCAGGTGCTGTGGCCCGACCACTGCGTCTGGGACACCCATGGCGCCCAGTTCTCGACCGATATCGAGCTGCCGCACAGCCAGTTGGTCATCCGCAAGGGCTACCACGACGTCATCGACAGCTACTCGGGCTTCGAGGAGGCGGACCGCAAGACCAAGACCGGGCTCGAGGGCTACCTGCGCGAGCGCGGCTTCAGGCGGCTGTTCATCGCCGGGCTCGCCACCGATTTCTGCGTCAACTGGACGGCGCTCGATGCGCGCGCCGCCGGCTTCGAGACCTATGTGATCGAGGATGCCTGCCGCGGCATCGACACCGCCGGCTCGCTGGCCCAGGCCTGGGCCGACATGAACGCCGCCGGCGTCAACCGCATCGTCGCCGGCGACATCGCCTGAGGGCTCGGGAGGGGGCACACACATGCGCCGGCTGCTGTTCGCGCTGCTGCTGGTTTCCACCGCGCTGCCGGCCGCGGCCGCGCCCGACCTGCCGCCCGAGGCCGAGCGCCTGCTGTGGTGCGGCAGCGCCTTCTACTGGCTCGCCGCCGACGCCTCCGATTCCGGCAACGAACCCGAGGCCGACCAGTACCAGGGCTGGTCGGACCAGCTGCTCGACCGCGCCGCCACCCTGCTCGCCGCCGCCGGCCTCGACGCCCCCGGCACCGACGACCTGATCGAAACCTACGCCGACCAGGCCCTCGAACAACTCGCCTCCCCCCAGGCCCCCTACGACGTCACCACCACCTGCCCGACCCTGGTCACGCCGTAGCCTCGCTTGATCGCGAGCCGCCTCCGCTCTACCTTTGGTGGGCAGCAGCGAGCACGACCATGCCCCGTCTCAACGTCAAGCAGGCCATCGCCATCGCCAAGGATTTCGTGGTGGACGTGATGGCTGACGAACAGCCGACCAATGTCGGGCTGGAGGAGGTTCGTTTCGACGATCACGCCGGAAACTGGCTGGTCACCATCGGCTTCTCCCGTCCGTGGAACGCGGAGAGCGGGCCGCTTGGTGCATGGTCAAACCCGCGGCGGGACTACCGCATGATCACGGTTTCCGACGCCAACGGCACCGCCCTGGCGATGCAGTTGCGGGACGAGATCGAGGCGAATGCCTAGAATACTGCTGGATACCAACCTCATGCTGCTCCTGGCAGTGGGGTTGACCAGCCGTTCCTACGTTTCCCGGCACCGCAGGCTGCAGGCCTACACCCTCGAGGATTTCGACCACATCGTGTCGCTCATCGATGGCGCCTCAGGCGTGGCGACGTGTCCTAACGTCTGGAGCGAGACGTCGAACCTGGTTCGCTACGCCTCGGCGCCGCTCAGCGAGCGGATCGCCGCCACGCTGCGGCTGTTGATTGAACGATGGGACGAAACCTACATCGAGAGCACCGCGGCCGCTGCCCGGGCCGAGCACACCAGACTGGGCGTCACCGATGCCGTCTTGCTGGTCATGGCTCAGTCAGGCAGCGTGCTGCTGACCGACGACCTGCCGATATATCTCGCTGCGAAGAGGGCGGGCTATGCAGCCATCAACTTCAACCACCTGCGCGGCGCGCTACGGCAGATGAAGCAAGGGCGCCCCTGGCGGGACGCCCCTCGGTAACTCACACGCTCTTGTCGACGCTGCCCTCGGCGGGTTGGGCCGCCGTGCCGCCACCCTTGGCCACGCCGACCATGGCGGGGCGAAGGACGCGGTCGCCGATGGCGTAGCCGGCCTGCACCACCTGCACCACGGTGCCTTCGGGGCGGGTCGGATCGGGGACCTCGAACATTGCCTGGTGCTTGTGCGGGTCGAATTTCTGCCCGTCGGCCTCGATCGGCTTGACGCCGTGCTTGGCGAGCAGCCGCTGCATCTCGCGCTCGGTCATCTCGATGCCCTCGATCAGCCCCCTGGTGGTGCCGTCGGCGCTCTCGCGCGCCTCGGCCGGCAGCACGGTCAGGGCGCGGGACAGCGAATCGGTGGCGGTCAGCATGTCGCGGGCGAAGGCCGCGATGGCATAGGAGCGGGTGTCGCCGATCTCGCGCTCGGTGCGCTTGCGGAGGTTCTCCATCTCGGCCGCCGCGCGCAGCAGGCGGTCGCGCAGCTCGGCATTCTCGGCCTGCAGCGTCTCCACCGGATCGGGGGCCGCGGCCTCGGCCGGCGCCGCCTCGCCGGCAGCCTCCGGCTTGTCGGTCGCCGTCTCGGGCATCGGCTTGCTATCCTCGGGCGTGGTGTTTTGGTCGTTCATCATTGGCCTGGGATTGAGGTTGGCCGCCAGGGTTCGGGGGCGTTGGGCGGCGGGATTGGCCCCGATATCGGACAACAGGATGGAAGATTCAACCCCGCGCCGGGTTCCACCCGAGCTCAGCCCTTGCGGCTCATGATCGCCGAGATGACGTTGGCCGTGTAGTCCACCACCGGCACGACGCGGGCATAATTGAGCCGCGTCGGGCCGATGACGCCGAGCACCCCCACCACCTTCTGGTTGGCGTCCTTGTAGGGCGACAGGATCACCGAGCTGCCCGAGAGCGAGAACAGCTTGTTCTCCGAGCCGATGAAGATCTTCACCCCCTGCGCCTTCTCGGTGTCGCCGAGCAGCTCGATCAGCCCCTCGCGGCTCTCCAGCTCGTCGAACAGCTGGCGCACCCGGTGGATCTCCTCGGACGCCATGGTGTCGGCGATCAGGTTGGCGCGGCCGCGCACGATCACCGTCGGCGGCGCCGCGGTGCCCGAATCGGCCAGCGTCGCCAGCCCCGCCTCGACCAGCTTGCGGCTCAGTTCGTCGAGCTCGTGCAGCGTCGCCTCGCGCTGCTGCTGGATGGCGTTGCGGGTCTCGTTCAGCGTCTTGCCGACGGCGAAATGCGCCAGGTAGTTCGAGGCCTGCGCCAGCGCGCTCGCAGTCAGGCCGGGCGGCAGCGGCAGCACGCGGTTCTCCACCGTGCCGTCCTCGCCCACCAGCACCACCATGGCGCGCTCGGCGTCGAGGCGGATGAACTCGATATGCTTCAGCACCAGGTCGGATTTCTGCGCGATCACCACGCCGGCGCCATGGCTGAGCCCGCTCAGCAGCTGGCTCGCCTCGGTCAGCAGTTCCTCGAGCCCGCCGGAGGGGGAATGCATCTGCGCGGCGATCTGCGCCTTCTCGTCCTCGTCGACGGCGCCGACCTCGAGCATCGCGTCGACGAAGAAGCGCAGCCCCTGCTGCGTCGGCAGCCGGCCGGCCGAAGTGTGCGGCGCGGCGATCAGCCCGAGGTCCTCGAGGTCCGCCATGACGTTGCGCACCGAGGCCGGCGACAGCCCGACGCTCAGCATCCGGGCCAGGTCGCGCGAGGCCACGGGCGAGCCGGTTTCGAGATAGCGCTCCACCAGCTTCCGGAAAATATCCTGGCTGCGGGCATTCAGCACCGCCAGCACGTCCTCGGAGGCTCTTCCACGTTCGGCCATGTTCACCATTTAGGCGGAAAGCGGTGGGCCGCCAAGCGCCCCAACCTTGTTCCCACCCCGCCCTAGGGTTAAGAGGCGGTTAACAGCAGTGTAACCGAGTGATTTGATGCGCCCATCCGGACGCCAGCCTGACCAGATGCGGGCCGTGAGCCTCGAACGCAACGTCGCGCCCAAGGCCGAAGGCAGCTGCCTCGTCAGCTTCGGCCGCACCAAGGTGTTCGTCACCGCCTCGGTCGAAACGACGCTGCCGAGCTGGCGGCGCGGCTCCGGCCTCGGCTGGGTCACCGCCGAATACGGCATGCTGCCGCGCGCCACCGACACCCGCACCAGGCGCGAGGCGGCGCAGGGCAAGCAGTCGGGCCGCACCCAGGAAATCCAGCGCCTGATCGGCCGCTCGCTGCGCGCCGTCGTCGACATGCAGGCGCTGGGCGAGAACCAGATCACGATCGACTGCGACGTGCTCGAAGCCGATGGCGGCACCCGCACCGCCGCCATCACCGGCGCCTATGTGGCGCTCTGTGACGCCATCCGCTGGCTCGACGAGCGCAAGCTCACCAAGGGCAACGCGCTGCGCGATTCGGTCGCCGCCATCTCCTGCGGCATCTTCCGCGGTACGCCGGTGCTCGACCTCGACTACCTCGAGGACGTGGAGGCGCATACGGACGCGAACTTCGTGCTCACCGGCGGCGGCAAGTTCGTCGAGATCCAGGGCACGGCCGAGCAGGTGCCGTTCAGCCGCGACGAGCTCGAAAGCCTGATGAGCCTCGCCGAGAAGGGCATCGCCGAGCTTACCGCCATCCAGCAGGCGGCCCTCGCATGAGCGCAACAAGTGGCAACGCTGTCCGGATGGCGCGCCTGCCGCGGGGAAGGACTGCCTGATGGCCGACAAGCTCACCCTGCGGCGCGGCGACCGGCTGGTGCTGGCCACCCACAATGGGGGCAAGCTGCGCGAGTTCCAGGAGCTGCTGGCGCCGTTCGGCCTCGAGATCGTCTCGGCCGGCGAGCTCGCCCTGCCCGAGCCCGACGAGACCGGCACGACCTTCATCGAGAATGCCCGCCTCAAGGCGCATGCCGCCGCCGCGGCGACCGGCACGATCGCGCTCGCCGACGATTCCGGCCTGTCGGTCGATGCACTGGGCGGCCAGCCCGGCGTCTATACCGCCAACTGGGCCGAAACGCCGGCCGGCCGCGATTTCGGCGTCGGCATGCGCCGCGTCGAAGACGCGCTGCAGGCGGCTGGGGCGCAGGGCCCGGGCGAGCGCCACGGCGCCTTCAACTGCACCTTCTGCCTCGCCCATCCCGATGGCCGCGAGCAGTTCTATGTCGGCAAGGTCGACGGCACCATCGTCTGGCCGCCGCGCGGCACGCAGGGGCACGGCTTCGACCCGATGTTCATGCCCGACGGCTACGACATCACCTTCGGCGAGATGCCGGCCGAGACCAAG
>JBQCFF010000280.1:0-3198 GCA_051959485.1 Devosia sp. | reverse complement strand
GCGGGGTTCCCCGGCGGCTCGCGCTTCGTGCTGGCGTCCTGATCTACCTTGAGAGCCGGAGGTTCGACAGCTGGTCGGCGATCAGCTTGAACGTCGCCGTCAGGTCGGCGGGGTCGTTCGGGAAGAACGCATGCGCGGCGTCGGTGGCGCATCCCCTGAGCAGGTCGATCGTCTTCTGGTTCGGCGCATTGAGCCCGATCGTGTAGATCACGATCTTGTCCGGCTCGCCCACCGCCACCGGCTTCTTGGCCTGCGTGCAGGTCTCGAGCGTCCGCGAATCCATTGCCGCCGTCACCTGCGCGTCGGTCGAGGGGGTGGGGTAGGTGCTCGAGTAGATGCGCCCGTTATACGGGGCAGGGCCCGGGTAGCCGTAGGCCATGTAGCCGGTGGACCGGTTCATGCTGCTGGAGCTGAAGCCGTTCACCGTGTTCTCGCCGTCGGTCATCAGGATCATCACCTTGACCGTCGAGGTGTCATAGCCCTGCGCTTCCCGCAGCGGCTCGGTCGGCGACAGCATGTGGTAGCCCCAGATCGCCCCCTGGTGGATGTTGGTGTAGCCCTGCGGCGCCATCGCCTTGATCGCCGTCAGCACCGTCGTCTTGTTGGTGGTGAGCGGCGTCAGGGCGTTGAACGGGCAATCCTGGTTGGGACCCGCCTTGCCGGTGTTGATGCTGCCCGTGTACTTGCAGCGCCGCTCCTGCAGTTCGCGGTCGGAGAAGTTGTAGGAGCAGGTCCGGGTATAGGTGTTCGTGTAGCGGCGCGGGTTGTTCGACGTACGCGTGCTGTCATAGGTGTCGGTGCACTGCTTGGCCTGGCCGTTGATCTGGTCCGGCTCGGTGGCAGCCGGCGGGGTCACGGCGCTGCCGTTGCCGTTGGTCTGGGTGATCTTGGGCGTAGTGGTGGCGCAGGTCGCGTTGGTGAAATTGCCCGCGCTGTTATTGCCGTTCAGGTCGCACTCGGTCTTCGTGATGACCTTGGTCCAGCTCCCCTGGTCCTTGTTGATGCAGGCAGCCGGCCGGTCCGGGAGATAGCTGTTCCAGTAGCCGTCGGGCTCGTCGGGCGCGAATTGCGGCGTGAACAGCGTATCGCCACTCACCGGCAACTCGTCGGTCGTGTCATAAGGCTGGCGGCGCGCCTCCACGCAGCCGCCCCAGCTGACATTGCTCAGGCTGTCGAACACGGCAAATCGATTGACGACGATGGTGTACGGATTGGTGTCGTTGTCGTCGTCGTCGACATTGTCGTTGGACAGCGAGCTGGCGCCGGTCTGGTCCATCCAGCTCGCCGTCCTGTAGCCGGTGCCGACATTGACGAACTCGGTGAACGGCACGACGCCGATCTTCACGTTGGTGGTGTTGGCGACCTTGCTGTCTTCGGTGTTCAGGTTGCTGGCCGAGCAATCGGTCGTGCCGCTCAGCAGCACGTTCGTCGCGCAACGCGCCGCAAGGATGAGGTTCTCCATGCGGGTCTTTTCGTTGCTGTCCTTCGAGCCGTTCCGGTTGGCGTCGACCCACTCGCGCATCGAGCCCGAGTTGTCGAGCACCATGGAAATCTCGAGGTTGAGCCGCTTGCGCGTCGCCTCCGACACGATCTTGGCCCGCACATTGGGGATGCCGACCAGCGCCACGAACGAGGTTGGCACCGTGATATACCCCTCGAGGTGCAGGGTGCCGTCCGTGGTGTTGGTGGTTGCCACGTCCACCGTCGTGGTGATCACGTTGTCGGCGAGCCGCTCGTCGAGCAGCGCCTTGGCGTCGGTCTTCAGCTGGGCCGAGGTCGGTGGCGTGGCCAGGAACATCTTCGGCTGCAGCCCGAGCGCCGCCGAATCGAGCGCCTGCTGCGCCTTGGTGCGGGCGAGCTCGATGCGGGTGAAATCCACCACCGCGCCGGCCGTCGCGATCAGCACGATCGCGAACAGCCCGAACAGGACGGCGAAGACGCCGCGTTCGTCCTTCCGAAAGCGTCGCAGCAGATTGAGAAGACCACGCATGGCGCCCGAAAAACCCTGGAATCCGGGCGCCAGTGTCGCTGAAATTCCTAACTAAAGCACAATCACCTTGGCGCCAATTTTCACCCGCTCGTACAGGTCTTCGACGTCGGCGTTGAGCATCCGGATGCAGCCCGAGCTCACGTCCTGCCCGATCGTCCAGGGCTCGTTGGTGCCGTGGATGCGGTAGAGCGTCGAGCCGATATAGAGCGCGCGGGCGCCGAGCGGATTGTTGATGCCGCCGGGCATGAAGTCGGGCAGCTCGGGGCGGCGCTTCTTCATCTCGGCCGGTGGGGTCCAGCCCGGCCATTCGCGCTTGTTGGTCACCTTGTGGGTGCCGCTCCACTCGAACCCGGTCTTCGCCGTGCCGATGCCGTAGCGCAGCGCCTTGCCGTTGCCGAGCACGAGGTAGAGGAACTTCTGCCCCGTCACCACGATGATGGTGCCCGGCTTCTCGCTCGTCTTGTACGCCACCACCTGGCGGACATACTTGCGGTCGAGCTTGACCTTGCCCTGCTTCACCCGCACGCCGCTGCGCGGCCGGTCGTCGTGGCGCGAGGCGCCGGGCGGCGGGTCGAACAGGAAAAACCGGCTTGCCGCCTGGGCGACATCGGTGAACACCAGGGCGGAGAGCACGAAGGCGGCGCCATATAGCGCCGCGCGGGACGAACGCAGCATTTCAACACCTGTCGGACAGCGGGCCGCGGCGTGCGGCAAGGGAGCCGAAGTATTGGGCAGAATTTCGAATGCGCCATGAACCGGGATGGTTAGGAAACGATGATCCCCACGAGCCAACGCGGCCGCGCACCATACCCACCGACCGATAGTGACGGAGACGAATTGATGGCAACGACCGAAATCGTGCGCTGCAGCTGGGCCGGCTCCGACCCGCTCTACCAGCACTATCACGATCGCGAATGGGGGCGCCCGGTCACCGACGACAACCGGCTATTCGAGAAGCTCTGCCTCGAAGGCTTCCAGTCCGGCTTGAGCTGGATCACCATCCTGAGGAAGCGCGAGAACTTCCGCGCCGCCTTCCACGGCTTCGAGATCGACCGGGTCGCCGCCATGGACGAAGGCGACGTCGAGCGCCTGCTGCTCGATGCCGGCATCATCCGCCACCGCGGCAAGATCGCCTCGACCATCAACAATGCCAGGCGGACGCAGGCCATCCGCGCCGAGTTCGGCTCGCTGGCCGCCTATGTCTGGCG
>JBQCFF010000279.1:0-2325 GCA_051959485.1 Devosia sp. | reverse complement strand
CGCTTGGGACAGACGCAGAGACGTTCGCCCAACTTGCGCGAGCGAATTTTGGTGCTGCGTTGAGGGCTTATCGGCATTCGACGATTTCGCCCTATGCCAGCGAGAGAGTCCTGGAAGAGCTGAAGCTGGCCGGTGAGCCTAAAGCTCTGGACACCATGGTGAACGTACATGTTCTCGGTACAAGCTCCGCCGCGCTGGCCGAGATTCGTACGGATGTGGATGATTCAATAATCACCTGGATATCCAGTCGAGATAGCGAGATCACGACCGTTTCGTTCGACTGCAGCGAGCCTGGCATGGCGCTGCTTCAAGCCGACATCAGGTACATACCGAAGCCTGACATAGAGAGAGTGCTGCGGCTGTACCGCCAGGTGGCGTTAAGTCTGACCGATGGCGATGACATGTCCCCGCGAAAGCTGGCGAACAAGCTGTTTGAAGAGATGTAACGTCGCGCTTGAGGGTGCAGATCGAGCGCGCCCGCCAGCGCCGCAAGAGGGGCGGACAGCGCCGGGGTCGGGCGTGGCATGTCAATCTCTCGCCAAATCGGCGACGTCAATCCTGGCGGCAGGCGCGAAGCGAAGAGGAGATTGGAGCGGGTGAAGGGAATCGAACCCTCGTCGTAAGCTTGGGAAGCTTCTGCTCTACCATTGAGCTACACCAGCGACGGCGATCTATCTGAGCGAAAAGCTTTAGGGCGTCAAGGCACGTTGAGGCGGCCGAGCTCCCCGCTCAGAGCGAGAACGGCTTGAAGTGCTTGGAGAGCTTCAGCGTCTGCGCCTGGTAGTTGGAGCCGAGTTCGGTGCCGTAGAGCCGGTCGGGCGGCTCGGCGAGCCGTTCGTAGACCAGCCGGCCGATGGTCTGGCCGTGGCCGAGCAGGAACGGCACCTCGCGGCTCCTGACCTCCAGCACCGCCCGGCTCCCGGTGCCGCCGGCGGCCGAGTGGCCGAAGCCGGGATCGAAGAAGCCGGCATAGTGGACGCGGAACTCGCCCACCAGCGGATCGAACGGCACCATCTCGGCCGCATAGGCGGGCGGCACGTGCACGCTCTCGCGGCTCACGAGGATGTAGAACTCGTCGGGATCGAGGATGAACTCGTCGCTGCCGCGGTTGATCAGCGGCTCCCAGTAATCGAGGACGTCGAGCGTGTCCTTGATGTCCATGTCGATGACCGGGGTGTGGCGCTTCGAGCGGAAGCCGACGAGGCCGTTCCTGTCCTCGCCCTTGAGGTCGATCGACAGCAACACGCCGTCGCCGACATCGGCATTGGCGTCGAGCACGAGCGTCTCGATGTTGTGTAGCGTCCGGTGCTCGAACAGCGTCAGCCGGCTGTCGCCGACGCGGAAGCGCATGTGGCTCAGCCGCGAGCCGGTGCGCACCCGGACCGGGAAGGTCCGCGGGCTGATCTCGAGATAGAGCGGGCCCTTGTAGCCGTGCGGCAGCACGTCGAAGGTGCGCGCATGGTCCCCGATCACCCGGGTGAAGACGTCGAGCCGGCCGGTGGAGCGCTTCGGGTTGGCGCCGGCGGAGACCGCCTCGGGCAGGTTGAGCGATTCCTGCAGCGGCACGAGATAGACGCAGTTGCGCTCGAGCACCGCGCCCCGGGTCAGGTCGAGCTCATGCAGCTTCAGCGTCTCGATGCGGTCGGCAACGGTGTTGTCCGGCCCCGGCAGGAAGCTCGAGCGGATGCGGTAGGCGACGTCGCCCAGCCGCAGGTCGAGGCTCGCGGGCTGGACCTGGTCGGCATCGAAGGGCTGCGCGGCGGTGATGCCGCCGCGGCTCGCCAGCCGCTCGATGAAGCGGGCGGGAAACACCCCCTTCGACCACAGATCGTTATCCAATTCGCCTGCCCCACATTCGGATCAATTCACCTAGCAATCCTGGCGATTGACGCCAAGACGCCATGGGTCGTATATCCCCGCTTAGCGCCTCCGGGGAACTCGGAGGGGCGGGTGGTGATTTGGCCGGTCCGATTGCAGCCACCTAAAACAAGTCGCTAAAGAGACCCTAGCAGCCGGCCGCCCGACGCGCGCCGGCTTTTTGCTTTCGAGGTTCCGATGGTGAAATCGAACAATCCGCTCAGCGATCCCAAGAACCGGGCCGCCGCCACGCTGCTCGTCCATGGCGGCACGCAGCGCAGCCAGTTCAAGGAGACCTCGGAAGCGATCTTCATGAACTCGGGCTATTCCTACCCGGACTCGCAATATGCCGAGGACCTGTTCCTCAACAAGCTGCCACCGCCGGCCCACAACTACTCCCGCTTCGCCAACCCGACCATGGACATGTTCCAGGACCGCATGGCGCTGCTCGAAGGCGCCGAGGCGGCG
>JBQCFF010000278.1:0-3005 GCA_051959485.1 Devosia sp. | reverse complement strand
CGGGTGGAGCAGTTCGGCACGCCGCTCGAGCTCTACCGCAGCCCGGCGAACCGGTTCGTCGCCGGCTTCATCGGCTCGCCGAAGATGAACTTCCTCGAGGGGGCGGCGGCCGGCAAGTACCAGGCGGAGTCGATCGGGGTGCGGCCCGAGCACATGCGCATCTCGCGGCAGGCGGGCGAGTGGCCGGGCAAGGTGGGGGTGGCGGAACACCTCGGTTCCGATACGTTCCTGCATGTGCATGTCGACGGGATGGGACTGCAGACGGTGCGCACCGAGGGCGAGAACGACTACCAGCCCGGCGACGCGGTGTGGCTGTCGCCGGACCCCAGCCGCATCTACCGCTTCGACAACGCCGGACTGGCGCTGCGGTGAGGGGGCGGGAACCAGCCTGGGGGGTAGCCGCACGCAAATTGATGTGGAAAGCGCTCAGGATGGGCCCCGGCCTGCGCCGGGGTGACACGTTGGTGGAACAATCGACTTCGGCGGTGCATCGAAAGGTGACGCTGCCCCGGACTTAACCAGGATTTCAGACCATGCCGATCGAACTGCGCGCCGATACCCTGCCCGAGATTTCCCGCACCGCCAGCGTGCCGAAATACCGGCGGGGCTCGCTGCGCCCGGGGATCGTGCATTTCGGGGTCGGCAATTTCCACCGGGCGCACCAGGCGGTGTACCTCGACAGCCTGTTCAACCTCGGGCTCGACCACGACTGGGCACTGGTCGGGGCGGGGGTGCGGGCCAATGACGAGGAGATGCGGCGCAAGCTGGGGGCGCAGGACTACCTGACCACGGTGGTGGAGCAGGAGGCCGACGAGACGAGCGCCCGGGTCACCGGGGCGATGCTCGACTTCCTGCCGGTGGGGGATGTCGCGGCGATCTCCGAGACGCTCGCCGCCCCCCACGTGCGGAGCGTGTCGCTGACGGTGACGGAGGGCGGCTACTACATCGACCCCGCGTCGCAGCGCTTCGATGCCGAGCACCCCGACATCCTCGCCGACAGCGCCAACCCCGAGGCGCCGAAGACGGTGTTCGGGCTGATCCTGCTGGGGCTGCAGCTGAGGAAGGAGCGCGGGGTGCCGCCGTTCACGGTGATGAGCTGCGACAACATCCCCGGCAACGGCCACGTCACGCAGAACGCGGTGGCGGGGCTGGCCGAGCTGATCAAGCCGGAGCTGGGGCGCTGGGTGCGCGAGGCGGTGGCGTTCCCCAACGGCATGGTCGACCGGATCACCCCCGCGACGGGGCCGCGCGAACGGGAGGCGCTGGCGCGGGACTTCGGCATCGTCGATGCCTGGCCGGTGTTCTGCGAGGCGTTCAAGCAGTGGGTGCTGGAAGACAATTTCCCCGCCGGGCGGCCGGCGCTCGAAAAGGTCGGGGTGCAGTTCGTGCCCGACGTGGCGCCGTTCGAGCACATGAAGATCCGCATCCTCAACGGCGGGCACGCGACGATCGCCTACCCGGCGGGGCTCCTGGACATCCACTTCGTGCACGAGGCGATGGAGCATCCACTGATCCGTGCCTTTCTCGGGAAGGTGGAGCGGGAGGAGATCATCCCGATCGTGCCGCCGGTGCCGGATACCGACCTCGGTGAGTACTACGCGCTGATCGAGCGGCGCTTCGCCAACCCGCGGATCGGCGACACGGTGCAACGGCTGTGCCTCGACGGCAGCAACCGGCAGCCGAAGTTCATCCTGCCCTCGGCGGCGGACCGGCTGGCGCGCGGGCAGGGGGTGACCGGGCTGGCGCTCGTCTCGGCGCTGTGGGCGCGGTACTGCTACGGCGAGAGCGACAGCGGCAAGCCGATCCCGCCGAACGACCCGAGCTGGGACCGGCTGACGGCGCTGGCCCGCGAGGCCAGGGCCAAGCCGCAGGCCTGGCTGACGATGGGCGACATCTTCGGGCCGCTGGCAACGGACCCGCGCTATGTCGAGGCGTTCACCCGGGCGCTGTCGTCGCTCTGGGCACGGGGGACGGTGGCGACGCTCGAGGATTACCTCGGGGGGAAGCTGTAGGTCTACGGGGTCGTCACAAACCGGGTCACCCCGGCGGAGGCCGGGGCCCATCCTGAGCGCTCTCAACCTCGGTGAACAGGCAATAATCGCCTCAGGCTGGATCCCGGCCTGCGCCGGGATGACACCTCGCTTGTTCGCTCCAGTCTTGCCCAATCACGTAGCGCCCGGTTACCGATGTGGCTGGAGGGTTGCTCATGGCGCAGATCGGGCTCGTCATCTTCGATTGCGACGGGGTGCTGGTGGACAGCGAGTTGCTGGCCATGCGGGTGCTGCTGGGGCTCCTGGCCGAGCAGGGGATCGAGATGAAGCGCGAGGCGGCGTTCCGCGCGTTCCTCGGGCGCTCGCTGCAGTCGATCTCGGAAGCGCTGAACGAGACGCACGGGGCGGGGCTGAGCGACGCGACCCTGGCGACGATGCGCGAGCGGCTCTACGCGCTCTACCGACGCGAGCTGAAACCGACCGGCTGGATCGCCGAGGTGCTGGACGGGCTGGAGCTGCCGTTCTGCGTGGCCTCGTCGAGCCAGGTGGAGCGGATCCGGGTCAGCCTCGAGCTGACCGGGCTGCTGCCCCGGTTCGAAGGGAAGATCTTCTCGGCGTCGATGGTCGCGAACGGCAAGCCGGCGCCGGACCTGTTCCTGCATGCTGCGGCGGCGATGGGGGTGGCGCCCGAGAACTGCCTCGTGGTCGAGGACTCGCCGGCGGGCATCAGGGCGGCGCGGGCGGCGGGCATGCGGGTCTTCGCCTATCTCGGCGGCGGGCATCACGCCGAGGGCCGGCTGCGCGACGAGGTGGAGGCGCTCGGGCCCGACGCCATCATGACCGACATGCGGGCGCTGCCGGGGCTGCTGGAACTTGAGGCGGCGCGCGAAGTATCGGCTGCCGGACGGCCGCCAGGTGCAGAAGACGCTCGGTCCCGCCTGGACCGAGCGCGGGCGACCGCCGGCGGGCTACTTCACGCGGCGCACCGCGGGGGCCTGGCTTCGTCGCACGCTC
>JBQCFF010000277.1:0-3697 GCA_051959485.1 Devosia sp. | reverse complement strand
GATGAACTCTTCGGTCGAGCGGGTCGAGTGCCCGATGGTGAAGAACGGCTGCATCACGAGCCGCCCGGGCCATGGCTGTCCGGTTCGGTCGGTTCCGCGGCCTTCGCCCGCTTCGCCTCGGCCCGGCCGCGGGCCGAGAGGTGGGCGACCGGCAGGTGCCAGTTGTGCCGTATCGCCATGTAGCGCAGGCCGAAGCACACCGCTCCGCCGACGATGGCAGTGACGGCGTAGGACACCCCCAGCATGTGGCCGGCCACCACGATCGTCGCCCCGGCCAGCGCCGCCACGGCATAGAGGTCGGAGCGCAGCACCTGCGGGATTTCGGTGAGCAGCACGTCGCGGGTCATGCCGCCGCCGATGCCGGTCAGCATGCCGAGCAGCGCCGACATCACCGGGTTCAGCCCGAACTGCAGCGCCTTCTGCGCCCCGACCACGGCGAAGAACGCCAGCCCGACCGCGTCGAACATCAGCACCGGCAGGCGCAGCCGGTCGACCCGCGGATACCAGAAGAAGGTGATGAGCCCGGCCAGCAGCGCCACCAGCAGGTAGCGTTCATCGGTGAGCGCCGCCGGCGGCACGGCGCCGATCAGCACGTCGCGGGTGATGCCGCCGACATTGCCGGTCACGAAGGACAGCACCAGCATGCCGAAGATGTCGAGGCGGCGGTGCACCCCGGCCAGCGCGCCGCTGATCGCGAAGACAAAGGTGCCGCCAAGATCCAGAATAGCGACCAACAGCTCGATTCCGATCATGCCGGCTCCGTCCCCGCCCACCACGCCGAGCCTAGGCCCATGGCGGCGACCGGACAAATCCCATCTGCGACCCCGGGGACGCCACGCCGGTCAGGGCTTGCCGAGCCACGCCAGCGCCCCTACGACGAGCGCCTGCACTCCGGTCTCCAGCGTCGGATGCAGCACCGGCGCGAATTTCGGGCTGTGGTTGACCGGCAGCTCGTTCACCTTCCCCGCCGCCTTCGCCCTGGCATACTCCTCGGGGTCGTTGCCGCCGACGAACCAGAACACCGACGGCACGCTCCAGGCGGTGCCGAAGCAGCCGAAATCCTCGCTGGCCGGCGCCGGGCCGGTATGCTTGACCCGGGCGGGCGAGAAGTAGTTGCGGAACGCCGCGGCGATGCGGTTGCTGGCCGTCTCGTCGTTGACGTTCAGCGGATAGCGGTCGAGCCAGGTGATCTCCGGCTTGCGCGGCGCCCCCGAGGCCTCCGCCTCGGCGTTGACGATGCGCTCGATCGCATCCAGCACGTGCTTGCGGACGCCCGCGTCGAAGGTGCGGACATTGAGCTTGATGACGGCGTCGTCGGGAATGACGTTTTCCTTGGTGCCCGCCTGCAGCACGCCGATGGTCACCACCGCGGCCTCGGTTGCCGCCACCTCGCGCGAGACGATGGTCTGCAGCCGCAGCACCACCGAGGCAGCCATCACCACCGGGTCGATGCTGGCCTGCGGCATCGAGCCATGCGCGCCGCGCCCGAACAGCCGGATCTGCAGGCTGTCGGCCGCCGAGGTGATCGGCCCGGCGCTGCCGGCCACCGTTCCCGCCGGTCCCACCATCACATGCTGGCCCAGCACCACCTCTGGCTTGGGGAAGCGCTCCAGCAGGCCGTCACTGATCATGGCCTGCGCCCCCTGCGCGGTTTCCTCGCCCGGCTGGAAAACGGCCATGATGGTGCCCGTCCAGGCGTCGCGCTGCTGCGCCAGCAGCGTCGCCGCGCCGGCCAGCCAGCTGACGTGCATGTCGTGGCCGCACATGTGCCCCACCGGCACCGTCTTGCCCTCGGCGTCGGTCGCGGTGACCTTGCTGGCGTAGTCGAGCCCGGTGTTTTCGGCGATCGGCAGCGCATCCATGTCGGCGCGCAGCATCACCGTCGGGCCGTCGCCGTTGCGCAGCAGCCCGACCACGCCGGTCTTGCCGATTTCGGTCGTCACCTCGAAGCCGGCAGCCCGCAGCCGTTCGGCGGCGATGCCGGCGGTGCGCCGTTCCTGCATGGAGAGTTCGGGATGCGCGTGGATGTCCTTGTACAGCGCTTCGATGTCCGGCAGCAGCTTGCCGATATCGCCGAGGACGGCGGTCGCGCCGGCGCTGGAGGTATGCTGGGCCATGATGATCTCCTCCCCGGGAGGCCAACCGATCGGCTCCCGGAGCTTCAACGTTCCTCCGCCCATAGTGTTCAAGCCGGGAGCGTCAGTCCGCCGTCTTCGGTGAGGATGCGGAGGGTTCCGAGGCCGGCGAGGATGGCCGGGTCGTCGGGCAGCCGGTCGGTGACGAAGCAGGAGAACGCCTCGAACGGCGCGACGCGGACCGCCGCGGCACTCGACCACTTGGTCGCATCGGCCGCGAGATAGCGGTAATGCGCGTTCTGCAGGATGGCGTTGGTGATGTGGCCGTCGTCGTGGCTGAAATCTAGCACGCCGCTTGTCGGGTGCAGCGCGCCGGCGCCCACCACCGCATGGGTCGCCCGGAACTTTTCGAAGAAGCGCACCGCCTCGAGCCCGACCACGTCGTGGTCGTTCGGCCGCCACAGCCCGCCGCTGAGGTGCAGCTCCAGCCCCGGCACGCTGCCCAGCATCACCGCGACGTCGAGATTGTTGGTCACCACCCGCAGCCGGCGATGCCGCTGCAGCGCCTGCGCGGTGAAGTAGACGGTGGTGCCGATGCCGAGGAACACCGTCGCGCCGTCGGGAATGTCGGCGGCCACGCGCGCTGCGATCTGCCGCTTCGCCTCGACCTGCAGCAGCGAGCGGGCCTTTACCGAGGTGTTCTGCGGCAGCACCGGCAGCCCGACGCCGCCATGCAGCCGGCGCGCGAAGCCGAGCGCGCAGAGCCCGTTGATGTCGCGGCGGATGCTCTGCGCGGTGAGGCCGTAGCGGCGCGCCAGGGCACCGATCTGCTGCACGCCGTCCGACCGGATCAGAGCGAGTATTTCCCGTTGCCGCTCGGAAAGGCGCTGGTCGTCCATGGCTAGTCCGTGCGTCGGCCCGTTTCCCGGTTGAACGGATGCAGCTCCTGCGTGGCGACCAGCAGCTCGATCGTCTCGCCCTCCGTCACCACGGTGCGCGCCGGCACCGCCGCGACGATCAGCTGGTCGCTGCCGGCAAGCCTCAGGTGCAGGTGGCTCTCGCCGCCCACCGGCTCGTATAGCTCCACCACCGCCTGGAGCCGGATGCCCGGCTGCCCCGGCGCGCCGACATGGATGCTGTCGGGCCTTATGCCGACGAGGTCGGTGCCGGCCGGCAGGTTCAGCTCGGCGCCGTGCCCGCGCAGGTAGGCGAGGTCGATCAGGTTCATCGGCGGCGAGCCGATGAAGCCGGCGACGAACAGCGTGGCGGGCCGCGCATAGAGCTCCATCGGCGTGCCGACCTGCTCGATCCGCCCCGCGTTCATCACCACCAGCCGGTCGGCCAGCGTCATCGCCTCCAGCTGGTCGTGGGTCACGTAGACGCTGGTGGTGGCGAGGTTGCGCTGCAGCCGCTTGATCTCGATGCGCATCTGGCCGCGCAGCTTGGCGTCGAGGTTGCTTAGCGGCTCGTCGAACAGGAAGGCCTTGGGCTTGCGCACGATGGCGCGGCCCATGGCGACGCGCTGCCGTTGCCCGCCCGACAGCTGCCGCGGCCGCCGGTCGAGGAACGGCTCGATCTCGAGGATGCGCGCCGCCTCGTTCACCCGCTGGTCGATCTCGGCG
>JBQCFF010000276.1:0-2754 GCA_051959485.1 Devosia sp. | reverse complement strand
TCGCAGGACCAGGTGCCGTTGGGCGCCAGCAGCCGCGCTGCCCCCGCGTGGCTCTGGCAGTAATCCAGCATCTCCTCTGCCGTCGGCGTCATCGCGCAGACCGGCCAGTCGAACGAGGCGCAGGCGTAAACCGCGCCGTCGACGCAGCGCCAGCTGACCCGGTCCGGCGCCGATTGCAGCGGCACGCGCAGCGCCTCGGCGATCGCCGCCGTGAACCGCGGGCCGCTGTAGCGGCTGTCGACATAGTCGATGGTCGTGACGGCGCTGCAATAGGCGAACGGATCGTCGAACGTGCCGCCTGCGGTAGCAACGTTTGACTCCCCCGACGCCAAGAGCGGCGGATCGGCCGGAGGCATCGGCAGCTCCGGCATCTGAGCCGGCTCTGATCCAGGCGGCGGCAGGGTCGGCAGGACATTCGGGGTGAGCCGCTCGGCCGCCGCCTCCACCGTCGGGTCGGGCTCGGCGGGGGCAGGGGCCGCTGCCGCTTCCGGCGTCGTGTTGGCAGCAGTCGCCACCGCGCTGGTACTGGCGGGGGGAGATGCGCGCTCCACCATGATGTAGCCCACCGCCACGCCGAGAACGATCAGCGCCAGTCCGTTGACCGCCGCGAGCCAGACGAACAGGTTGCGTCGCGGCGCCGGTTCGTCAGCATAATTGTCGCGCTCGCGGGGCGGCCGTTCGCTGCGCTCGGGGGCAGGGTGGTCGGCCCGCGCCGCACGGCTGAACACGGAGCGGCGGGGCGCGAAATCGTCGCTCTCGCGCCCGGACGTCGAGCGCCGGCCCGGAGCGTCGGGCCAGATGCTCTCCGTGCGCCGCCGCGTTTCGGGCGCCTCGACCGGCGCCACGTCCTCGAGCGTCAGGGGGATTTCGCGGCTGGGCCGCGGCGGGACGTTCTCACGCGGAACGGTCAGCGGATCGCGGCTCAATGCCGCCTCGCGCGCCCGTTCCTCGTCGGCGCCCCACTCGGCGTCCTCGCGCAGCATCTCCCGGCGATGCCGCCGCGCCGCCCGCCGGCGCCGCAACTCGAGCTCGCCCGCCACGAACGCCAGCACCGCGGCGGCAATGGCGAGGACACCCGGCAGCAGCAGTTCGAGCCGGAACAGCGCGGGGTCGAAGGCGCTGAAACCCACCCAGCCGATTCCCGCCCCCAGCAGCAGCAGGGCGCCGAGCCCAGGCGCCACGAAGGCGAGCAATCCGCCCAAGATGGCCGCGCCGGCCGGCGCGTACCAGATGACCGCTCCCAGCAGCCGCTGCCCCGACGCGGCGCCCCAGAGCTTGAGGAAGGGGGTCAGCAGGTCGGTGCCCAGTCCCGCCGGCGCCAGCAAGGCGAACAGCCCCGCGAACAGTCCGCAGAACAGGGCTGCAATTCTCACCACCCGGCCTCCATCAAAGGGACGCGCCAGCGCCACCGCTCAAATGTTCGGCCCACATAGCACGCTATGGCGCCTGCGCGAGTACTGTTCTGCGGCGATTTGTTGTTGCGCGTCCGCTCACATGCAAATTGGTGAATCCGCTCGTCCGCCGCCGCTGTTGGGTGCCGCCGCCATCTTGCCTTTCCCACGCGGCTGGTGAGAGATGCAGGCATGCGAGTCCTTATTCTCGGCGGCGGCGTCATTGGCACCACTTCGGCCTATTACTTGGCCGAGGCGGGACATGAGGTGACGGTGCTGGAACGCCAGCTGGGGCCCGGCCTCGAGACCAGTTTCGCCAATGCCGGCGAGCTGTCCTACGGCTATGCTTCCCCCTGGGCCGGCCCCGGCATTCCGCTCAAGGCCATCAAGTGGCTGCTGATGACCGACGGGCCGCTGGTGCTCCGCCCCAAGCTCGATCCCAGGATGTGGCTCTGGGGCCTGCAGATGCTGGCCAACTGCACGCACTCGGCATATGCCCGCAACAAGGGCCGCATGGTCCGCCTCGCCGAATACTCGAACGCACAGATGGTCGCGCTTCGGGCGCTTCCCTGCCTCGCGTTCGATGGTCGCGAACAGGGCACGCTGCAGCTCTTCCGCCAGCAGCAGCAGTTCGATCATGCCGGCGAGGACATCGCCATCCTGAAGCAGTACGGCGTCGCCTACGAACTGCTCGATCCGAACGGTTGCATCGCCGCCGAGCCCGGCCTCGCCTCGGCAACCGTGCCGTTCGTCGGCGGTCTCCGCCTGCCCGACGACGACACCGGCGACTGCCAGCTGTTCACCGAAGGCATGGCGAAGATCGCGGCGGGGAACGGCGTCACCTTCCGCTTCGGCACGACCATTCGCGCGGTGAACAAGTCCGGCGACACGATCACCGGCGTCGACACGGACCAGGGCACCTTCACCGCCGATGCCTACGTCATGGCCCTCGGCAGCTACTCGCCGCGTCTTGCCCGCGCCCTCGGCCTCACCCTGCCGATCTATCCGATCAAGGGCTACTCGCTGACCGTGCCGATCGTCGATGCCGCGCTCGCGCCGGTGTCCACCATCATGGACGAGACGTACAAGGTCGCGACCACGCGCCTCGGCGATCGCATCCGCGTCGGCGGCACAGCCGAGATCGCCGGCTACGACCTGACCCTGCACCACTCCCGCCGCGGCCCGCTCGATCGCTCGCTGCGCGAGCTCTTCCCGCAGGCGGGGGACGCCAGCCGGGCCAGCTTCTGGTGCGGCCTCCGTCCGATGACGCCGGACGGCACCCCGAGCCTCGGGCAGGCCCTGAGCAACCTCTACCTCAACACCGGACACGGCACGCTCGGCTGGACCATGGCCGCCGGCTCCG
>JBQCFF010000275.1:0-5339 GCA_051959485.1 Devosia sp. | reverse complement strand
CGCCGACGAGGCGCACGCCGGGCTCCTTAAGGTTGGGCAAACCACGCGGGTCGTGAAGAGCCGCGTGGCTGAGCAGCTTCGCACCGCGGCCATCAAGAACTTCCGCATCGAACTGGACGAGCCCGCTGAGCGTGACGATGGCTCGATCTTTTCCGATCATGAGGTGCGCGCCGCGCTGGCCCGCAAAGGCTTTGTCCGGAGCGAACTGGAATGGATGCGCTGCACGGTTGCCGACGTGGCTACAGTGCTCACCGAACTTCGGACAGGCAAGAAGCTCGGCGGCAACCATCACCAAACCTTCGGAATGCGCCGCGAACAGGCTGAAGCGGTTCGCGTGACGCATGCCTATTTCCATTCCCGCTGGGCCGAAGACATGCATGCCGTGCCGCGGTTCCTGTGGAACGCGAAGATGCGCTTCGGCAAGACGTTCGCCTCCTATCAGCTCGCCAAGAAAATGGGTGCCAAGCGCGTGCTGGTTTTGACGTTCAAGCCCGCCGTGGAAGATGCCTGGCAGACCGATCTCGAAAGCCATGCGGACTTAGACGGCTGGCAGTACCTGTCCCGATCATCGGGCAACGATCCGACGCAGATCGACGCCAAAAAGCCGGTGGTTTATTTCGGCTCATTCCAGGACCTGCTGGGCCGAGACGCGGCCGGAAATATCAAGGCCCGCAACGAGTGGCTGCATCAGGTCAACTGGGACCTCGTGGTGTTCGACGAATACCATTTCGGTGCGTGGCGCGAGACCGCCAAAGAACTGTTCGAGGGCGAGGAAGATTCTGTCGCCAAACGGGAAGCCAAGCTCGAATACGCCGCCGGGCTGGACGATATGAACGAGGACTTGAACGTCCTGTCGCAGAAGGAAACCGATTTCCTTCCCATCACCACCAAAGCCTACCTCTACCTATCGGGCACGCCGTTTAAGGCGCTAGCGACGGGCGAGTTCATCGAGGAGCAGATCTTCAATTGGACCTACACCGATGAGCAGCGCGCCAAAGCCGAATTCGCCTTACGAAATCCGGACAAGTGGAACCCCTATGGGGCGCTGCCGCAGATGCGGCTGCTGACTTACCAGATGCCTGACGAGTTGGTGGCGGTTGCGAGTTCCGGCGAGTTCGATGAGTTCGACCTGAACGAGTTCTTCTCTGCCACCGGGACGGGCCAGGGTGCGCAATTCAAGCACAAGAACGACGTGCAGAAATGGCTCGACATTATCCGTGGTCAGTACGCGCCGAGGGCTGTTGAAAGCCTCAAGACCGGCACCCGGCCGCCGTTCCCTTATTCCGATGTGCTTCTGTTGCCATACCTGCAACACTCGTTCTGGTTTTTGCCCAATGTGGCGGCATGCCATGCGATGGCCAGCCTGTTAGCCGAGAAGCACAACACGTTCTGGCATGAGTACGGAGTCGTGGTGGCGGCGGGTGCATCCGCCGGGATTGGCCTTGAGGCGCTTCCGCCTGTGCGCAAGGCGATTGGCAGCGGGTTCGACACAAAAACCATCACTCTATCCTGCGGCAAGCTGACCACCGGCGTGACGGTTGCGCAGTGGTCTTCCATCCTGATGTTGCGCAACTTGAAGTCGCCTGAGACATACTTCCAGGCCGCGTTTCGCGTGCAGTCGCCTTGGTCGATCAAGAACCCGAATGGCGACAACCCGAACGAGGAGGAAGTCCTCAAGCCCGCCTGTTTCGTATTCGACTTCGCACCGACGCGCGCCCTTCGGCAGCTTTCCGAGTATGGTATTGGCCTATCACCGAACGAACCAAATCCAGAAAACGCGGTGAGGGATTTGGTGTCGTTTCTGCCAGTGCTGGCCTACGACGGCGCCAACATGACGCAGATCGATGCCGGCGGCATCCTCGATATCGCCATGGCGGGCACTTCCGCCACACTGCTGGCCCGCAAGTGGGAGAGCGCGCTGCTGGTGAACGTGGACAATGACACACTGCGCCGGATCATGGATAACCCGGAAGCAATGGCAGCCGTCGAACGCATCGAAGGCTGGCGCGCACTGGGCGACAACATCATCGAAACCATCATCAACAAGAGTGAGAAGGTCAAAGAGCTCAAGAACAAAGCTAAGTCGGGGGACCTTACGGAAAAGGAGAAGAAGGAACTCACCGACGAGGAAAAGGAATACAAATCCAAGCGAAAGCTCGTGCAAGAAAAGCTGATCAAGTTCGCAACGCGCATCCCGGCATTCATGTACTTGACGGATTTCCGCGAGAACACGCTTCAGGACGTGATCACAAAGTTGGAGCCGGATTTGTTCGCGGCTGTCACTGGCCTGACGGTGAAGGATTTCCACCTGCTTGTGCGTCTTAAGGTGTTCAACACGGAACAGATGAACCAGGCGGTGTTCGCCTTCCGCCGATACGAAGACGCCTCGCTGAGGTACACCGGCATAGAGAGCCACCAAGGGCTGACGCATTACGGGCTTTACGACACGGTTGTCGCCAGAGAGTAGCGCCCGTTCGCATCAGTGCTCAAAACGATTGTCTCGCATCGAGCAATGTGGGGCATTCGTGTTTCTGAATGGCCCAAAAAGCGGACACAGTGCGGACACAAGCAAAAGCCCCGCTGGCGGGGGCCATGCGGGGCTTTGCATAAGCTGTTGAATTAGCTTTTGTATTTTGGTTGCGGGGACAGGATTTGAACCTGTGACCTTCAGGTTATGAGCCTGACGAGCTACCGGGCTGCTCCACCCCGCGCCAAGTATTTGAAAGCCTTGGGCTTTTGCGCCGTTTTCCCGGTCCATCAACCGCGGCGCAGGGCGTATATAGGGGGTGCCGCCGGTAACCTCAAGGGCAAAACGACCCCCCGTGACACTTTTTTGAACCGCCCGGCCGCGGCACGGCCACCATGATGAACGTCGCCTGACGCCAGGCTGAACGGCTTGCCGGCGTTATTGGGCCGGTTCCGGCGCTTGCTGACCGTCAGCCCTGGGCGCCCGGCATTTCTCGCCGAACTCGGACTGCAGCTTGTCGAGCGCGGCAAGCAGCTGGCGCCGAGAGACCTCGAGGCCGCGGCGGCTGGCGCGCGGGCCAAGCACCTCGGGTCGCTTGGCCGTATCGGCCAGCAGCTTGTCGAGATAGGGAAAGATCAGGGCGATGTTCTGCCCGGCTGAGATCACCTCGGGGCACTTGCCGGAGAGGCCGGCGCCGACGGCGATGGCAAGGTTGGTCTCGGCCGCCTGGCGGGCTTCGATCACCGCCTCGGTGTAGTCGGCGTTGGTGACCCTGGCAGGGGTCTGGTAGCGGGGGTCGTCGGCCTGGTCGGCGGGGACCTGGAAGTTGCGGCAGCGCTGGTTCAGCCATGCCTCGGCGCGCTGCCGGGCAGCGAACGCCACGACGCGCACCTGGATCGCCCGGGCGCGGGTGAACTGCGCCTCCTTCTCGGTCCGCTGCTGCGCGGTGTCCCGGATTTCGGCGAGATAGCTGTAGCCGAGCGAGAAGGAGTTGGCGGCGCGGATCAGGTCGAGGCAGTCGCCCGACTGGGCGAAGCCGCGCATCTTCAGCGTATCCTGGTTCACGGCGGCCGCGACGGTGCCGATGAAGGCGTCGAGCTCCTTGATCGGCATGCTCGCGATCTTCGCCAGCTGCGGATCATCCTCGACCGCGGCAGCGGGTAAGGCGAGGGTGACGGAGGCGGCAAGGGCGAGCAAGAGTTTGCGGAACAAGGCGTTTCCCCGGTTGGCGGGGCAATCTCCCGCATCCGGACGGATGACGCAAGCGGCGGCCTTGTCTCGCTGAGCGGTCGCCAATAGGGTGCGCGCCGACTTGAAGGGGGCAATCGCCATGAAGATGAAAAAGCTCGGCCGCACGGACGTGATGGTCTCCGAAATCTGTCTCGGGACCATGACCTGGGGCAAGCAGAACAGCGAGGCCGACGGCCACGCGCAGATGGACTACGCCATCACGCAGGGCATCAACTTCTTCGACACCGCGGAGATGTACGCGGTGCCGCCCGACGCCTCGACCTACGGCAAGACCGAGGAGATCATCGGCAGCTGGTTCGCCAGGACCGGCAAGCGCAACGACATCGTGCTCGCGTCCAAGGTGGCGGGCGGCGGCCGGCCCTGGGTGCGTGGCGGCCGCGGCATCGACGGGCCGAGCGTGCGCGAGGCGGTCGAGGGCAGCCTGCGCCGGCTCCGGACCGACTGGATCGACCTTTACCAGATCCACTGGCCGCGCCGCGGGCACTACCACTGGGAAGGTTCGTGGGACTACGACCCCTACACCCAGGAACGCGACTCGGTGCTGCCCAACATGCTGGAAGTGCTGCAGGTGATGGGCGACCTCGTGAAGGAGGGGAAGATCCGCCATTTCGGCCTCTCCAACGAGACCGCCTGGGGCACGATGCAGTACCTCAAGCTGTCGATGGAGCTCGGCCTGCCGCGGGTGCAGACGATCCAGAACGAATACAACTTCCTCCGCCGCTACTACGACCTCGACCTCGCCGAGCTCGCCTACCATGAGGACGTGGGGCTGCTGGCCTATTCGCCGCTGGCGGCGGGGGCGATCTCGGGCAAGTACCTCGACGGGGTGATCCCGCCGGGGTCGCGCGGCGACGTATCGAAGCCGCGGGGCAACTACCGCTCCAACCAGTACACCGAGCCGGCGATCCGGGCGTACATGGACCTGGCAGAAGTTCATGGCCTTGACGTGAACCAGATGGCGATTGCGTTCTGCCTCACCAAGCCGTTCATGACCTCGGTGATCATCGGCGCAACGACGATGGAACAGCTGAAGGCCGATATCGGGGCCGCTGACGTGACCCTGAGCCCCGAGGTGCTCGAGGGCATCCAGCAGATCTTCATGCGCTACCCGCGGACGCTGTAGAAGCCCAATTCTAAGCCGCGTCACGGCGCGCTAAGGTGGCCCCGAATCCTCTCGGGGGCCGGGCGCCGTGACGCTGTTTGCCACGCTTTTTCCGCTGATCTGCTGGTTCGGCTACAATTACGGCGTGCCGCTGCTGGAGAAATGGCGGCCATCGCTCAGCGTCATCATGTCGATGCAGCGGCGGCGCTGGGTGGCGAACGCGGTGAAGCGGGAGAGCCCGCTCGACGCGATCCTGTCGGGCAACCTGATGGGCTCGATCAGCTTCCTCGCCTCCACCTCGGTGCTGCTGGTGCTGGCCATCTTCACGGCCTTCGGCAACCTGACGGCGCTGATGGATACGCTGGCGACGGTCGGGTTGAAGCTCGACTACAGCGCCGCGGACGTGCAGATTCACCTGTTCTCGATGCTGGCGATCTTCGTGATGAGCTTCTTCTCGTTCACGCTGGCGCTCAGGCAGTTCAACCATTTCTGCATCCTGCTCGGGGCGATCGCCCACGA
>JBQCFF010000274.1:0-9665 GCA_051959485.1 Devosia sp. | reverse complement strand
AGCAGCGCGCCGTAGCTGTTGATCAGCCCCAGGTCGCTCAGCGTCTGGTAGAGCGGGATGAAGATCAGCGTGCCCGGCAAGAGGTAGGTGATCAGGATCGCCGTGGTCAGCAGCCCTGCCCCGAGGAACTTCAGGCGGGTGAGGGCGTAGGCCGCCAGCGCCGCGATGGCGATCGAGATGATCGTCGAGAGCGAGGCGACCAGCACCGAGTTGCCCAGCCACACCAGGAACTTCGAGCCGAACAGCAGCTCCTTGTACTGGTCGAGGGTCGCCGGGCTGGGCCAGAAGATCGACTGCCGCTGGCTGATCTGGGTCGTCGTCTTGAACGAGGTGATCAGCACCCAGTAGAACGGGAACAGCACGAAAGCCATGATCGGCAGCAGGATCAGGATCCGCATCCCGATGCCCATGCGCTCGCGGCCCTGCGGCTTGAACACGGGCTTCGAGGCCGAGCCGGTGAGGCGCAGGCGTAGCGCCGCGGCCAGCTTCTCGATGCCGCGGTTGAGCATGTCGAACGGCCAGAACAGGACGTCGAGCACCATGCTGAACAGGCCGCCGAAGAACTTGCCGATACCCAGGCCCTTCTTCTTCTGCACGCCGGCGGCCTTTTCGTCGTACCGCATGTACTTGCCGAGCAGGTAGATCAGGAACGCCATCAGCGGCGCCACGGAGAGCGCGATGGCGCTGCCCGGACCATACTGCAGCGAACCGATCGCCTTCTCGTAGGCCAGGATCGAGTAGAGCCGGGTGGCGCCGCTCGGGCCGCCGCCGGTCATCAGGAAGATGAGGCCGAACTGGTTGAAGGTGGAAATGAAGCTCAGCAGCAGCACCACCAGGATGACGTAGCGCATGCCGGGCAGCGTGACGTAGCGGAAGCGCTGCACCGCATTGGCGCCATCGACCTGGGCGGATTCGTAGAGTTCGGTATCGATCGCCTTGAGGCCGGCGAGCAGCAGCAGGGTGAAGAAGGGGATGCCCTTCCAGACGTTCACCGCGATGACGCTGGGCAGCGCCAGGTTGGCGTCCGACAGCCAGCCGAGCGGCCGGTCGATGACGCCCATCCCCTGCAGGATCGGGTTGAGGCCGCCGAACAGCGGGTCGTAGATCGATTTCCAGGCCAGCGCCGTGACGATCTCGGGCACGATCCACGGCAGCAGCATGATCGCCGACAGCAGGTTGCGCCACGGCAGCTTGGAATTGAGGATGATGGCGATCGTCATGCCGGTGACGAACTTGATCGACAGCGACCAGAACGTGAAGCTGATCGTGTTGCTGAGGCTCAGCAGGTAGTCGGAATTGGTGTAGAGGCGCTCGTAGTTCCTGAGGCCGACATCATTGGTCGCGCCGGTCAGGAAGTTGAACGTCGTCATCGACATCAGGATGGCGCTGATGAACGGCCAGAAGATCAGGCCGGCCATGAGCACCACCATCGGCAGCACGAACAGGTAGGCGATCTTCCAGTCGCGGCCGAAGATGTTCTTGAGCTTGAACCGCGGACGCGCGGCAGTTTTGGTGCCACCGACGGGCAGGTCGAGGGCGATACGCTTGTCCATGGTCAAGCCTCCTTACAGCTGGAGCGCCCGGCTGCTCGGGGCGCGGGAGTGGGGCGCCGTGCGTCACCGAAGTGACAGCCTCATCCGGCATTGGAAAAAAAAGGCGGAGGGCAGTCGTGCCGCCCCCCGCCCGCAAGCATTGCGCCCTTAGGGCTGCATGATCCCGCCTTCTTCGAACAGGTCCACCATCTTCTGGTGCGCGTCCTTCACCGCGTCGGCAGGCGCCATGCGGCCCGAGATCACGTTGCCGACCGACTGTTCCAGCACGCCCTGGGCGCGGATGGCGTCGACGCCGGCATTCGGGTTCGCCGGCCAGGACTGGCCGAGGAACGGATCGGTGACGCTGACCATGTCCCGGATCGTCTTCAGGTTCGGGTCGGTGGCCATCAGTTCGTCGGTCCACAGGTTCTTGTAGGCCGGGGTGAACAGCACGCCGCCGAGCGCCGAGATCTTCCCGAAGTTCGCCGGGTCGAGCAGGTTCAGCGCCAGTTCCTTGGCGAGCGCGGCATTCGGCGCGTTCTTGAAGATGGTCATCCAGCCACCGACGTTGCCGCCGTCGCGGCTGTCGCCGTTGATGGCAGCCGGTGCGGGCAGCAGCAGCGTGTTCGGATAGACCGGGTTGTTGTCGCGCTTGGCCTGCGCATAGATCGAGAACGCGTTCTGCGTGAACCCGATCTGGCCGGCGAGGTAGGCCTCGTTGTTGCCGGTGTCGTTCCAGCTCTCGATGCCCGGCGGCAGCATGGCGGCATACTTGCCGTTGCGGTCGTAGGTCTCGCGCAGGAACTCGAAGGCCTGCACGGTCTCCGGCGAGTTGAACGTCACGACCTGGCCGGTCTCGTCGGTGAAGTGACCGCCGAACGCCTGCACGACCGAGATCAGGAAGCCGAAGCCGTCGCCCGACTGGTTCGGGGTGAAGCCCCAGCCGTAGAAGTCCGGCCCGGAGATCGCCAGCGCCGCCTCGCGGCGGTCGACGATGGTCTTCAGCGAGGCGGGATCGATGCCCTTTTCCTTGAGCTTGTCGCCACGGGCGAAGTAGCCGGTGGTGGTGCCGATCAGCGGGATCGCCCACCACTTGCCGTCGAGCTGGGCGGTCTTGGCGGCGTTGAGGCCCGGCATGATGTCGCCGTAGCGCTTCACCGCCTCATCGACCACGTCGGTCACGTCCTCGACGAGGTTGAGCAGGTGCAGCTGCGAGATCGAGACGTTGGACGTGTAGGCGAAGTCGGGCGGATTGCCGGCCTTCACCGCCGCCGTCATCTTGCCCATGAAGTCGCCGAACGACTCGGGGTTGGTGGTCGAGATGTCGAGCTGGACACCCTTGGAGTCGGCAAACGCCTGCACCGTGTCGCGGAAGGCGGTCTGCGCCGCCTCGAAATACTCGGTGCGGTGAATGACCGTGAGCTTGCCCGAGCCGCCGACCGGCAGGGCTTCGTCCGGCTTGGCCGCATCCTGCGCCCAGGCGGGCAGGCCGTTAGCGGCAAGGATCAACCCACCGCCAGTCGCAGCCATGCCACGCAGTAGCGCACGGCGGCTGACCGAATTCTTGTCGTCCATAGTCGTCTCCTCCTCCGGAATTATCTGTCGTCAATGCACGCGGAAGCCTCAGCGCCCGCACACACACCCTGCGAGGCCGACCCTGTCGCACCCTGCCGGTTTTCCGGCAGGGGCGGCCAGCCGCTTCGTTGGATCTGTGCGGGACACACCGTTGCGCCCGCACGGGTGGAGGGCCGGTGCCGCATGGACACCACCGGTCAGGGCAGCAAAAGCCGCGTGCTTCATATCGCCCTCCCTCGGGCCCTCCCGGCCCGCTCGTCCGCCCTGGGTTGGCCAGTTGCGGTACGTTAAGCAATCTGTCGGGCATTCCCAGCCCTGTCAACAACCAATCATACTTCTTCCCTAGGTCAGCGCCACTGACGTACCCTTTCGGTGCGTTGACAGGCCGCGGGAGGCGGTGTAGCTCAAAAGTTGTCGTACTTCTTTTTAGGGGCAGAAGTTCATGGCCTACGAGCAGCTGAAAACCAAACTTGGGTCTGGTCTACTTTCCTTTCCGGTGACCGATTTCGCTGCCGATGGCGAGTTCGACCGGGCCGGTTACGCCAAACGACTGCAATGGCTCTCGTCCTATGATGCGGCAGGATTGTTCGCGGCCGGTGGCACGGGCGAGTTCTTCTCGATCGGCGACGACGAGTATGACGCGGTGATCCGCACGGCTGTGGAAAACTCCGCCGCCAACGTGCCGGTGCTGGCCGGCGTCGGCTACGGCACCCGCATGGCGGTGGACCTCGCGAAGCGTGCCGAGAAGGCTGGTGCCGCCGGTATCCTGGTACTGCCGCACTACCTGATGGTGGCCGAGGAGGCCGGGGTCATCGCTCACATGCAGGCGATCTGCCGCGCCGTCGATATCGGCGTGATCTACTACGCCCGCGACAACTCGCGGCTGTCCCCGGCCGGGCTCGAGCAGCTGGCCGAGGCCTGCCCGAACTTCATCGGCTACAAGGACGGCATCGGCGACCTGCAGCTGATGCAGCGCGTGCATTACCGCCTGGGCGACCGGCTGGTGCATATCGGCGGCCTGCCGACTGCCGAAGTGTTCGCGCAGCCCTATCTGGAGATGGGCGTCACCACCTAGTCCTCGGCCGTGTTCAACTTCGTGCCCGAGCTGGCGCTGAGCTTCTACAACGCCGTGCGCGCCCGCGACGCCGCGACCATCGACCGGCTGATGAAGAGCTTCTACCTGCCGCTGATCGACCTGCGCGACCGCAAGCGCGGCTACGCCGTGTCGCTGGTCAAGGCCGGCGCCGAGCTGGTCGGCCGCTCCGCCGGCAAGGTCCGCTCCCCGCTCACCGACCTCGACCCCGCCGAGCGCGAACTCCTCCGCGGCCTGATCGAAAAGCACAGCGAAAAAGCCCTGGTGGCCTGAGGCCCGACAGCCTCCGACCTACGTCAAAGCTGCCCGAGGGGAAACCGCCGACGGCACGCCTTCTCCCCTTGTGGGAGAAGGTGCCCGCAGGGCGGATGAGGGGTCGTCGACTGCAGCACAACCTCGAGGTCGTGGCAATTGACGCCACCCCTCATCCGGCTGCCGCCACCTTCTGACGCAAGGGGAGAAGGCGAATTTGCGACCTCCCGTGTCCCGATCGAGGGGAAGCCGCCGACGGCACGCCTTCTCCCCTTGCGGGAGAAGGTGCCCGAAGGGCGGATGAGGGGTCGTCGACCGCAGCACAACCTCGAGGTCGTGGCACCTGACACCACCCCTCATCCGGCTACCGCCACCACGTCTCAGCACTCGCCGCGCTCCCCGTCTCCCTCATCCTGAGCTTGTCGAAGGACGGGGGAGACCTGCACCGTGTCCTCAGCGCGTGAACCCTCGTCCTTCGACAAGCTCAGGATGAGGGTTCAGGGCAAGATCAGCGATGCTGGAAGTGGGTCCCGGGTCAAGCCCGGGATGATACCTGGGTAAGCGGGCCGGCCGGGGTGGACCCGGCAGCCACCCCTCATCCGGCTGCCGCCACCTTCTCCCGCAAGGGGAGAAGGCGATGGAACCGGTACGTCAAAGCTGCCCGCGGGGAAACCGCAGACGGCACGCCTTCTCCCCTTGCGGGAGAAGGTGCCCGCAGGGCGGATGAGGGGTCGTCGACTGCAGCTCAACCTCGAGGTCGTGGCACCTGAGACCACCCCTCATCCGGCTGCCGCCCCCACGTCTCAGCGCTCGCCGCACTCCCCGTCTCCCTTATCCTGAGCTTGTCGAAGGACGGGGGAGACCCGCACCGCGTCCTCGGTGCGTGAACCCTCTTCCTTCGACAAGCTCAGGATGAGGGTTCAGGGCAAGATCAGCGATGCTGGAAGTGGGTCCCGGGCCAGGCCCGGGATGATACCTGGGTAAGCGGGCCGGCGGGGGTGGACCCGGCAGCCACCCCTCATCCGGCTGCCGCCACCTTCTCCCACAAGGGGAGAAGGCGAACGTGCGACCCCCGGTGTCCCGATCGAGGGGAAACCGCCGCCCGCTGTCTTGTTGCTTACCGCGCCCCGCCCCAGATCCCCGCGCCGTACGGGTCCCAGCCATTGGCCTGGAACACGCCGATGATGTAGCCGAAGCAGAAGGCGAAGGCCGTTTCCATCGAGTTGTCGGCGTCGATGTGCGGCACGTGGTCGGGCATGATCATGCCGTCGTAGCCGACCTCGTGATAGAGCTTCAGCGTCGCCGCCATGTCCATGTCGCCCTCGTCCGGGAACACCTCGGTGAACGAGTAGCGGCCGCCCTTGATGTTGCGGAAGTGGACGTTGAAGATTTTCTTGCGCTGGCCGAACCAGCGGATGATCTCGCCGATCTCCTCGCGCGGATTCTCGAGGCTCTCGGCCACCGTGCCCTGGCAAAAGTTGAGCCCGTGATAGGGGCTCTCGGCGATCTGCACGAACTTCATCAGCCCTTCGGCGTCGCCCAGCACGCGCTTCTCGAAGCCGCGGAAGCCCGGCGGCGTCATCGGGTCGTGCGGGTGGCAGGCGAGCCGCACCTTGCTGGCCTCGGCGACCGGTACGACGCGCTCGAGGAAGTAGGTGATGCGCTCCCAGAACTCGTCGGCGCTGACCTTGCCGGCAATGGTGAGGGTATCGGCGTTCTCGGCCTTGTCGGCCCGCCAAGTGGAGAGCACCGCGCCGCCGCGGCCGGTCTCCGACGTGGTGCGCGGGATGCCGAGCACGTTGAAATTGTACTTCGCCGCGCCGATGCCGGCCTCGCCCAGCGCCTCGATGATCCGGCAGATGCCGTCGATCTCGCGGTCGCGCTCACCCGGCTTGCCCAGCACGATGCCCGGCGCCTGGTGCTGCCGCTCGATGCCCGACGACGGCAGCGGCAGTTGCACCATGTCGAGGATCAGCCCATGCCCCTGGACGCGCTCCGAATGGCGCATCAGGATGTCGCGGTCCCACTGCCACGGATCGCCTTCGGGATCGATGCACACGTGCTTCAGACCCAGCTGGGCGAGCTGCTTCAGGTAGCGGTCACCGACCTTGGCGAACTGTTCTCCGCCCAGCTGCGTGCCAACGTACATCGTAGTCCCCTCAATGAATTATGACTTCTTCAAAGCAGTATGATAGATTTTTCGGGCGGGCAAGCGAAGGGAGGCGCTATGCTCGACATTGCGTTTTTCGGGAGCTGCAGTTGCCGACCATCTCTGCCGATCGTGAATTCCACCTGACCGACCGGGTGAAGCTCGACCTGCTGCGGCTGATCGAGGCGCACGGGCTGAAACCGGGCGACAAGCTGCCGCCCGCCGACCAGCTGTGCGAGCAGTTCCAGGTAAGCCGCACCGTGGTGCGCGAGGCGATCGCCAGCCTCAAGGCCGACGGCCGCCTGCGCTCGCTGCGCGGCAGCGGCGTCTATGTCGCGCAGCCGCGCGAGCGGCCGAGCACCGCGATGTTCATGTCCACGCCGCAGGAAATCGGCGACGTGCTCGATTTCATGGAGTTCCGCGTCGCGGTGGAGGTCGAGGCGGCGGGGCTGGCGGCCGAGCGGCGGACCGAGGTGCACCTGCTCCGCCTCGAGCAGGCGCTGGCGCTGTTCCGCCGGCACCTGCACGACAAGACGCTGGCCACCGATGCCGACCGCGCCTTCCACCGCGCCATCGCCGACGCCACCAACAACACCCGCTTCCGGCTGTTCGTCGACGAGATGGGCGAGCGCCTGATCCCCCGCCGGACGCTGGGCGCCAGCTTCGTCGACGAGGCCAGCAAGGCCGAGTTCCTCGCCCATATCGAGGCCGAGCACCTGGAGATCCTCGCCGCAATCACCGACCGCAAGCCGGACGAGGCTCGCCTCGCCATGCGCCGCCACCTCGAGGACGGCCGCCGCCGCTACCGCGAGTGGCGGCTGGCGCAGGATCTGGGGACACCGGAGTCGTAGGAGCAGCGAGGGACGCGCAGCTAGGCTGAAGGGGCCTCGACGCCAGCCAGCACCTCGCGGAAGGCCCGCACCACCGCGGCGTCCGTGTGCCGCTTCGTCTTCGCCGCAAAGCCCAGCCGCACCGCGCCGTCGGCCGAGGGCGTCGGTTGGCCCGCGCAGGACGAGTGCACCTCGTCGACCGGCACCGCGGCGAGCAGTTCCAGCACGTTGTCGGGCCGCAGCCCCGAGCCCGCCATGATCCTGATGCGGCCACGCGCCGTGGCCTGCGCCAGCGCCAGTTGCCCCAGCCCTTCGAGCACCGTCGGCGCCCCGCCCGAGGTCAGGATGCGCTCGAAGCCCAGCGCGATGGCCGTCTCCGTCGCCTTCGCGAAGTTCGGTACCAGGTCGATGGCGCGGTGCAGCGTCGTGCCGAGGCCGGTCGCATGCGCAATGAGCCGCGCCAGCACCGCTTCGTCGAGCCGCCCGTCGAGGCGGTTGGCGCCGATGACCACGCCGGCGAGGCCGGCCGCCCGCACGGCGTCGATGTCGCGTAGCATGGCCTCGACGTCGCCGGCGTCGAACACGAAGTCGCCCGAGCGCGGGCGCACCAGCGCATAGGTTTCGATCCCCGACTCGGCCGCCAGCGCCATCAGCCCGGGCAGCGGCGTCAGCCCGCCCAGTTCCAGCGCCGAGCAGAGCTCGATGCGCTCGGCTCCACCCTCGATCGCGGCAACCAGGCTTTGCGGATCGGCGACACAGACTTCGAGCTTCACTTGAGCCCTCCCAGGATGGCGGCGCCGACGAGGCCCGGCTCGACCGCGAGCGCCGCGGGCACCACCAGCGGCGCCTCGGTGCGCCGCAGGATGCGCGCCCGTACCTCGCGGTCGAGCCGCTCGATCAGAGCGCGCGACCGCGCCAGGCCGCCGCCGACCGGCACGATGCCGGCGCCGACCACGTTGACCACCAGCGCCAGCGGCGCAGCGACGATTTCCATGAACGCGTCGACCGTCCGGCCGGCGGCCGGCTCGCCCGCTTCCCAGCCGGCGACGACCTCGACGCTGTCCAGCGTCCGGCCCGTCAGGTGCTGGTGCAGCCGTTCGAGCCCCCGCGCGCCGCCGAACGTGTCGACGCAGCCGAACTGCCCGCAGCCGCAGGCGAGGCGCGGCAGCTCGACGCCAGATGCTTCGCCCCCTCGCTCGAGCACGCGGGTGGTGGCCACCGGCGCATGTCCCCATTCGCCGGCATAACCGCCCGGCCCGCTCACCACCCTGCCGTCGATGACCAGCCCGCCGCCGACGCCCGTGCCGAGGATGACGCCGAAGACGATGGCGTGCCCCCGCCCGGCCCCGGCGCCCGCCTCGGCCAGCGCGAACAGGTCGGCGTCATTGCCGATCACCACCGGGCGGCCGAGCCGCGCGGCGAGGTCGGCGGCCAGCGTCCGCCCGTCGATGCACGGGATGTTGGCGCACTTGATCACGCCGGTCGACGGATCGATCACGCCGGTTATGGCAATGCTGACCGTCGATCCCGCGGGCGCCGGCGACAGCGCCAGCATCTCGCGGATCGCGCCCGTGAACGCCTCGAAATCCTCGAGCGGCGTGCGCACCCGGCCGAGCACGCGGATCTCGTTTGGTCCGGTCGCTACGGCGCCCTTGATGCCGGAACCGCCGATGTCTAAGCAGGTGATCATCCGTTTGGTAAGCCTTGGTTTCAGCGTCGATGCACGATAGGGCGAGAAGCGACGGACCGGTGCCCGGCAAGATCACCATCGCGGATGTCGCGCGCCTCGCCGGGGTGTCGAAAGCCGTGGCGTCGCGCGCCCTGTCGCCCGAGCCGCGGCCGGTCTCGGCCGACAAGCGCGAGCGCGTGCTGGCCGCCGCGCGCCAGCTCGGCTTCCGCGTCAACCTGCTGGCCCAGAGCCTCACCACCAAGACGGTGAACCTCGTGGCCGTGGTGGTGAACCACATCCATGACCTCAGCGACCTCGACCTGTTCGACAAGCTGCTGACCGAAGTGCAGGCGATCGGCAAGCAGGTGATCCTGATCCGCGTCAGTTCGGTCGACAAGGTCGAGGAGTTCCTGCGGCAGGGCGTCGCCTACCATGTCGATGCGGCGCTGGTGTTCTCCGATTTCGCCGATGCGGCCACGGTGCGCGAAATGTTCCGCACCGACCAGGTGATCATGCTCAACGGCCGGCACGACCGGCTGTCGCGCGCCATCGTTCCCGACGATGC
>JBQCFF010000273.1:0-8546 GCA_051959485.1 Devosia sp. | reverse complement strand
ATGAACGCTGTCTGAACGACTTTCGCGGGCTAGAACGCCGCCATTTCGCGTTTCACCCTGTCGATGAACGCGGTCAGGCGCTCCGGCGTGGCGCCGTTCATGGTGTAGAGCGCGAGGTACTTTGGCGGCGTCGGCGTGCCGAACGTCACCCAGGCCCAGCGCATGGCGAGGCGCCGCGGCGGGTCGCCCATGATCCAGGTGCGGAAGCGGTCGCCGCCATAGGTGGTGACGTAGGCGACCTTGCGGATGTTCTTCATCGCCGGCACCAGCTTGCCCTTGTCCGGCTCGTCGCCCCCTTCGAGCACGAAGCTCACGCCGGGGAGGAAGATCCGGTCGAAATAGCCCTTGAGGATGGCCGGGTAGCCGTAGTTCCACACTGGGTGGACGAAGACGATCTTGTCGCAGGCGCGCAGCCGGTCGACATAGGGCCTGATCTCGGGCGTCAGGTTGCCGGGCACCTCGTGGTAGTCGAGCCGCTCCTGCCGGGTCATCGCCGCGCGAAAGTCCTCGTCGTAGAGGTTGAGCGCGTCGACGGTGTCGCCCCGGGCCCGGAGCGTTTCGCACACCGCATCGAACAGCGCCCGGTTGTAGCTGGTCTCGACCGGGTGGGCGTGGACGACGTGGACCCTCATTCGGCGGCGTGGCCGAGCGTGTAGAGGCCGGTGAACAGCCAGGTGCGGCCGGACTCGAAGTCGAAGTCCGGATCGTCCCAGGCGATCATCTTGCCCGGGTTGAGGATGCCCTTGGGGTCGGCCTCGTGCTTGAAGGCGAGCTGCGCCCGGTCGGTCTTCTTCATGCCGCCTTCCTCGAGCGTGTAGCGGTGCGGGTTGAAGACGAGGCAGCCGTTCTCCTCGTGCAGCCGGATGATCTCCTCGAGCCGCTCCTCGGAGGTGTAGCGGACGATCGGCAGGCCGGAGAACACCACGCGGCCGTCGAAGCGGGTCATCTCGATATGCATCGGCATCTCGTCGCCGAACGTGTCGATCGCCCACTGCACGTGCTCGAGGTCCGGGTACTGCGTCTGCAGGTAGGTGATGGTGGGGTCGATCTTCAGGCCGCGCAGCGTGGTGTGGTTCCAGGCCAGCTCGTAGATCGGCGGCAGCTTGGCCTTCGCCTCCGGCTCGAGCGTCGCGGCGTTGAGCAGCAGGTCGCCGCGGTGGAACTTGACGAAGTCCAGCATTGCCGGCACCGCGGCCGGGGCGACCATGAGCAGCACGACGGACTGCTCGCGGCTGCGGATATAGGGGCGGTGGCGGTTGAAGTAGTCGTAGGCGACCGGCGCGGCGACCGGGGAGATTTCCTTGCACAGCAGCCCGTCCTGCAGCGCCACCTGCTCGGCGAAGGCACAGGCCTCCATGATCGAGTCGAACCCGACCATCATGTCGACCCAGTCGTAGTGCGCCGCGAGCGGGATCTCGGCCTCGACGATGATGCCGTTGGTGCCGTAGGCGTGCGCCACCTTGAGGATGTCGGGCCCGGAAAGGTCGAGCACGCGCGGCTCGGCCTCGCAGGTCACGACCTTGAGGCCGAGCAGGTTGCCGAAATTGCGCAGGCCGCCCCAGCGGATCGAGCCGACGCCGCCCGAGCCGCCGGCGATGAAGCCGCCGAGCGTCGCCATGCGGTAGGTGGAGGGGTGGAAGCGCATCTCGCCGTTCACCGCATGCGCCGTCTGCTCATCGAGCTTTTCGAGGATGACGCCCGCTTCCGCCCGCACCCGGTCGGGCTCGATCTTCAGCACCTTGTCCATGTTGGTGAGGCTGAGCATGACGCCGCCCGAGAGCGGCATGGCCTGTCCGTAATTGCCGGTACCGGCGCCGCGCGGCGTGACGGGGACGTCGTTGGCGAAGGCGGCGCGCAGCACCTGCACCACTTCCTCGGTGGAGCGGGGCGAGACGACGAGCTGCGCCGTGACGCCTTCCAGCTGCTGCTTCAGCCGCGGCGAGTACCAGTAATGGTCGCGGCTCTTCTGCTGCACGATGCGGGGATTGTCTTCGACCGGGATGTCGCCGAGCGCGGCGCGGAAGCCTTCGAGGTTCATTGTCGGGCTCATGGGGTTACTCCATCAGGTCGTCGAGTTCGCGATAATCGGGTGGGGTTGTGTCGATGGCCCGGCCGGAGCGCAGCACGATGCGGTCGGCCTGCGGGCGGGCGTTGAGCTCGGTCCAGCTGCGGGCGCGGAACAGCACGAGGTCGGCCGGCGCGCCGGGCTCGATCACCGCCCGGTAGGCGAAGCCGGCATGCGCGGCGGGGGCCGAGCCGACGGCGCGCACCCAGTCCCAGGCCTGGTCCTGCGGGTGGTCGAAATGCAGGATGCGGGCGCCCTCCCGCAGCACTTCGACCGCATCGAGGTCGCCATAGGCGTAGAACGGGTCGCGCGTATTGTCCGAGGCGATGGCGACCACGGCGCCCGCCGCCTTGAACTCGTTGAGCAGCGTCACGCCGCGGCGGATCGGCGTCCGGACGGCGCCGTTGCCGTTCTCGCGGTCCTGCAGGTAGATGTTGCACATGGGCAGCGACACGATGGCGATGCCCGCCTCGACCGCCCGGTCGATGGTGGTGCGGACGGTGCGCTCGTCCTGCACGGTGAGCACGCAGCAGTGCCCGGCCGTCACCTTGCGGTCGAAGCCGGTCTCGAGCACCGCCTCGGCGAGGTGGAGCAGGGCGTGGGCGTCGGGGTCGGCGCTCTCGTCGGTGTGGAGGTCGAGGTCGAGGCCGAGCTCGCCGGCCTTCTCGACCACGGCCAGCATGGCTTCCTGCGAGCGGCCGTACTCGGCCATCGAGCCGCCGAGCACCCCGCCCGAGGCCTGCACCTGCCGCGCCACCAGGTCGAGTTCGCCCGGGTTGACCAGCGTGTCGGGCCCGACGATGGAGACCGCCTGCAGCTCGATCCGCCCGGCCCAGCGCTCGCGCAGCCGCTCGAACACCGGCCAGCTGACCTCGAGCTGCGGCGGCGCCGAATCGAGGTGGGTGCGGATGGCGGCGGTGCCGTGCGCATAGGCGCAGCGGAGCGCGAAATTGAAGCGCCGCTCGACGTCGGCCGCGCTCCAGCGCCGCTCGCGGTCATCGCCGGCGGCCAGCAGGGCGCCGAGCCAGGTGCCGTCCGGGTTCTCCTGGCGCGGCCAGATGTGCCCCTTGTCGAGGTGCGTGTGCACGTCGACGAAGGCGGGGAGCACGAGCCCCTGGTCCATGTCGTGGAGCGGGCCGGTGGGCGGGGCGGAACCGGTCGGGCGGATGGCCGCGATCCGGCCGTCGGCGATCTCGATATCGACCGCCAGCACCGAGCCGTCGCCGATCTCTCCCATTGCCGCGGCCGGCACGCGCGCATTGCCGAGAGTGACGGTGCCGGAGGAAAGGGCAGGGGTGCCGTGCATCAGACCCCTCATCCGGCGCTACGCGCCACCTTCTCCCCGACGGGGAGAAGAATTCCTCGACGTCGGCGCAGGACGCCGTTCCTCTCCCCGTCGGGGAGAGGGTGGATCGGCCGAAGGCCGAGACGGGTGAGGGGTCTTGCGGCGTGCACGATCAATTCTCCCGCCGGATGGCGCTTTCGTGCCAGCGGTGCAGGACCAGCCAGGAGATGAACGAGGTGAGGCCGAAGATGGCGACGCCGGTGCCGGTCAAGAGGATCAGGGCCGCGAACAGCCGCGGGATGTTCAGCCGGTACTGCGACTCGAGCAGCCGGTAGGCGAGGCCGGAGCCCTGGCCTGCCGAGCCCGCCGCGAACTCCGCCACCACCGCCGCGATCAGCGCCAGCCCGCCGCCGATCCGGAGGCCGGCCATGAAGTAGGGCATGGCGGCTGGGATCTTCAGGTAGAGCAGGGTCTGCCAGCGCGAGGCGCCGTAGAGGTCGTAGAGGTTCAACAGGTTGTGGTCGACGCTCTTCAGCCCCGCCACCATGTTGGAAAGGATCGGGAAGAAGGCGACGAGGAACGAGCAGATCAGCAGCGCCGTCTGCGGCTGCGTGTAGACCAGCAGCAGCGGGGCGATGGCGACGATCGGCGTCACCTGCAGGATCACCGCGAACGGGAACAGCGCCAGCTCGACCCAGCGGCTCTGCACCAGCACGATGGCGAGCGCCACGCCGCCGATCAGCGCCAAGACCAGCGCCAGCAGGGTGATGCGCAGCGTCACCAGCAGCGCCGGCCACAGCGTCGGCCAGTCGGTGTAGAGCGACTGCGCGACGTCCGCCGGACCCGGCAGGATGTATTTCGGGATGTCGTTGAGGGTGACCGTCAGGTGCCAGGCGAGGATGGCGACCAGCAGCATCAGCACCGGCACGCCGACGCGCAGCACGCGCTCCGCCAGCGAGGTACGGGGCACGAGGATGGCGACGGCGCTGTCGGTGCCGGCTTCGTCGGCATTGTCCGGGGCGGGCGAGTTAGCGGGCTGGGCGACCTGGCTCATCAGTGCGTCCCTCCGCCGGCGTGGATGGCATCGTGGAGCGCGTGCGACACCTGCGCGGTGGTCGCCCGATACTCTTCCGAAGTGCGGTAGTCGGCGTCGCGCTCGGCGCCGTGCGCCAGCGGCAGGTCGGCGAACACCTGGCCCGGCCGGGCCCGCATCACCACGATGCGGTTGGAGAGGTAGGCGCTCTCGAACACCGAATGGGTGACGAAGATCACCGTCACGCCCGACTGCCGCCAGAGTCGCAGCACGTCGTCGTTGAGCTTCTGCCGGGTGATCTCGTCGAGCGCCGCGAAGGGCTCGTCCATCAGCAGCAGCTTGGGGTTGGTCACCAGCGCCCGGGCGATGGAGACGCGCATCTTCATGCCGCCCGACAGCTCGCGCGGATAGGCGCCGGCGAAATCGGCGAGGCCGACCGAGGCCAGCGTCTCCATGATCCGCTCGCGCGCCGCCGCCTTGCCGACGCGGCTGAGTCGCAGCGGCAGGTAGACGTTGCCGAACACCGTCTGCCACGGCATCAGCGTCGGTTCCTGGAACACGAAGCCGACATCGCCTTCCGGCAGGCCCCGGGAGTTGATCTTGCTGGAGGGCCAGTCGACGCGGCCGGAGCTCGGGGCGCCGAGGCCGGCGATGATGCGCAGCGCCGTGGACTTGCCGCAGCCCGAAGGGCCGAGCAGGCTCAGGAACTCGCCGCGCTCGACGTCGAGCGACATGTCCTTGAGGGCGAGCGTGCCGTTGGAGAAAACCTTGGACACGTTCTGCATCGAGACCACGGTGCTCGACGAGCCTGCGGGACGAGGCGCTACGGCCATTGCGGCGGAGAGGTCGGTCAAATCAGTCAGCCCACGTTAGGGTCGAACGGCGCGGACCGGGTTGCCCGCGCCGAGAGCGTGCTTGTCTTACTTCGCGAGCTCCGTGCCAAGCCCCTGGCACACGAACTCGGTGTCATAGGCCGGCTTGATGTCGAGCCCTGGCTTGAACATGCCGATCTTGGCGCCGAGCTCGTAGTAGGACTGCCAGCGCGCGTCGGTCATGCAGCCGATGCCCTTGTCGACCGCGTCGCCCGAGACGGCGATGCCGTTTGCCTTCATCTGCTCGATGGAGAAGGCGATCAGCTCGTCCGTCATCTCCGGGTTTTCCTTCTTGATCATCTCGTTGGCGGCTTTGTTGTCGCCGTAGAGGTAGTGGTACCAGCCGATGATCGAGGCTTCGACGAAGCGCTTGGCGATGTCCTTGTGCTCGTCGAGCCAGGGCTTCATCGCGGTGATGGTGGTGGAGTAGGGCTCGTAGCCGTTGTCGGCGAGCAGGAACACCTTCGGCTTGAAGCCAGCCGCCTTCTCCACCGCCAGCGGCTCGGAGGTGACGTAGCCCTGCTGGATCGACATCTTGTCGGCGATGAACGGCGCCGGGTTGAAGGTGTAGGGGACCAGCTGCTCGTCGGTGAAGCCCGGGTAGGCGCTCTTCATCCAGGCCCAGAACGAGGTCGTCGCCTCGGCCGAGATGAAGGCCTTCGACGCCTTCTGCAGGTCGGCGAAGGTCTCGAAGCCGGCATCCGGATGGGCGAGCAGGATCTGCGGATCCTTCTGGAAGATCGCGGCGATCGCCACCATCGGCACGCCCTCGGCGACGCCGTTGATCGCCGACGACGAGCCGCCCATGTAGAAATCGATCTGGCCGGACATCAGGAGGCTCTGGCCGGCGATCTGCGGGCCGCCCTGGCGGATGGTGACGTCGAGTCCGTACTTGGCGTAGGTGCCGTCGGCCACCGCCTGGTAGAAGCCGCCATGCTCGGCCTGCGCGACCCAGTTGGTGCCGTAGGTCACCTTGTCCTGCGCCTGTGCGCCGGCCATGCCGAGGGCCAGCGTCACCACCCCCAAGGCCAGAATCCTCGTCACGTCGATCATGTCAGTCTCCCTGTTGGCCGGAGGTCTTCGCCAGTCCGGCGCGATCGATCCCTGCCGTGCCCGCAGGCACGATGGAACATTCTTTTCGTGCCTCCGGGCAAAAGAAAAGCCCAAAAGTGCGGCATTCCCGGAACTGCCTCTGCTTTAGGCAGGTAGCTCGAATTGGGGCTTTTCTTCCGCGCCGTTTGACGCTTAGCTGAGCATATACCGCAGGGGGCGCTGTGCATAAGCCGCTTTCACCAACCACCATTCACCCGCCGTTTGCGCCGTACAGCCCGGGCGTCGAGGTGAACTCACGCTCGCGCTTCGTGTTCGTTTCAGGGCAGCTCGGCATCGACCGCGAGGGGGCGGTGCCCGCCGACGCCGCCGGGCAGGCCCGGGTCGCCTTCGCCAACATCCAGGCGATTCTCGCCGAGGCGGGGATGGAGCTCAAGGACGTGGTGAAGCTCAACGCCTTCGTCACCGGCCGCGAGCACATGGGCGGCTACATGGACGTGCGCAACGCGCTGTTCGAGGAGCCGTACCCGGCCTCCACCCTGATGATCGTCGGCGGTTTCTCGCGCGAGGAATTCGTCGTCGAGATCGAGGCGATCGCCGCCTTGCCCGGCTGACACTGGAACCTGACCCCCGATGAGCTACCGCAAGATCTGGTGGAACGACTTTTCCGCCTTCGACTTCCACGACCTCGATCCGAAGCGGACGATCGCGGTGTTCCCCACCGCTGCCGTGGAGCAGCATGGGCCGCACCTGCCGGTCGGTACCGACACGATCATCAACCAGGGGCACCTCGACCTGCTGGTCGAGCGGGCGCCGCCGGACCTCGACCTGCGCATCCTGCCGGTGCAGGCGATCGGCAAGTCGAACGAGCATATCTGGCAGACCGGCACCCTGTCGCACACTGCCACCAACCTGATCGACGCCTGGACGCAGGTGGGGCTGGAGATCGCCCGCGCCGGTATCCGCAAGGTGGTGTTCGTCAACTCGCATGGCGGCAACGTCTCGATCCTCGACATCGTGGCGCGCGAGCTGCGGGTCCGGGCCGGGATGCTGGCGGTGAAGGCCGGCTGGAGCCAGTTCTGGCCCAAGGACCTCTACTCCGATATCGAGAACCGCCACGGCATCCATGGCGGCGACAGCGAGACCTCGGTGGTGCTGCACCTGCGCCCCGAGCTGGTGAACCGCGACAAGCTGCAGGACTTTCCCTCCGTCGCCGCCCGCGACGAGCAGGCCTACCGCTACCTCCGCCCCACCGGGCCGCTGAGCTACGCCTGGATCGCCAGCGACATCCACCCGCTCGGCGCGGCCGGCGACGCCCACCTCGCCACCGCCGACAAGGGGCGGATCACGGTGGAGACGGCGGTCGACGCCTTCATCGAGCTGCTGCGCGAGGTGGAGCGGTATCCGCTGCCGGGTGGCGAGGGGTAGGGGGGCGGGGTACCCCCACCCTAGCTGCGCTAGGCTCACTTCGTTCGCAAGCTTCGCTACCCTCCCCATAAGGGGGAGGGAGGGCAGTGGCACGAGGCAACCTGGAGCCCTCCAAACCACCCCCTCTCTTGCGAAAACCAAGGACTTGGCTGCGCCAAGCCCAAGTTTTCGCTTTCTCCCCCACCAAGGGGGAGATGGTGCGCGTGGCGAGCGCGTGCCTCGGGCGATCCGCCTCCCATTGCGCGCCGCCCGATCCCCGGCTAAGCCCGGTGCATGCAGCACGTAGCCACGCCTCTCACCCTTGACGGCAAGCCACTGACGTTCGGGGCGCTGGCGCGCATCGGGCAGCGCGCGGTGACGCTTTCGGCGGACCTCGAGGCGATGGCGCGCGTCGATGCGGCGCGGCGGATCGTCGACGAGCGGATCGCGCGCGGCGAGCCGGTGTATGGCGCGACCACCGGCGTCGGGGCGATGAAGGACGTCGAGTGGTCGCCCGCGGACCTCGAGGCGTTCAACCTGGGGCTGGTGCGGGCGCATCATTTCGGCACCGGCGCGCCGTTCCCCAATTCCGTCGTGCGCAACGCCATGGCGATCCGCGTCAACACCGCGCTGACCGGCCGTGTCGGCTGCTCGCGCGGGCTGGTCGACGCCTATCTCGGCCTGCTCGCCAATGACGTCGTGCCGGTGGTGCGCCGCACCGGCTCGATCGGCACCGCCGATATCGGCCTCATGGGCCAGATCGGCGCCGTGCTGACCGGCGTCGGCGAGGCGGTGTACCAGAACCGCCGCATGTCGGCCGAGGCGGCGCTGGCC
>JBQCFF010000272.1:0-4609 GCA_051959485.1 Devosia sp. | reverse complement strand
GTTCATCGCCTCGGTCACCTTCGACCGCAAGGAACTGAGCACCATCCTCAATGTCTACGGCCGCAAGGTCGTCAGCGGCGACTGGCGTGACTACGCCATCGACTTCCTGCGCGAGCGGGCGCTGTTCTCGATCTACAAGCGGTCGTCCGAGCGGCCGCTCTACGTCGTCGAGAAGAACCCGAAGCTGCGCAACAAGCAGGGCCAGTACATGGTGCTGAACCAGGACGGCCGCGTCCTGAAGCGCGGCCACGACCTCGCCACCGTCCTCCGGGTTCTCGAACTCGCCGTGGTGAAGTAACTAGCCGCCGATCGCTTGCCGCTTGGCCTCGGCGATGAACTCCTGCTTCAGCTCGTTGTATCGGCCACGGCTGTCGGGCGCCGCCGCTGCCGCCGCCTGCTTCACCCGCAGATAGGCGTCGCGCAGCCCGGCGTCGCTGCGCAGCGCGTCACGGAACGCGAGGTTGCTGGCCCAGGACTCCCCGCCGAACTCGACCACGTGCACGAGATGGGTGCGCTCGGTGACGTCGCGGCCGCGGCCGAAGATGTGTGGTGACCGGGAACGCCGGCATTCTCGGCGTAGTCGTAGCCGAGTCCGATCAGCGGCTCGCGGCATCGCTGCCAGTTGCGCAGCGGCAGGACGCCGACCAGGATGTCGAGGATGGGCTTTGCGGCAAGACCCGGCACGGCGGTCGACCCGTAGTGCTCGATGCCCATGGCCACCGCCCCGAGCGCTTCGGCGAGCCGCCGACGTTCGGTCTCGAACGCCTCCACCCAGCCTGGATGATAGGGCACCAGCCGGTTCGTCCGGTGCTTGAGCCCGAGCACTACAGCGCCTTCTGCATGTAGGTGACGCCGATCCAGCGGTCGAACTTGAAGCCGGTGTTCTCCTGCGTGCCGACATGCACGAAGCCGGCCTTCTCGTGCAGGCGGACCGAGTTGGTGCGCTCGGCGGTGATCACGGCGATCATCTGCCGGAAGCCGAAGGCGCGGCTCTCCTCGATGAGCCGGTCGAGCAGGCGGCCGCCCAGCCCCTGTCCCACCATGTCCTGGCGCAGGTAGATCGAGTTCTCGCAGGTGAAGCGGTAGGCCACGCGGGTGCGGTAGTACGAGGCGTAGGCGTAGCCCACCACCTCGCCGCCGCGCTCGGCGATGATGATCGGGTGGCCGAGCTCCACCATGGCGCCGAAGCGGGCAGCCATGGTCGCCTCGCTCGGCGGCTCGTATTCGAAGGTGATCACCGTGTCGGTGACATAGGGCCGGTAGATGGCGGCGATCGCGGGGATGTCGCGCCACGCAAAGGGGCGGAGGCTGATGTCGCTCATCGGGGGTCCGGACAAGAGAAGGGCCGCGATCCCAACCGGATCGCGGCCCCAATCAATTCCAACCCGGAGCGCAAGTCCAATGGGACTTGCTTATGGGCTCGATTATTCGCGGTTGCCGAACAGCCGGAGCAGCATCATGAACAGGTTGATGAAGTCGAGGTAGAGGCTCAGCGCGCCCATGATGGCGCCCTTGGCCAGCACGTCGGAGCCGAGACTCACGTCGTAGCTCTCCTTGATCTTCTGCGTGTCGTAGGCCGTGAGGCCGACGAAGATCAGCACGCCGACCGCCGAGATGGCGAACTCGAGCATGGAGCTCTGCAGGAAGATGTTCACCACCATGGCGATGATCAGGCCGATCAGCCCCATGAACAGGAAGCTGCCCATGCCGGTCAGGTCACGCTTGGTGGTGTAGCCCCACAGGCTCATCGCGCCGAAGGTCGCGGCGGTGATGAAGAACACCTTGGCGATCGAGGCATCGGTGTAGACCATGAAGATGGACGACATCGACAGGCCCATGATGGCGGCGAAGGCCCAGAAGGTGAGCTGCGCCGCACCGACGCTCAGCTTGTTGATGCCGAAGCTCAGCACCAGCACGAACGCCAGCGGCGCCAGCGCGAACACCCACATCAGCGGGCTGGTGTAGAGCAGCACGCCCCACTGGGTCAGGTATTCGCCGTTCTGCAGCTGCGCCGCGGCGGCGGAAGCGTTGGTGGTGGTGGCCGCCTGGTTGGCGAAGAAGGCGACGAGGCCCGTCACCACCAGCCCGATGCCCATGTAGTTGTAGACCTTGAGCATATAGCTCCGCAGGCCCTCGTCGATGGCCGCGGCGGTTCCGGCCCGCGAAGCCGCGATAGTCGGTCTGTCGAATTCAGCCATTGCAAGATTCCCTTTCCTGGCGACGGTCCTTGCGAAGCGATCTCGCGCCCGTCGCCGTCAATCACCGAATATGAGACGTCCCGCCGGTTAGTACAAGGGGTTGGGGCATCCCTTGCCAATCCGTAATGTCGCATGGCTTCAAGGCGTTAAGGCAAATAGCTGGACTATTATGTTGCTAACGAACAAAGCGGGGGCGCCGCGCGTTCTTGCAGCGTTCATTTGTGCTCGATACCGTCGGTGCGGGTGATCTCCGAATCACCGGCGCAACCGGCGGCAAAGGGAGGGTCGAATGCCCAGGCTCTTTACCGGACTCGAGGTGCCCCGCGAGGTGGCGCTGGCGCTGTCGTTGAAGCGCGGCGGGCTGCTCGGAGCGCGCTGGATCGACCCCGAGAACTATCACATCACCTTGCGCTTCATCGGCGATGTCGATCACCATACCGCGAGCGAGGTGGCCGACATGCTCGACCGGCTGATCGACTCCGAAGCCTTCACGGTGAAGCTCGATCACCTCGGCTCGTTCGGCGGCGACCGGCCGCGCGCACTGTTCGCCGGGGTGGAGAACAACGCCGCGCTGGTGCGGCTGCAGGCGGCGCAGGAACGGGTGCTGCAGCGCTGCGGACTGGCGCCGGAGGGCCGGAAATTCGTGCCGCACGTGTCGCTGGCGCGGCTGCGCGGCGCCTCGGCGATGGAGGTGGCGCAGTTCATCGCGCTGGCCGGCCGGTTCATGCCGCTCGAGTTCCAGGTCAGGCGCTTCGTGCTGTTCTCGTCCAAGGATTCGGTGGGGGGCGGCCCCTATCTCGTCGAGCAGGCGTATCGGCTGGCGGCCTGAACCGGCGTTAACGGTTCATTCATCATGGCGGTCCAGATAGGAAAGAGGCCGTTCCGGCGCGCCAAATTGCCGTCATGTTTGCCGCTAAGGTCGCGACTTAACTCAAATGCGCGCCCGCCTTGAGAGCTTGGTAACCATGCTGGTGGCAGGATGCCGGGGTGTCGGTTGCGCAGACTTCACGAAGGATGTTGGGCGATGACATCAACTCGCATTGGGCTGGCCGTGCTGGCATTGGCGGCCCTGGTGGCACCGGTTGCCGCACAGGAAATCAAGCAGCTCGGGACGTTCAGCTCATGGACCGCGTGGAGCGGCGCCGACGGCAACGGCCCGATGTGCTACGTCTCGGCGGTGCCGGAGAGCTGGGCCCCGCAGCAGGTCGACGGGGCGCCGGTGAAGCGCAGCCCAATCCATTTCCTGATCATCAACCGCAAGGGCCTCGGCACCAAGAACGAGGTGCAGACGCTGGTCGGCTACCCGTTCCACAGCAATGCCAATGTCACCGCCAGCATCGATGGCAAGAGCTTCCCGATGGTCACCGAGGGTGAAGCCGCCTGGCTCGCCGTCGAGTCCGACGAGGCGGCGTTCGTCGAGGCGATGAAGGCCGGCTCGAAGCTCATCGTCAAGGGCACCTCGAGCAAGGGCAACAGCATGACCGACAATTACAGCCTGTCGGGCGTCACTGCCGCGCTTGCCGAAATCGCCAAGGCCTGTGCCTGAACCTCAGGGCTACCCTGCGCGTTCGGGGTCTGGCACAGCTAAGGTTCGAGCAACGAGGCTCCAATGAGATTCGCCGCAGCGGCAACCGCCATCATCCTCCTGTCGACCGCGCCGGCACTGGCGCAGCAGGTCAAGCTGATCGGCGAGTTCCGCTCCTGGTCGGCCTACTCGGCCACCGAGCAGACCGGGCCGGTCTGCTTCGCGCTGACCCGGCCGACCGAGGTCGGGCCGCAGCCCGACGAGTACACCGAGGCCTATCTCTACCTCACGCACCGGCCGTCGCTGGGGGTGCGCAACGAGCTTAACCTCGTCGCCGGGTTCAACTTCGCCGCCGATACGCCGGCCACCGCCTCGGTGGGCGGGCAGACCTTCGAGCTGTTCACCGCCAAGGATGCGGCCTGGCTGCTCAATCCGGGCCAGAACGATGCCCTCGCGAGCGCGCTGCGCGCCGGCTCCGAGGTCGTCATCGAGGGCACCACCGACAAGGGCATCAAGGTCTCCGAGACCTTCTCGCTGTCGGGCGCCACCGCCGCTTCACGCGCCCTTGAAGGCGAGTGCACCGGCTGATCCGGCCTGGCGCCGGGGTGGTTTAGGGACGTTCGCGCAAGGCAGCCCTGCCGGGGGCCTTCTTTGCGCCGATCGGCTACCTATGTTATCAGCCGCCGTCGCCGTGCCTTCGTAGGGCACCGCTGCCAGAATCCGCGCCCGCTGGGAAAGCCGCCCGCTCCATGTCCATCGCCCTCGACCTCGATCACCATGCCCATGCCGACCGGCCGAAATCCGGGCGGACGTCGCTGGTCGGGCTGCTGAAGCCGGAGCTGCGCGATACCCTGATGGGCATCGGGCTCGACGAGCGCGAGGCGCG
>JBQCFF010000271.1:0-4605 GCA_051959485.1 Devosia sp. | reverse complement strand
GCGCGGCCGGATATCCGGCTGCAGGGCTCGAGCGAGGGCGGGGCGGTGCCGCGGCTCTATGGCTGGAGCCGGCTCGCCGGCAACATCATCTGGGCGACGGAGCTCGAGGAGATCACGCGCGAGAGCCGGGGCGGCAAGGGGACGGCCGAGGCCGAAGAATCCGAGATCTGCGCCAGCTTTGCCATCGCCTTCTGCGAGGGCGAGGTGCAGCGGCTCGGGCGGGTATGGGCCGACGGGCAGCCGCTCGAACTCGAGGGGGTTTCCGCGCGGTTCTACCGCGGGACGGAGACGCAGGCGGCGGACAGCCTGATCGAGGCGAAGCAGGGCGTGGCCCCGGCCTATCGCGGGCTCTGCTACCTGGTGTTCGAGCGGCTGCCGCTGGGGGAGTTCGGCAACCGCGTGCCCAACATCACGGCGGAACTCTGCCGCGTGGTGGGTGAACTGGAGCCGCTGATCCGCTCGGTGACGGTGATCCCCGGGGCGACGGAGTTCGGCTACGACCCGACGCCGCGCGTGCGGGTGCTGGGGCCGGGCGCCGCGGCGGCGGAAAACGCGCACCAGTCGGCGGTGGTAAGCGACTGGACGCTGTCGCTCGACGAACTGCAGGCGCTCTGCCCGAACCTCGAGCACGTGGCGCTCGTGGTGAGCTGGTTCGGTGACGACCTGCGCGCCGGGCACTGCACGATGCGGCCGAAGGTGGAGGCGAGCGCGCCAGGTGAAGGGCGCGAGCTGGAGCGTCGCCGGCATTTCGCGCGCGATGGCGGAGGTGGTTTCGACGCATGGGGATGGGCCGGCCTATGGCGGGACGCCGTCGGACGCGTCGGTGCGGGCCGCGATCGCCGATTTGAGGGCGCGCGGGCTGGCGGTGACGCTGTATCCCATGCTGCTGATGGATATTCCGGAGGGCAACCCGCTAGGGCAGCCGGCCTATCCGTGGCGCGGGCGGATCAGCGGCGCGGCGGCGGACGTGGCGGGGTTCGTCGGCACGGCTGCCGACTGGGGGCTACGGCGCATGGTGCGGCGCTACGCGGCGCTGGCCGCGGAGACCGGGGCGGAGGCGCTGGTGCTGGCCTCGGAACTGGTCGGGATGACCACGGTGCGCGAGGCGGACGGGTTTCCGTTCGTCGACGCGCTGGTGGCGCTGGCCGCGGAAGCGAGGGCGATCGCGCCGGCGGTGCAACTGACCTACGCGGCGGACTGGAGCGAGTACCACGGCTTCCAGCCGCCCGACGCGCCGGGGGACAAGTATTTCCACCTCGACCCGCTCTGGGCCTCGCCAGACATCGCGGCGGTGGGGATCGACAACTACATGCCGCTGACCGACTGGCGCGACGGCGAGGCGCATGCCGATTTCGCGCTGTGGGACGGGCCGCATGACCTCGGCTACCTGACGGCGGGGATCGCCGGGGGCGAGGGGTTCGACTGGTTCTACGCCGCCGACGCCGACCGGCTCGCCGGGGTGCGGACGCCGATCGTCGATGGTGCGCATGGCGAACACTGGGTCTGGCGCTTCAAGGACCTCGGCGGGTGGTGGGGCAATCCGCATCACGACCGGGTGGGCGGGGTGCGTTCGCCGACGCCGACCGCCTGGGTGCCGGGATCCAAGCCCGTGTGGTTCACGGAGTTGGGCTGCGGGGCGGTGGACAAGGGGGCGAACCAGCCGAACGTGTTCCCGGACGGGAAGAGCGCCGAGGGCGGGCGGCCGTATTTCTCGTCGGGCGCGCCGGACGGCTTGCTGCAGCGGCAGTTCCTGCGCGCACAACTGAGCTATTGGGCCGACAGCCCCATGGTGGAGCGGGTGACGCTCTGGACCTGGGACGCGCGGCCCTATCCGGCATTCCCGGCGGAGGCGGAGACCTGGTCGGATGCCCCGAACCACGCGGCCGGCCAGTGGCTTACCGGCCGGCTCGGGACGCTGGCGAGCGACGAGCTGGCGGCCGCGGTGGCGGCGGACTGGGACACCGAGCTGTCGGGCGCGGCGGCGTTGCCGCTGGTGCACGGGCTGACGGTCGAGGGCGTGGTCTCGGCGCGCGCCGCGCTCGAGGGCATGCTCGGGGCGAGCGGGCTGTCGGTGCGCGATGGCGAGGCTGGGCTGGCGCTGGTGGCGCCGTCCCCCCGCGCCGTCGTGGCGGTGGACGACGCGGTGGTCGCCGACGGGCCGATGCGCTCGCGGCGGCGGCCCGACCCATCCGAGGCGGTGGGCCGGCTGGCGCTGGGCTATGTCGATCGGGAGCGCGATTACCTGGCGGGCACGGCGACGGCGCTGCTGGCCGAAGCCGGCGCGGTGGCGGCGCAGCAGGCGGGGCTGGTGCTCGACGCGGCGGGGGCGCGAACCGCGGCGGAGCGGGCGCTGGTGGCCGCCAGCGTCGGCCGCGACACGCTGGAGCTGACGCTGCCGCCCTCCTTCGCGGCGCTCGAAGTGGGCGACGTGCTCGCGGTGGATGGCGAGGGCGAGGGGCCGTTCGAGATCACCGAGGTCCGGGACGGACTGGCGCGCCGGGTTTCGGCGCGGGCCGTGCCGCCGGTGCTGCATCCGGCCGTGCTGAGCGAGCGGGTTTCCCGCCCGGGCGGGGCGCCGCCAGCTCTGGCCGAGCCGCTGCTGGTGGCGGCGCACCTGCCCGGCGAGGCGAGCTCGACCGGGGTATCGCGGCTGCTGCTGGCGGTCTGGGCTTCCCCTTGGCCGGGATCGGTGGAGGTGCAGCTGGCATCGACCGGGGCGACGCTGGCGCGGCTGACGCGGCCGGCGGCGTTCGGCGAGCTGCTGACGCCACTCGCCCCCGGGCCGCTGGCGCTATGGGACCGTCAGGCTTTGACGGTGCAGCTTTATGGCGGTCACCTTGCCGATGTCGAAGAACTGGCGGCGCTCGCCGGGAGCAACCGGCTGGCGCTCGAGACGGATGCGGGCTGGGAGGTCATCGGCTTTGCCAACGCCGAACTGGTCGGGGCAGGGACGTACCGGCTGACGCGGCTGCTGCGCGGCCAGGGCGGCACGGCAGTGGGCGCGGCAGCGCCGGGCGCGGGCGTTGCGGTGCTCGACGAGGCCGTGGCCGTGCTGCCGGTGGAGCCGGGCTGGGTCGGCGACGCGCTGGCGCTGCGGGCCTTTGCCGGGCGGCGCGATGCCGAGGGCACGGAGTTTGCCGCCGAGATCGGGCTCGCGCCGCTGGCGCCGCTGCCGCCGGGGCACCTGCGGGGGGCGCGCGACGGCTCGGGCGACGTGACGCTGGGCTGGATCAGGCGGTCGCGGGCCGATGCCGGCAGCTGGGCCGGGCTCGAGGTGGGGCTCGACTACCCGCCCGAGGCGTATCGGGTGACGATCTTCGACGGCGCGGTGCCGGTGCGGGAGTTCGAGGTTGCGGCGCCGGCCGCCGCTTATCCGGCCGCGGCGCAGCTCGCCGATTTCGGCACGCTGCCTGCGGCTTTCGCCTTCAGCGTCAGCCAGCTCGGCGCCGAGTTAGGGCCGGGCCCGACGGTGACGGGGGCATTCGATGCGTAGGACGATCTTCGACGAACTCGGTCAGCGGCTCGCGGCGGCGCGAAACCGGCTGCTCGTTTCCATCATCACATCCAACCTGAGGAGACTTCTGATGAACCTGGGCATTCTCGACGGCTTCAAGACCTACATCGTTGCCGCCGCCATGGTGCTGGCCGCGCTGGGCCAGCTGGTCGGCGTCGACATCCCCAGCTTCGACGGCCACGCCGCCGGCCAGTTGCTGATGGAAGGCCTCGCCATCCTGTTCCTGCGCAAGGGCATGAAGGCGGGAGCATAGCTCATCTTGTTGGCGCCGGTCATGTCTGCCATCCGGCATCCTTGTGGGCATGACTTGCGGACGGGTGCCGCCACTTGACTCCGTGTGACGCCCTAAAGAATGTCCCCGCAATATTTGGGGGCGTTTTTAGAGTTGAGGGACATTGCGAACAAGCAGACTACATCCAAATCGGCCATGAGTGCCGTCAGGCGACTGTTAAGAACCTTCGCGCCCTCTGCGGGCCGTTTTCGCTGACGGAGTGGTCGGGACGCGCATTCAACGCCATGTGGCCGGATACGTTCTTCCCATGGACTAGGATCGATAAGCAGGTCACGGCGATCGACCGGCTGGAAATTGCTATTTGGCATGAAAGCCGGCTGGTGGGTATGGGGGTAGCCAGGGGCTTTGAAGACGGGATTCTTCTGGAGTTCATCGAAGGGGACCGCCGTGACGGGTGCCCTCTGAAAAGAAGCCGCACCCTTATTTTCTTGGATGCGGCCACGAACTATGCTCAGATAAGGGACCTTCATAGGCTTTACGTGCAACCTATGGGTTCTGGCCTTGTCAACTACTACAAGAAATTTGGCTTCAAGGACCCTGATCCAAGATCGGGTTCGCCTTATATGTGGAAGGAGGTTTGAGGACGATGCGTGCTTTTAAGAAGCTGATCCACAGCGCCCGGGTTCGCATTGAACCTAAGCAGCCCGCCGCCCCTGAACCCTTGCGCAAGCGGCGGCAGATGACGGGATTCCTTGCCACGCTAACCGACGAGCAACGTGAGGCCGTTCTGTCGTTTAATGGGCCCGACTTGTTAGGCGATCCGACCAAAATAAAGCCCTGATGGGAGGGCCGATCTGAC
>JBQCFF010000270.1:0-2365 GCA_051959485.1 Devosia sp. | reverse complement strand
GCTGATGTTGACGATGTTCAGCACCACCGGGGCGAAGGCCGCGGCGACGAAGCGGCCGAGGCTGTTGAGGATCGCCGCATAGGCCGCCATCAGCGACATGCAGGCGAGATAGGGGAACATGATGCGGGTGAGGAACACCGTGAGTTCGAACTTCGCCGGATCGTGCAGGAAGCCCGGCACGAACGGCACCATGATCGCCTCGGCGAAGATCTCGACGAGCACGGTGATCAGCACGATGGCGGCGACCAGCCAGCTCATGATGCGGCTCGCCAGCTCCCTCGCGCCGTCCTGGCCCTCGCTTTCGAGCGCCGCGGAGAACATCGGCACGAAGGCGGTGTTGAAGGCGCCCTCGGCGAACAGCCGGCGGAACAGGTTGGGGAAGCGGAAGGCGGCGTTGAAGGCGTCGGAGACCGGCGAGATGCCGAGCACCGCCGCCATCAGCGCATCGCGTACGAAGCCGAAGAGGCGCGACAGCAGCGTCAGCCCGCCGACCGAGAGGAAGTTGCGGTAAAGGCTCAAGCTGCCGCTCCCGGGGGAACGCCACCTCCCACCTCCCCCCTTGCGGGGGAGGTAGCGCAGCTTAGGCGAAGCCTTAGCGAAGCTAGGTGGGGGGGATGCACCGAGGATCGAGACGATCCGCCTGCGTACCCCCACCCCAGCTTTGCTAGGGCGCTGGCGCGCCCAAGCGTCGCTACCCTCCCCGCAAGGGGGAGGGTGGGGCGGAGTGCCTTCGCTCGCGCCGAGGTGAGGCGCTGGTGATCCTCCACCGCGCAGCGGGGGAGGGGGACCGCCGTAGGCGGTGGAGGGGGCGGGGCAGATGCCGACCTCTCGCCGCGGCCCGGCAGCGTCGCGCCCTTGACCGCCCCCTCCACCCGCTTCGCTGGTCCCCCTCCCCCGCTGTCGCGGTGGAGGATCCCGAGCCTCAGCGTCGTGGTTGGCCTAGCCATTCACCACCTTGGCCAGCTTTTCTTCGTCGTCGGCGGCGCTGCGGAAGACGGCGAGGAGGGCTTCGTGGATCTTTTTCTGGCGGGAGCGGGAGTCGATTTTGTGCCCGGTCAGGTCGGTGACGTAGAAGACGTCGACCGCCTTCTCGCCGTAGGTGCCGATATGGGCCGAGCCGATGGTGAGGTTGAGGTCCGAGATGGTGCGGGTGAGCTGGTGCAAGAGGCCGGTGCGGTCGAGCCCCATCACCTCGATGACGGTGAACTTCTCCGAGATGGCGTTCGACACCTGCACCTGCGCCGGCAGCCGGAACGGCCGCAGCCGCTTGTTGTGGCGGCTCTCCTTGCCGAGGTCGATCAGCACCTGCCGCTTGCCCTGCAGCAGCTGCCGGACGGTGTCGATGATGCGGGTGGCTCGCACCTTCTCGTCCTCGTCGGACTGGAAGGAGCGGCGGAGGCGGAAGGTGTCGAGCGCCCGGCCGTCGCGGGTCGAGAAGATCTGCGCCCCGATGATCGAGGCGTCGCACATGGTGCAGGCGCCGGCGATCAGCGACAGGAGCCGCGGGTGGTCGGGGGTGTAGAAGGTCACCTCGGTGATGCCTTCGAAGGCCTTCACCCGGATCGAGCCCGAGAACATCTGCCCGGCCTGGTCGGCGGCGCGGATCATGCGGGCGTGCTCGGCCTGCAGCTCCGGCTCCGCCCGCAGCCAGTAATGGTCGTAGTGGCGGCCGAGATAGGTCTCGACCTCCGCGCTCGGCCAGCTGCTCAGCGCCGTGCGCAGCTCGGCGCGCGCCGCCTCGATCCGGTCGCGCTGCGTGACCTTGGAGTGACCGCCCGACAGCAGCGGCTCGGTGGCGTAGTAGAGGGCGCGCAGCAGCGAGCCCTTCCAGCCGCTCCAGGTGCCGGGGCCGACGGCCCGGATGTCGCAGGCGGTGAGGATCATCAAGAGCGCCAGCCGCTGCGGCGACTGCACCACGTCGGCGAAGGCGCGCGCCGTCTCGGGGTCCTGGATGTCGCGGCTCTGGGCGATCTCGCTCATCAGCAGGTGGTATTCCACCAGCCAGGACACGGTGTCGGTCTCCGCCGGATCGAGGCCGAGCCGCGGGCAGAACTTGCGGGCGATGCGGGCCCCGGCGATCGAGTGGTCCTCCGGCCGGCCCTTGGCGATGTCGTGGAGGAACAGCGCCACGTAGAGCAGCCGGGTGTCGTTGAGGTGCGGCAGCAGCTCGTGCGTCAGCGGTAGCTGCTCGCGCAGCCCGCCATTGGCGATGTCGGCCATGACCCCGACGGCGCGGATCAGGTGCTCGTCCACCGTGTAGTGGTGGTACATGTTGAACTGCATCAGCGCGACGATCTTGCCGAACTCGGGCACGAAGCGGCCGAGCACGCCCGACTCGTTCATCTGGCGCAGGATGCGCTCGACA
>JBQCFF010000269.1:0-2557 GCA_051959485.1 Devosia sp. | reverse complement strand
GGCAACGGCTACGACTATACCGCCAGCGGCGTGTTCATGGGCGAACGCGGCGCGACTCCCCCTCCCTGATCTTTAGGGGAGCCCCCATGCTGAAAGGTCCGCTCAGACCGACGCGCACGCGCGCCGACCGGCGGCGGGCGCTGGCGGTGTGGATCGCCGGTTTCGCCACCCTCGCCCTCGTGCTCACCTTCGGCGCGCTGCAGCGGCCGCTGCTCGACCGGCTCACCAGCCTCGTCTTCGACAGCTACCAGCGGCTGCTGCCGCGGGCCGAGGCGGGCGCGCCGGTGGCGGTGGTCGATATCGACGAGGCCTCGATCGGCCGCCTGGGGCAGTGGCCGTGGCCGCGCACCGTGCTGGCGCAACTGGTCGACCGGCTGGGGCAGGCGGGGGCCGCGACCGTCGCCTTCGACATCGTCTTCCCCGAACCCGACCGCACCTCGATGGCGGCGCAGGCCGAACTGCTGCGCCAGGCCGGCGCCGAGGTGACGCTGCCGGCAACCGGCGCGGTGAGCAACGACGCGGTGTTCGCCGCCGCCATTGCCCGCAACAACGTCACGCTCGGGGTGGCGATCAGCAACGAGACCGAGGCGGCGCTGCCGCCGCCCAAGGGCGGCTTCGCCTTCGGCGGTGCCGACCCGAAGACCTACCTGCCGGGCTTCTCGGGCGGCGTCGGCAACATCCCCGAGATCACCGCGCCGGCGCAGGGCATCGGCTCGTTCTCCTTCCCCACCGCCGCCGACGGGGTGGTCCGCACGGTGCCGCTGGTGTTTTCGGCGCAGGGCAACCTCTACCCCTCGCTCGGGCTCGAGGCGCTGCGCGTGGCGCAGGGGGCGGGCAGCTACGTCGTCCGCTCCACCGGCGCCAGCGGCGAGGCCGATACCGGGCAGGCGGCGATGGTGGCTTTGCGCGTCGGCGCCCTAGACGTGCCGACCGGGCCGATGGGCGATTTCTGGATCTACTATTCCGGCCTGCCGTCGCTGCCGACCGTGGCTGCCGCGGACGTGCTTGCCGGCGACATGGCGGCGCTGTCGGCGGCGGTCGGCGGCCGCATCGTGCTGGTCGGCACCAGCGCGGTAGGGCTGCGCGATATCGTCGCCGTGCCGATGGGCTATTCCACCGCCGGGGTGCGGGTGCATGTCGAGATCATCGACCAGATCGTCGGGCAGGTGTTCCTCACCCGGCCGGACTGGGCGCCCGGCGCGGAACTCGTCGCCGCGGCGCTGCTCGGCCTCGTGCTGCTCGGCTTTGCCGGCCGCACCGGGGCGCTCGTCACCTCCGGCGTGGCGCTGGTGCTGCTCGGGCTGGCCTTCGCGGCCTCGTGGTGGGCGTTCGCGAGCGGGCGGCTGCTGCTCGATCCGCTGCTGCCCGGCATCGCGGTGGCGCTCTCGTTCCTCGTCACCACGCCGATCCTGCTGCTGCTGACCGACCGCGAGCGGCAGTTCGTGCGCGGCGCCTTCGGCCGCTATCTGTCGCCGGCCATGGTCGAGCGCCTCGCCGCCGACCCCGGGTCGCTGGCGCTGGGCGGCGAGGAGCGCGAACTCACCGTGCTGTTCTCCGATATCCGCGGCTTCACCTCGCTGTCCGAGAAGATGAACCCGACCGAGCTGACCGCGCTGCTTAACGGCTTCCTGACGCCGATGACCGACATCCTGCTCGCCTCGGAAGGCACGATCGACAAGTACATGGGCGACGCCATCATGTGCTTCTGGAACGCGCCACTCGATATCGCGGGCCACGAGCGCAAGGGCTGCCTTGCGGCGCTGCGGATGGTCGAGGGGCTCGAGGCGCTGAACCAGGGCCGCGACAAGCCGCTGAAGGTCGGCATCGGGCTCAATACCGCGCCCTGCTGCGTGGGCAATCTCGGCTCGGCGCAGCGCTTCTCCTATTCCGCCATCGGCGACGGGGTGAACCTCGCCTCGCGCGTCGAGGGGCTGACCAAGGCCTATGGGGTGATGATCCTCGTCACCGACCCGACGCGGCGGGCGGCGGGCGACCTGGCCTTCCTCGAGGTCGACCTGGTGCGGGTGGTCGGCCGCGCCGAGCCAGTGCCGATCCACACGCTGATCGGGGACGACGCGACGGCACGGTCGGAGCCGTTCCGGGCGCTGGCGGCGGACCACGCCGAGCTCATCGCGGCCTACCGCGCCGCCGCTCCCGACCGCGCCGACGCGGCGCTGGCGAAGGCGCGCGCGCACGGGGCCGAGCCGGTGGCGAAGCTCTATGACATCTACGCCGAACGGATCGCCGCGATGCGCGCCGACCCGCCGCCGCCGGGCTGGGACGGGGTGTACACGGCGAGGTCGAAGTAGGGAGCGTGGTGCTCCACCCCCCCCCAGCTTCGCTAGGCGGCGAGCCGCCAAGCTGCGCTACCCTCCCCCTCCAGGGGAGGGAGAGCTGTGGCTTGGGCAGTGACACTGGTCTCCCTCCCCCTTGTGGGGAGGGCAGCGGCGCTAGGAGCGCAGCGACGTAGCAAAGCTGGGGTGGGGGTAGGCCACGCGCGCCCCGCCTACACCGGCAGCACCCGCGAGTACTTCACCTGCGCCAGCGAAAAGCTCGA
>JBQCFF010000268.1:0-4081 GCA_051959485.1 Devosia sp. | reverse complement strand
AGGAACACGCCCTCGGAAATATCGGGACGATCGAGGTAGCGGCCGACCTCGTGCGCCTTGAGCGCGACCATCAGGCGGGGTTGGCGAGGGCGCCGAGCAGGGTGAGGCGCACCGTCTCCGCCAGTTCCCTGGCGGCCCGCTCCTTCGCCTCGCGCTCGGCTTCGGTCTCGGCCAGCGCCTGGCGGTCGGCGGCGAACAGCGCCGACTCGGAGCGGCTGGCGCTGAACGCGACGGTGCCGTCCGCCTCGACCAGCTCGATCCGGGCAGTCACCACCGCCTCGCGCTGCTCCGAGGGACGGTTGACGTCGCTCTTGGTGAGGTCGCGCACGCGGCTCGCGGTGGTGATGCGGACCAGCGGCACCGACGGATCGGCGGAGCGGCCGAGCCGCAGCACCAGCTCCTGGTAGATGATCTGCTCGAGCCGGCTTTGCGGCTTGTCGTAGCGGAAGGCCTGGCGCTCGAGGCCGATGCCGCGCTCGCCATAGACCGGAGTGAGGCTGGAGCAGGCCGTGAGGGCCGTCGTGGCGGCCAGCGCCGTGGCGAGCAGGGCGGCGCGCAGCAACCGGCCCGAGCCTCGTCCTGCGACAAGCTCGGGATGAGGGTCTGCGTCGGTGCTGCGGCTGGCCTCAGACCACGACATTGACGATCCTGTTGGGGACGATCACGACCTTCTTGGGCGGCTTGCCGTCCAGCATGCGGGCAACTGCCTCCAGAGACAAGGCCTCACGTTCGACCAGGTCGTTGGCAGCATCCTTCGGCACCGTGACCTCGCCGCGGCGCTTGCCGTTGACCTGCACCGGGATGACCACGGCGCTGTCCGCCAGCAGCGACGGATCGACCTCCGGCCAGTGGGTCTCGACCAGCATCGCCTGGTTGCCGAGCAGCGCCCAGCAGCTTTCGGCCAGGTGCGGCATCATCGGGGCGAGCACCTGCACCAGCCGCTCGACGCCCTCGTGCAGGGCGGCGACGCGCGCCGGGGAGGGGCGGGCGGTGGCTGCCGCCAGGAACTTCGCCAGCCCGTTGGTCAGCTCGTAGATCTGGGCGACGGCGCGGTTGAAGCGCAGGCCCTCGATCTCGCCGCCGACATTGGCGACGGTGCGATGCACCACCTTGCGGATCTCGATGATCTCGGCGTCCGACGTCAGCGCCGCCGCCTCGTCCGCCGACAGGTTGCCGATGAGGTCGCCGGCCGAGGTGCCGCCGGAGACCAGGTCGAGCGACTCGTTCACCAGCTTCCACACCCGCTGCAGGAAGCGGCTGGCGCCCTCGATGCCGGATTCGGTCCACTGCACGTCGCGCTCGGGCGGGGAGTCGGAGAGCATGAACCAGCGGGCCGTGTCGGCGCCGTAGGTCGAGACGATCTCGTCGGGATCGACGACGTTCTTCTTGCTCTTCGACATCTTCTCGATGGAGCCGATCTCGACCGGCGCGCCGGTCACCGCGTGCCTGGCGGTGCGGACATCCATGCCGGAGACGACCACGTCGGCGGGCGATAGCCACTCACCCTTCAGGTCCTTGTAGGTCTCGTGCACCACCATGCCCTGGGTGAACAGGCCCTTGAACGGCTCGTCGAGGTCGAGGTGGCCGGTGGCCTTCATGGCGCGGGTGAAGAAGCGCGAGTAGAGCAGGTGCAGGATCGCGTGCTCGACGCCGCCGATATACTGGTCGACCGGCAGCCAGCGGTTGGCGATCGCCGGCACCGTGGGCGTGGCCGCCGCCGGGTCGGTGAAGCGGGCGTAGTACCAGGACGAGTCGACGAAGGTATCCATCGTGTCGGTCTCGCGCAGGGCGGGGCCGGCACAGACCGGGCAACTGGTGTGCTTCCAGCTCGGGTGATGGTCCAGCGGGTTGCCGGGCCGGTCGAAGGTCACGTCCTCGGGCAGCACCACGGGCAGCTGGTCGTCGGGCACCGGGTTGGTGCCGCAGGTCTCGCAGTGCACCACCGGGATCGGGCAGCCCCAGTAGCGCTGGCGCGAAATGCCCCAGTCGCGCAGGCGATAGTTCACCTCGACGGTGCCCTGCTGGTGGTTGTCGACGGTGCGGGTGGCGAAGAACTCGGCGATCTTCTTCTTGGCCGCGTCCACATCGAGGCCGTCGAGGAACTCGCTGTGATAGGCGCGGCCGGGGCCGGTATAGGCCTCGGTGTCGATTTCGAACTCGTCCGGGTCGGCGCCTTCGGGCAGCACGACGGGGATCACCGGCAGGCCGTAGCGGCGGGCGAAATCGAGGTCGCGCTGGTCATGCGCCGGGCAGCCGAAAATGGCGCCGGTGCCGTATTCCATGAGCACGAAATTGGCGATGTAGACGGGCAGGGTGGCACCCGGCTTGACCGGATGTTTCACGTGAAGCCCGGTGAAAACGCCAAGCTTTTCAGCCTTGTCGATGGCTTCGGTGGCCGTGCCGATGCGGTGCGCCTCCTCGATGAAGGCAGCGATCTCGGGCTTGTCGGCGATCGTCCGGGCGAGCGGATGATCGGCCGAAATGGCGATGAAACTGGCCCCGAAAATCGTGTCCGGACGGGTCGTGAACACCTCGAGGGCCATGAAGTTCTGCCAGCGCTCGGTCAGCTCGAAGAACAGCCGCATGCCCTCGGACTTGCCGATCCAGTTGCGCTGCATCAGCCGCACCTTGTCGGGCCAGCGGTCGAGGCCGTCGAGCGCGTCGAGCAGCTCCTCGGCGTAGTCGGAGACCTTGAGGAACCACTGCGTCAGTTCGCGCTGCTCCACCACGGCGCCGGAGCGCCAGCCGCGGCCGTCGATCACCTGCTCGTTGGCGAGCACCGTCATGTCGACGGGGTCCCAGTTCACCTTTGACTTCTTGCGGTCGACCAGCCCGGCCTTCAGGAAATCGAGGAACAGCTTCTGCTGGTGCTGGTAATAGCTGGGGTCGCAGGTGGCGATCTCGCGGGTCCAGTCGAAGGCGAAGCCGATCGACTTCAGCTGCTTCTTCATCGCCGCGATGTTCGCATGGGTCCAGTTCTTGGGGTGGACCTTGTTCTGGATCGCCGCGTTCTCGGCCGGCAGGCCGAAGGCGTCCCAGCCCATCGGGTGCAGCACGTTCATGCCGAGCATGCGCTTGTAGCGCGCCAGCACGTCGCCCATGGTATAGTTGCGGACGTGCCCCATGTGGATGCGCCCCGACGGATAGGGGAACATCTCGAGGACGTAGTAGGGATCCTTGGTGTCGTCGGGCCGGACGAGGAACGACTGGGCCTCGTCCCAGGCCTGCTGCCAGCGCGGCTCTTCCACACGTGGATTGTAGCGTTCGACGCTTCTACCAGTCACTTCTGGATGTCCTTAAAACAGACGCAGAATGTTGCGTTTGCGGGGGATTTTGAGTAGCGGACCTTCAACAGAAATCGGTTGACGGGTCAACAGGCGGGAAGTCGGCGATGACCATCGAGAACGCGGCGGAACGGCTGGAAAACATCCATGAACGGATCGAGAAGGCGCGCCGCCGTTTCGGCCCGCCGCCGGACCGGGTCGAGCTGATCGCCGTCTCCAAGACCTTCGATGCCGCAGCAATCCGGCCGTTTCTTGACGCCGGGCAACGGGTATTCGGCGAGAACCGGGTGCAGGAGGCGAAGGAAAAATGGCCCGAGCTCCGGGCTTCCTATGACGGCATAGAACTGCACCTGATCGGCCCGCTGCAGACCAACAAGGCGCGCGAGGCGGTGGCGCTGTTCGACGTCATCCAGAGTGTGGACCGCGACCGACTCGCCGGCGTGCTGAAAACCGAGATGGAGCGGGCCGGGCGGCGGCTGCCGGTCTTCGTGCAGGTCAATATCGGGCTCGAGAGCCAGAAGGCCGGGATCGTGCCGGCGGAGGCGGTGGCGTTCGTCGCGCGTTGCCGCACCGAGCACGGTCTCGAGGTCGCGGGGCTGATGTGTATCCCGCCCGACGGCGAGCCCGCCGGACCCTATTTCGCGCACCTCGCAGCCTTGGGGCGCGAGGCGAAGGTCGAAAAGCTGTCGATGGGGATGAGCGGCGACTTCGAGACCGCCATCGCCATGGGCGCGACCCATGTGCGGGTGGGCACGGCGCTGTTCGGGGCGCGGTGAGGATAGTATGACGGCATAGCA
>JBQCFF010000267.1:0-2154 GCA_051959485.1 Devosia sp. | reverse complement strand
GAACGCGCTGACCGGGCTCACCAATCTGCCGCGCAACGTCACCGAGGCCGCCCGGGGCGTGGGCATGACCGACAGGCAGCGGCTGCTCGGCGTCGAGCTGCCGCTGGCGACGCCGGTGATCCTCGCCGGCATCCGGCTCTCGGTGGTGATCTCGGTGGCGACGGCCACCATCGGCTCGACCGTCGCCGCTTCGACGCTGGGCGAGGTGATCATCGCCGGGCTGCTCAGCAACAATATCGCCTTCATCGCCCAGGGCGGCCTGGTGGTCGGCGTCATGGCGGTTCTGATCTATGATGCGCTGTCGGCGCTCGAGCGGATGCTGATGGCCCGCACCGGTCAGCGTCGGCCGCAGTCTTAGGAGCCCAGATGTCCGATTTCGATCTCGTTCTTGCCGGCACGGTGGTGCTGCCATCCATGGTGATCGAGGATGGCTATGTCGCGGTGCGCGACGGCAAGGTGGTGCATGTCGGGGAGGGAGCGGCGCCGCACGCGCATGAGCGGCACCTGCTAGGCAAGGCGCTGATCCTGCCCGGCGCCATCGATGCGCAGACCCATTCACTGAGCCAGAAGAACCAGGAGGATTTCATCTGGTCGACCCGTTCGGCGGCGGCCGGCGGGGTCACCACCATCGTCGACATGCCCTATGACGAAGGCAATCTCGTCTGCTCGGCCGAAGCGGTGCGGATCAAGGTGGCGCATGCCACCCCACAGGCCCGGGTGGATTTCGCGCTCTACGGTACCATCAACCCGGAGGAGGGGGCGAGCCGCATCGCCGAGCAGGCGGCGGCCGGCGTCGCGGCGTTCAAGTTCTCGACCATCGGCACCGACCCGGTGCGCTTTCCCCGCATCTCGCCGCCACTGCTCGCCGAGGCGTTCGCCGAGGTGGCGAAGACCGGGCTGACGGCCGGCGTCCATAACGAGGACGACGAGAGCGTCCGCGCCGCCATGGCGCGGGTGAAGGCCTCAGGCATTACCGACTGGCGCGCCCATGGCATGAGCCGTCCGCCGCTGACCGAGCTCCTGGCGACGCTGCAGATCTACGAGACCGGCGCCCAAACCGGGTGCGAGGCGCATGTGGTGCACTGCTCGCTGAGCCGTGGTTACGACATCGCCGCCGACTATCGGGCGCATGGTTTCGGCGCCACCATCGAGTGCTGCATTCACTACCTGACCCTCGATGAGGAGAACGATGTCCGCCGGCTCGGCGGCAAGGCCAAGATCAACCCGCCGATCCGCCCCCGCGCCGAGGTGGAAGCGCTGTGGCGGCAGGTCGCCGCCGGCAACGTGACGCTGGTTTCGACCGATCACGTCAGCTGGTCGGAGGATCGCAAGACCAACCCGGACATGCTGGCCAATTTCTCCGGCGTGCCGGGGCTCGAGGCGATGGTGCCGCTGTTCGTCAAGGGCGCGCTTGAGCGCGGCGTGTCGCTCACCTGGGCGGCGAGACTGATGGCAGCGAACCCCGCCAAGCACTTCCGGCTCGGCACCAAGGGTGCGCTGGAGGCCGGCAAGGATGCCGACATCACCGTGCTGGTGGATCGGCCAACGGTCTACGATGCGGCGCGGTCCGGGCACAACGTGGTAGGCTGGTCGCCGTACAACGGCATCGAGTTGCCGTGGACGGTGGCCGGCACCTGGCTGCGCGGACAGCAGGTGTTCGATGGGACCAACGTCGCCGAGCCCGGGGCAGGCCGGTGGGTGCGGCCGTGAGGACTGTGCAGAGATCGCCGACGTCTTTGGGACGATGATTGGTGAGCGCAGGTCTCCTCCCCCCTTGAGGGGGAGGGACAGGGTGGGGGGTGTCTCTTGAGCACGGAACTCCGTCGGAAACTCAGACGAAACAGCTCGCCGCCTGAGCAGGCGATGTGGCGGATACTGTGGCACTTCCGCGAGCAGGGGTGGCATTTCCGGCGGCAGGTGCAGATCGGTCGTTACTACGTGGATTTTGCCTGCTTGAGCGCTAAGGTGATCATAGAGGTCGATGGTGATACGCACGGCACCGACGAGGCGATCGCCAAGGATGCGGACCGCGATGAGTACCTGTCTTCGCACGGCTTCATCGTGCTGCGATACTCGAATGGCGACGTGATGAAGAACGCCGAGGGAGTATTTGAGCACTTGGCGGGAGTGCTTGGGGCAGTATCGAGTACAGCA
>JBQCFF010000266.1:0-3898 GCA_051959485.1 Devosia sp. | reverse complement strand
GAGGCTGTCGGCAATGGCGATGAGTGGCTGGAGGGCAGACTGGGTGTCAAGATCGTGCTGTCCATGCGGCGGCTCGTACCTTTCGAGGTAGAGCCGCAACGTGGCCCCGACCGTTCCGGTTCCGCTCAGCCGGAGCACGATGCGGGCACCGTCGGTGAAGCCGATACGGATGCCCTGCCGGCCGCTGGTCGAGCCATCGACGGGGTCGTGATACGTGAAGTCGTCGGCGTAGGAGACCTCGCGGCCGTCGAGGCGCTGGCCGACGAGGCCGGGCAGCCTGGCGCGGAGGTCGTCCATCAGCTGGTTCGCGGCGGCCGTATCCACTTCCTCGTAGTCGTGGCGGGTGTAGTAGTTGCGGCCGTAGGTGGCCCAGTGGTCGAGGACGATCTCGTTGATGCCCTGCTCGCGCGCCGCCAGCACGTTGAGCCAGAGCAGCACGGCCCAGAGCCCGTCCTTCTCGCGCACGTGGTTGGAGCCGGTGCCGGCCGACTCCTCGCCGCAGATGGTGACCCGGCCGGCATCCAGCAGGTTGCCGAAGAACTTCCAGCCGGTGGGGGTCTCGTGCATCTCGATGCCGAGCTTCTCGGCTACGCGGTCGGCTGCCGCGCTGGTGGGCATGGAGCGGGCGATGCCGGCAATGCCGGTGGCGTAGCCGGGCGCGTGCGGCGCGTTGGCGGCGAGGATGGCCAGCGAGTCCGACGGCGTGACGAAGCGGCTGCGGCCGATGATCAGGTTGCGGTCGCCGTCGCCATCCGAGGCGGCACCGAAATCGGGGGCATCCTCGCTCATCATCAGGTCGTAGAGCGGCTTGGCGTAGACCAGGTTGGGATCGGGATGGCCGCCGCCGAAATCGGGCAACGGGGTGCCGTTGATCACCGTGCCCGCGGGGGCGCCGAGGAGGTCCTCGATGATGCGATGGGCATAGGGGCCGGTGATGGCGTGCATGGCATCGAAGCGCATGCGGAAGCCGTTGGCGAACAGCAGCCGGATGCGGTCGAAATCGAACAGCGTCTGCATCAGGTCGGCGTAGTCGTCGACCGGGTCGATCACCTCGACCACCATGCCGCCCGAGTGGTGCGTGCCGACCGTGCCGAGGTCGACGTCCGGGGCGTCGATGGTCAGGTAGCGATCGATGACCTTGCTGCGCGCGTACACCGCCTCGGTGACGCTTTCGGGCGCCGGCCCGCCATTGCCGACATTGTACTTGATGCCGAAGTCGCCGTCGGGGCCGCCGGGATTGTGGCTGGCGGACAGGACCAGGCCACCGAAGGCCTTGTGGTGGCGGATGACATGGCTGGCGGCGGGGGTCGACAGCAGCCCGTTCTGCCCTACCAGCACGGCGCCGAAGCCGTTGGCGGAGGCCATGCGGATGATCCGCTGGATGGCGACGTCGTTGAAGTAGCGGCCATCGCCGCCGAGCACCAGGGTCTTGCCCTTGTAGCCCTCGAGCGAGTCGAAGATCGACTGCACGAAGTTCTCGACGTAGTTGGGCTGGCTGAACACGCTCACCCGCTTCCGCAACCCGGAGGTGCCGGGCTTCTGGTCCGCGAACGGCGTGGTTTCAATCGTCTGTGTCGGCATCGCGCTTCAGCCCCAGTAGTGACGCATAGAGGTCGGCGTATTTTTCGGCGCTCGCTTCCCACGAGACGTCGGACTTCATGCCCCGGCGCTGCATCTTCTGCCACACCTTGGGCCGGTGATAGAGCGCAATCGCGCGGCGGATGGCCTCGCCGAACGCATCCTCGGTGGCCGGCGAGAACACGATGCCGGTGGCAACTCCTGCCTCGACCGCTGCCTCGTTGGCATCGATCACGGTATCGGCGAGGCCCCCTACCCGGCTCACCAGCGGCACGCAGCCGTAGCGCAGGCCGTAGAGCTGGGTCAGGCCGCAGGGCTCGAAGCGTGAGGGAATGGTCATCACGTCGCCGCCGGCCTGGATCAGGTGGCTCAGGCCCTCGTCGTAGCAGATGATGACGCCGATGCGGCCCGGATGCCGCGCCGCGGCGGCGCGAAAGCCTTCCTCGAGGTCGAGGTCGCCGGAGCCGAGCAGCGCCAGCCGGCCGCCGTGCTCGACCAGCTGGTCGCAAAGCGGCAGCAGCATGTCGAGGCCCTTCTGGCGGGTCAGGCGGCTGACCACCGAGAAGATCGGGCCCGAGCCGTGCTCGAGGGCGAAACGCTCCTCCAGCGCCAGCTTGTTGGTGGCGCGGTTGGCGATGGTGGTGGCGTTGTAGGGCTGCGGCAGCACGGGGTCGTGAGCGGGGTCCCAGGCGTCGGTGTCGATGCCGTTGAGGATGCCGTGCACGTCCTCGGCGCGGCTGCGCAGCAGCCCGTCCAGCGCCATGCCGTTCTCGGGCGTGCGGATCTCGTAGGCGTAGGTGGGGCTGACGGTGGTGATGGCATCGGCGCAGTAGAGGCCGGCCTTCAGGTAGCTGAGGTTGCCGAAATACTCGATCGCCCCCTCGCTCGCCGAAGCGTAGTCGAGGCGCAGGGCGTTGAAGATGTCCCAGCCGTAGATGCCCTGGAAGGCGATGTTGTGCACGGTGAGGATGGTCTTGGCGAGGGAGCCGGCATTGTACTTCACATAGGCGGGCGCCAGCCCCGCCTGCCAGTCGTGGCAGTGGAGGATGTCCGGCCGGTAGCCCTCGACCAGCCCGGTCGAGAGCTGATAGCCCACGTAGCTCAGCGCCGCATAGCGCCGCCAGTTGTCCGGGAAATCCTGGCCGCCGGGGCCGAGATAGGGGTTACCGGGCCGGGTGTAGAGGTGGTGCGCCTCGATGGCGATGATGTCGAGGCCGGCGGCGCGGCCGGCAATCAGCCGGGCTTCGCCGCCGAAGAAATCGCCGTCATACCAGACCTCGCGGCCGTTGCCGGCCAGCGCGTCCATCACCTTGGGGTAGCCGGGGATGAGGACGCGCATCGACACGCCATGCGGCGCGAGGGCCGCCGGCAGCGCGCCAACGACATCCGCCAGCCCACCCGTCTTGATCAGCGGAAAGGCTTCAGAAGCGACCGACAGGACTTCGATCATCCACTCTCCCGTCAGCGACTGGCCAGGTACTTGTCGATCATCGGCTGGGTGACGAGCGTCACGCCGCTTTCGGTGCGGCGGAACCAATGCGCGTCGAAACCCGCATCCTCGCCGAACACCAGACCTTCGGGGACGTTGACGCCACGGTCAAGCACGACCTTCCGGAGGCGCGCGCCCCGGCTGATGGTGCAGTAGGGCAGCACGACGGATTCGTGCAGTTCCGAGTAGGAATGCACGCGGGAGCCGGTGGAGAGCAGCGTCTTCTCGAGCACACCGCCCGAGATGATGCAGTCGCCGGAAACAAGGGAGTTGACTGCGGTACCGCGCCGCCCGTCGAAATCGTGCACGAACTTGGCCGGCGGAGTGATCTCGGCGAAGGTCCAGATGGGCCAGTCGCGATCGTAGAGGTCGAGCTGCGGGGTGACGTCGCAGAGGTCGATATTGGCCTTCCAGTACGCGTCGACGGTGCCCACGTCGCGCCAGTAGGCCACCTCCTCGTTCGGCGAGCGGACGCAGGAGCGCGGGAAGCGGTGCGCCCAGGCGGAGCCGTTCTTGACGATATAGGGGATGATGTCCTTGCCGAAATCGCGGCTCGAGCCCTCGGTGGCGGCGTCGCGCCGCAACTGCTCCATCAGGAAGCGGGTCTCGAAGACGTAGATGCCCATCGAGGCCAGCGCGTAGTCCGGCTTGTCGGGGATGCCGGGCGGGTCCCTGGGTTTTTCGACGAAGTCGACGATGCGGTCGCGGCCATCGACATGCATCACGCCGAAGCCGGTCGCCTCCATGCGCGGCACCTCGAGGCAGCCGATGGTCACGTCGGCGCCCGTATCGACGTGCTGCCGGAGCATGATCTCGTAGTCCATCTTGTAG
>JBQCFF010000265.1:0-12782 GCA_051959485.1 Devosia sp. | reverse complement strand
AGGTGCTCCTGGCGCTGCTCGCGCATGGTGGGCACGTGCGCCGCGTCGTTGGCGAGGCTGATCACCCATTGCCGGCCGGTCCACAGCTTCAGCTTGGCCATCAGGTCCTGGATGATGCCGGGGTCGGCGCCCTGCACCAGCGCCACCTCGAGCCGGGCGTCGCCGATCGACACAGGCCTGAGCGAGCTTTCGAGCGCGTGCTTGACCAGGATGTCGCGCTTCTCGCCGGCGAGCGCCACCAGGTCGGCATAGCTCCGCGGGTTGGCGAAGGCCCGTGGAGCAGGCGGGGCGACGGCCGGCGCCGGCGCGGGGTCGAAGCGCGGCGCCACCTCGGGCAGCGCCCGCAGCGCCGCCGGGCCGCCCCCGCCGCCGCGCGGCATCGGGCCGCCGGAGGGCGCGCTCGGCGCGGGCGCATTGGAGAGCTTGGCGATCAGCTCGTCGGGCGTCGGCAGGTCGGCGGCATAGGCGAGGCGCACCAGCACCATCTCGGCCGCCTGCAGGGCGTTGCCGGCCTTCTGTACCTCCTCGTGCCCCTTGAACAGGATCTGCCAGGTGCGGCTGAGCGCCCGCATCCCCAGCCGCGAGGCCAGCGCCGCGCCACGGGTCCGCTCGTCGGGCGTCAGCGACACGTCGTCGGCGGCCGCCGGCACCACCTTGATGCGGGTGACGAGGTGGGTGAAGTCGCAGAGGTCGGCGATGATGGTCTGCGGGTCGGCGCCGGCGTCGTAGAGCTCGCGCAGGTTGACCAGCGCATCGGCGATGCGGCCGGCCATCAGCGCCTCGAACAGGTCGATGGTGCGGGCCCGGTCGCCGAGACCGAGCATCGCCTTCACCGTCGCGGCGGTCACCTTGCCGTCGCCGTGCGAGATCGCCTGGTCGAGCAGCGACTGGTTGTCGCGCACCGAGCCCTCGCCGGCCCGCACGATCATCGCCAGCGCTTCGGGCTCATAGCCGATGCCTTCGCGATCGAGCAGGTCGACCAGGTGGGCATGCATGATGTCGGGCGGCACGCGCCTGAGGTCGAAGCGCATGCAGCGCGACAGAATCGTCACCGGCACCTTGCGGATCTCGGTGGTGGCGAAGATGAACTTGACGTAGGGCGGCGGCTCCTCGAGCGTCTTCAGCAGCCCGTTGAAGGCCGCCGTCGAGAGCATGTGCACCTCGTCGATGATGTAGACCTTGTAGGGCGCCGAGACCGGCCCGTACTTCACCGAGTCGATGATCTCGCGGATGTCGTTGATGCCGGTATTCGACGCGGCGTCCATCTCCACCACGTCGACATGGCGGCCCTCGATGATCGGCCGGTCGTGCACGCCCTCCTTGGCGAAATCCAGCGTCGGGTGGCGGCCGGTCTCGTCCTCGTAGTTGAAGGCGCGGGCGAGGATGCGCGCGGTGGTGGTCTTGCCTACGCCGCGCACGCCGGTGAGGATGAAGGCGTGGTGGATGCGGCCGGACTTGAACGCGTTGCGCAGCGTCTGCACCATCGCGTCCTGACCGATCAGGCTGTCGAAGCTCAGCGGCCGGTACTTGCGGGCGAGCACCAGATAGGGCGACGACGCCGCGGAGGCGGCGGGCGCGGGCGGGTCGTCGGGGAACATTCCGTCAGCCATGGCAGAGCATATAGCGACCGGCACCGCAGATCGCAAAAGCGCAGCGACAATTCATGGGGAGAAGTAGGAGGCTGGCAACGACCCGTGAAGGTCTCGTTGGGGCTGCTTCCTTCCGGACCTGACCCGGTTGGCGAGGAACACGTCCGCGCCAACCTCCCGTTTCCTATATGGCGGCGGATTTTGTCCTTGGCAAGGCCGGCGATGCAACCGCCCCCCTCGCTGTTCGTTCCTCTGGCACAACCGGAAAGAGCGCCGACCATGATCGCCAAAGGCAGCCGCGACGAAGACCTTGCCGCCCAGCACCTCAACCGCCTGCAGGGCCTGATCGCCCGCTGGAACGACGATGCCGACACCTACCGGCGCGTCGCCCGCGGCCTCGCGCCGGCCACCACCTGGATGCTGGAGGAGGCGGACCGCACCCGCCTCGCCATCCGCGCTTCGGTCGAGCTTTGCGACACCTTGATCGACAACCTGCCGCCGGGGCACGAGCTCTGGGGCGAGCTGCTGCGGATCGAGACCGCCCTCGATGCGCTGAGCGAAAGCATCGCCGTGTCGGCCGAGGCGATGGGTCCGCGCATCGAACAGAGCCGTAACATCGCCGGGCTGAAATACCTGGTCGGCGCGCTCAGGCGCGACGCCGGGCTCGACACCCCGGCCGAGTGAACCTGCCGGTCATCACCTGTTAAGGCGCGCGGGCGCACCATCCTCCTGTCCATTGGCCAGGAGGCCACCATGATCAAGTCCCTGCGCGTTCCCCCGGAACTGCTGGCGCTGAGCCAGATGCAGCGGGCTGCCCCGCAAGAGGCCGGCGCCCCGCTCTACCTGCCCGCCTTCGAAACCGCGATCCTCGCCGATCCGCTCGGCAGCGACGACCTCACCGCCGAAGCCGATTTCGGCGCCGAAGCCGGCGGCCTCACCCTCCGCTTCGACGAGGACGACGACTTCTACTGAGCGCGGGTACATCCGAGTCGCTTCAGCGAAGAAGTTGGGGGGAAACCCACCCACACCCACTGTCACCCCGGCGCAGGCCGGGGCCCATCCTGAGCGCTTTCCACCTCACCGACCGTGCGGCCACCCCTCAGGCTGGATCCCGGCCTCCGCCGGGATGACACGCTGAACTGGTTGCCGGCCAGGCCTCTCATCGCGCTTCGACGAAACGACGGTTAGCAGGGACCCCGGCCACACCCACTGTCACCCCGGCGCAGGCCGGGGCCCATCCTGAGCGCTTGCCACCTCACCGACCGTGCGGCTACCCCTCAGGCTGGATCCCGGCCTGCGCCGGGATGACACGGTGAACTGGTTGCCTGTCGCGGGGTGCTGCGGCGGCCGGCCCGGCAACGCCAGCACCCTCCGGCCCTCATCCTGAGCCTCCCTCCGGCCCTCATCCTGAGCCTCCCTCCGGCCCTCATCCTGAGCCTGTCGAAGGACGAGGGCGTGGCTCGGCGACTGCACGCGCTTCCCGAAATGACGACAGGGCCAAGCTCAGGATGAGGTTCTTTGGGGCATGTCGGCTTGCCGCTGACAGGTCAGCCCGCCTCGGCCGGCGAGGACGCCTTGTAGACCCCGAGCACGCGGAAATGGTCGGTGAAGAAGCCCAGTTCCTCGAAGGCGAGCTGCACGTTGCGATCGGACGGGCGGCCCTCGATATCGGCGTAGAACTGCGTCGCGGTGAACGAGCCGTCGAGCATGTAGCTCTCGAGCTTGGTCATGTTCACCCCGTTGGTCGCGAAGCCGCCCATCGCCTTGTAGAGCGCCGCCGGCACGTTGCGGACGCGGAAGACGAAGGTGGTCTTCACCTTGCCGACATCGGCGGCCGGCTCCTCGGGGGTCTTTGAAACGACGAGGAAGCGCGTGGTGTTGTGCGCCGCATCCTCGATATTGCTGGCGAGGATCTCGAGCCCGTACACGTCCGCGGCGAAGCGCGAGGCGATGGCGGCGACGCTCCGGTCGCCGTTCTGCGCCACCTCGCGGGCCGAGCCGGCGGTGTCGACGCCGTTGATGGTCCTCAGCTTGTGCTCGGAGATGAACCTCCGGCACTGGCCCAGCGCCACCGACAGCGACTGCACCGCCTTCACCTCCTCGAGCTTGGTGCCGGGGACGGCGAGCAGGTTCATCTCGACGCGTAGGAAATGCTCGGCGGTGATGTGCAGGCCGCTCTCGGGGAGCAGGTGGTAGATGTCGGTGATGCGGCCGTAGAGCGAGTTCTCGACCGGCACGACGCCATACTCGGCGCGCCCACCCTGGACCGCGGCGATGGTGTCCTCGAAGGTCGTGCAGGGCAGTGCCTCGTCGGCGGGAAACAGCGCATGCGCCGCGGCATGGCTGAACGCTCCCGGCTCGCCCTGAAACGCGATCTTCCGCACCATCTGTGACACTCCCGAGCTGCAAGCGGCGCCTTAATGCGGCCGGGGCGGCACCCGAGTCAATCTTGCGCAACGGGCCCGGGTTTCCACTATTGTCGCAGGCGGGGAGAACCCCGTTGCACCGCTGGTGGCGACGGACTATCTTCCGCCCGCGTCGGAACAGGGGCTTAACGCGCCCAATGGGCTCGCTCGAGCTTGCTTGGGCTCGGGAAACGCTGTACCGCCGCTCAGCACACCCGGCGGTCAAAGGCTAAGATACCCGCGATGGATTCGTTCGAACTCAACAAGATCATTGGCGCCATCCTGGGCACCCTGCTGTTCGTCATGGGCGTAGGGTTCCTGGCGGAAGCCATCTATCACCCCATCGAGAACCGCGGTCCGGGCTACGCGCTCGCCGAAGCGGCGCCGGCCGAGGGCGGCGCGGGCGGCGAGGCTGCGCCGGCGCAGGTGGCCGATCTGGGCACGCTGCTCGCCAGCGCCGATCCGGCGGCCGGTGAAGCGGCGGCCCGCAAGTGCACCGGCTGCCACAACTTCGCCGAGGGCGCCGGCAACAAGCAGGGCCCCGAGCTGTATGCGGTGGTCGACCGGACCATCGGCACGCATCCGGGCTTCGCCTATTCGGACGGCATGCTCAAGCACAAGGAGCAGGGCGACATCTGGTCGTACGAGAACCTCGACGCCTTCCTGCTCTCGCCCAAGACCTTCACGCCCGGCACGAAGATGAGCTTCCCCGGCATCAAGGACGACAAGGAACGCGCCAACGTGCTGGCCTACCTGTCGACCCTGTCGCCGACGCCGGCGCCGTTCCCCGCCCCGCACGCCGCCGCTCCCGCCGAGGGTGCCGCCGCTCCGGCCGAGGGTGCAGCCCCCGCCGAGGGTGCCGCTCCTGCCGCCGCTCCGGCTGAAGGCGCCGCGTCGCCGCAGGGTGGCGTGCCGGCCGATGCCGGGTCGCAGACGCAGGCTCCCGCTGCCGTCGAAGGCGGGGCCGCTCCGGTGGCCACCCCGACCGTGACGCAGAGCGAGACCAACGTCGAGGGCACGCCGACGACCAGCGGCACTGGCGGCGCCGAGACCGTGCCCGCCGTCCCTGCCGCCCAGTAAGCGGCCGACCACCAGCTTTTCCGAGCCGCGCTTCCATCAGCGCGGCTCGTTTCATTTCAGGGGGACCTTTCCGATGACGCTGCTGCTGCACCTCGCCGATTTCAACGAGCGCCGCTGGGCCGAGGGCTTTGCCGCCGCCCTGCCCGGCCGCCGGGTGGTGACGCGGGAGGACGACTACGACCCCGCCGAGGTCGAGTACATCTTCATCTGGAAGCCGAAGCCGGATGCGTTCGAGGGCCTCGTCAACCTCAAGGCGGTGCTGTCGCTGGGCGCCGGCGTCGATGCGCTGCTCCGGCACCCGGCCCTGCCCCGGGACGTGCCGATCGTGCGCTTCATGGACGAGGACCTGACGCAGCGGATGAGCGACTACGTGCTGGCCGAGGTGCTGCGTCACCATCGGCTCGGCACGCGCTTCAAGCGCGACCAGGCGGCCAGGCGCTGGGTGCAGCTCTACCCGGCCGCGGCCTGGGACGCCAATGTCGGCATCATGGGCCTCGGCCAGCTCGGCATGGATGCGATCCGCCACCTCCAGGTGTTTGGCTACAAGCTCCGCGGCTGGAGCCGGACGGCCAAGGCGATCGAAGGGGTGGAGACATTCACCGGCGCCGGGCAGTTCGAAGCCTTCCTCGCCGACACCGACATCCTCGTCAACCTGCTGCCGCTGACGCCCGAGACGCACGGCATCCTCAACTACGACACCTTCTCGAAACTCCGCCGCGACGGCCTCGACGGCGAGGGCCCGGTGATCGTCAACGCCGCCCGCGGTGGCCACCAGAACGAGGCCGACATCATCCGCGCCCTCGACGACGGCACGCTGAAGGCGGCCAGCCTCGACGTCTTCGAGGTCGAGCCGCTGCCGCAGGACTCGCCGCTCTGGGATCGCGACGACGTCTACGTCACCCCGCACATCGCCGCCGCCTCATCCGAGCGGACGGGGGTGCGCTACTTCAGCCGGGTGATCAACGAGCACGAGGCGGGCAAGCCGCTGCCCAACGTCGTCGACCTCGACCGCGGCTACTAGTCAGGCGGCGTTCACCTTCGTGGCCATTCCGCCACAATCGCCGCACGGCCGGTCTCCCCCCGTTCAGACAGCGTTCATCACGGCGCCCGTTTCGGGGCAAACCCGCGGCAACGCTGCCTTGATTGCCAACGCGCAGCGGCGCCATGACTTCCCGACGCTGACGAAAAGCCCGCAATTCCGGGCACTTGCCAACTTATCCCCGCGCCACCAGCCGGGTGCACACTACCTGCACCGGAAGCTGCGGGGACAAGATGGATTCGAGCAAATTACAGCGTGAGTTCCCAGTACTCACCGACGAGATCCTTGCCGAAGCTGCGGTGCGGCTGGCTCTCGGTCAGCTGGAACCCGGCGGCGACGTAGATCCGGCGTGCCGCCACAAGACTTTCCTGCGTCCACAGCCGGACCTTGCGGTAGCCCTTGTCGCGGGCAAAGCGGACGACCTGGTCGACCAGCAGCCGGCCGATGCCCAGGCCGCGCGCCTTCGGCTCCACGTAGAGCAGCCGGAGTTGCGCGACGCCCTTGCCCGCATCGACGACGAAGATCGAGCCGGCGACGTCGCCGCGCCACTCGGCGATCCAGCAGGCTTCACGGACTGGATCGTGCGCCTGCGCGAACTTGCCGGCGATCTCCGCGGCAAGCCCCTCGTAGCTGCCGTCCCAGCCGAACTCGTCGGCGTAGACCTGCGCCTGGCGCGAGGCGACGAGCGCGATCTCCCCGAGGCGCGGCGGCCGGATCAGCACGGGCGCGGCGGGCACGTCGTCGCCGAGCAGGGTGCGGATCGTCCACATGGCGTCCGCCAGCCGGCGGCGTTCGGAGGGCGGCAGTGGCGCCAGCAGCCTGGCCACGGCGGCTTCGGCCCCCGCCTGCAGGTCGGCGAAAGCCCTCTCTCCGTCCGGCGTCAGGGCGATGGCGTTTTGCCTTCGGTCCCCCGGGATAGGCGAGGAACTGATCAGATCCCGGCCCGCAAATCCCTGCAGGATGCGGGTGAGGTAGGCCCGGTCGAGGCCAAGCGTTTTTGCCAGCTCGCTGCCGGTGGTCCGTCCGCGGGCGGCGATCTCGTACAGCACCCGGGCCTCGGCCAGGCTGAACGGGCTTTCGGTCAGGTGCTCGTCCAGCGCCCCGATCACCCTGGTGTAGAAGCGGTTGAAGGCGCGGGTGTCGTCGATCAGCGTGTCATTCATGAATTGACACGCTCTACCTTTTTGTTGACTACGTCAACTATATCGCTGCTTCAGGTACCCGTAGACGGCGCGGATACCCTGGTCGGTGCCGCCGAACGGGCGTCCGGCCCGCGCCTCGGGCGCCCAGGCGAAGATGTCGAGATGCGCCCAGTCCCGGGCCTGCTTCACGAACTTCCTGAGGAACAGCGCGGCCGTGATGGAGCCGGCGAAGCCGCCCTGCCCGGCATTGTTGACGTCGGCGATCTTGCTGGCGATCATCGCCTCGTAGGGCACATGGAGCGGCAGGCGCCAGAGCGGGTCGTCGGTGGCCAGCCCCGCCGCCATCAGCCCGGCGGCCAGCTCGTCGCTGAGGGTGTAGAGCGGCGGCAGCTCCGGTCCCAGCGCCACGCGGGCAGCGCCGGTCAGGGTGGCCATGTCGACGATCAGTTCAGGCGCCTCCTCGTCGGCCAGGGCGAGCGCGTCGGCGAGGATCAGGCGGCCCTCGGCGTCGGTATTGCCGATCTCGACGGTGGTGCCGTTGCGGGCGCGCAGCACGTCGCCGGGCCGGAAGGAGGGGCCGGAGATGGCGTTCTCGACGATCGGAACGAGGACGCGCAGCCGCACGCGCAACCCTGCGTCGATGACCGCATGGGCGAGCCCGAGGATGTTGGCCGCGCCGCCCATGTCCTTCTTCATCAGCAGCATGCCGGCGCTCGGCTTGATGTCGAGCCCGCCGGTATCGAAGGTGACGCCCTTCCCCACCAGCGTGACCTTGGGATCGCCCTCCCGTCCCCAGCTGAACTCGACCAGCCGCGGCGCCTCGGCCGCAGCACGGCCGACCGCATGGATCATCGGGAAGTTCTCCGCCAGCAGTTCGTCCCCGGCGACCACCTTCACTTCCAGCTTGTGGCGCGCGCCGGACGCCCGGATCTCGCGCTCCAGCGCCTCGGGGCCAAGGTCATTGGCCGGCGTATTGACCAGGTCGCGGGCAAGGAAGGCCGCCGTGGTCAGGCGCTCCACCTCGGCCGCATCGGCGCCTTCTGGCAGCTCCAACTCCACGGCTTCCCTGGCCTTGCGGTAGCGGTCGAAGCGATACGCCCCAAGGCGGAAGCCGAGCGCGGCGACCGTCGGGTCGCCCAGCGCCCCGGCGAGGCGGTAGCGCCCGGGCTCGAGCGATGCCGCGGCGAGGCCGTGCACCAGCTTCGGCCGGCCGTCGGCCGCCCCGAGGCCGAACAGGTAACCGGCGACGCCGCCATCCTCCGCCGGCAGCGGCAGCAGCTTGCCGCGCGCGCCGGTGAAGGCGTTGGCCGCGGCCCACCTCGCCTGCGCCGGCGTGAGCCCAGCGGCGACACTCCCCTCTTCGACGGCGGTGAGGGTCAGCGGCTTCGTGGGCATGGCGGAAAATCCGGAGAGCAGCGGGAGCGTAACGCTTACGCCCCGCCTCGCCGCCGCGCAATGCTTTCGGGGCGGCAACTTAACCCGCTGTTAGGGTTAATCAATTATTGCTCGAGGCAGGGCTCGGGAAGCGCCCGGAGGATTTGTCGTGTTCCCTCGATTTTCGTTGAAGCCGTTGGCGTCGCTGCTCTACGCGGGCGTCGCCGTGCTGGCGCTGAGTGCCTGCGCCGCCAACCCGACCACCACCGGCTCGATCGGCGCGCCCGACGCGCGGACCCTGCCGGCGGAACAGCGGGCGGCCGCGATCGGGCAGCTCGCAGCGAAGTACAAGCGCAACCCGGGCGACCGCAACACCTCCCTCTACTATGCCGCCGCCCTGCGCTCCAACGGCCAGCCAGAGCAGGCCGTCGCCGTGCTGCAGGTGACCATCGGCAAGTTCCCGCGCGATCCGGAAGTCGCGGTCGAATACGCCAAGGCGCTGTCGGCGGCCGGGCAGTTCGACCAGGCGCTGGCGGTGGTTGACCGGGCGATCGACCCGACGGCGCCCAACTGGAACGCGCTCCTGGTGAAGGGCGCGATCCTCGACCAGAGCGGACAGAATGCCGAGGCGCGGAAGCTCTATCAGACGGCGCTGAAGGTGGCGCCCGACCAGCCCTCGATCCATGCCAACCTGGGGCTGTCCTACGCGATGACGAACGACCTCGCCGCGGCGGAGAAGGAGCTCCGGCTCGCCGTGTCGCTGCGCGGCGCGAACAGCCAGGTGCGCCAGAACCTGGCGCTCGTGGTGGGGCTGCAGGGCCGCTTCGACGAGGCGCAGAAGCTCTTCGCGGCCGAGCTGCCGCCGGCCCAGGTCGACGCCAACATGGCCTATATCCGGGGACTGCTGACCCAGCAGAACCGCTGGGATCGCCTCAAGGGCGCCGGCTGAAACCGGAACGAAGACGCAAGCACAGAGGGCGCCACTTCGGCGCCCTTTCCGTTCCTGCCGCTAGGCGCCCCTACCCGCCGAAGCTGACGTTGCTCTGCATCACCTTGATGATGGCGGGCGAGATGATGACGATGAACAGCACCGGCAGGAAGAAGACGATCAGCGGCACCGTGAGCTTGGGCGGCAGGGCGGCCGCCTTCTTCTCGGCTTCCATCATGCGGGCCTCGCGGCCCTCCTCGGCCATGACGCGGAGCGAGGTGCCGACAGAGGTGCCGTAGCGCTCGGCCTGGATCAGCGCCTGCATCACCGACTTGACGTTGTCGAGCCCGGTGCGGCGGCCGAGGTTGTCATAGGCGCGGGTACGGTCTTCGAGGAAGCTCAGTTCGGCAGTGGTGAGGGTCAGTTCCTCCGCGAGCGCCACCGACTGCATGCCGATCTCCTTCGACACGCGCTTGAAGGCGTGCTCGATCGACATGCCGGATTCGACGCAGAGCAGCATCAGGTCGAGGGCGTCGGGCCAGGCCCGCTTGATCGAGTGCTGGCGCTTCTGCGTCTGGTTGCGCAGCACCAGGATTGGCAGGTATACGCCGATCAGGCCCACGAACAGGGCATAGATGGCGCTCATGTAGATCGGGTTGTCCTTCATCACCGTCAGCGCCAGGTAGGCGAAGGCGAGGACGAAGAGGGCGAACGGCGTGACGAAGCGGGCGAAGAGGTAGGTGGTCATCGCCGCCGGGCCGCGATAGCCGGCGCGGGCCAGCGCGTCGGCGGTGTTTTCGTCGACGAAGGCCTTTTCGAGCGAGAAGCGCTCGACGACGTTCTTCATGTAGTCGCGGCCGGCGGCCTGCCGGATGGTGCGCGTGGGCTGGTCGGAGTTGCCGCCACCCTGGCCGCGCAGGCGCGCCATCTCCTCGGCCCGCATCTTCTCGCGCTCCAGCGCAACCCGCCGGATACGCTGCTTGATGTTGCTGCCGCCCGAGAGGAACGTGGCGCCGATCGAGAACACGACCGCCGCCGCGGCGATCGCCGCGAACACGGCGGTGAGGACTTTCGGATCGGTGAGGGTGTTGACGAGGTTATCCACGGGCGCCCTCAGATGTCGAACTGAACCATTTTGCTCATGATGAAGATACCCATCGACATCAGGATCGCCGCGATGCCGAGCATCACCAGGCCGATATTGGTCTGGAACAGCGGCAGCATGTAGCTGGGCGTCGTCAGCGTCACGAGGCCGGCGACGATGAAGGGCAGCGAGCCGATGATCATCGCCGAGGCTTTGGCTTCGGACGACATGGCCTTCACCTTCTGCTTCATCTTCTTGCGGTTTCGCAGCACGCGGGCGAGGTTGCCCAGCGCTTCGGACAGGTTGCCGCCGGCTTGCTGCTGCACGGTGATGACGACGACGAAGAAGTTCACCTCGGGCAGCGGGACGCGATCGTAGAGCGTCTGAACCGCCTCCATCATCGACTTGCCGAGCGACTGCTGGTCGAGCACGCGCTGGAAGTCGGTCTTAATCGGCTCCTTGGCCTCCTTGGCGACCAAGCGCATGGAATCGTTGAGCGGCAGGCCGGACTTCACGCCGCGCACGATGGCCTCGACGGCGTTCGGCAGCTCGTCGAGGAAGTTGTTCTGGTACTTCTTGCGCCGGCGGCCCAGGTACATGCGCGGCAGCAGGTAGCCGAGCGCCACGCCGAAGACGAGGCAGTAGAGCAGCTCGACCTGCAGCACGAAGGTGATGACGAAGGCGACGATGCCGACGATCACCGAGTTGCGGATGAACTCACCGCGCTTGATCTTCATCCCGGCCTGGTAGAGCTGGTCCTGCAGGGGGACGCGCCGCTTGCGCTTTTCAAGCGTGGCGGTCTGGGCGCGGAGCGTCTGCTGGATTTCCTTGCGGCGGGTTTCGCGGTTGCGGCTGGCGCTCGCCTCGCGGCGGTTGGCCTGAATGTCGCCCTGCAGCGCCTTGATGCGCTTGTCGGCGCGATTGCCGCCCAGCAGCGACGGCACCAGCGCGAAGCCGGCAGCGCCGACGCAGACGGCGATCAGCACCATGAAGATCAGCGGGTTCATGGCACGACCTTATGCACCGAGGATCTCGCGCTGCTCGACGTTGGATTTCTCCAGCGCGTCCACCAGGTTGGCCTCCTCGTTGAAGTAGCGGGCGCGCTCGGTGAACTGCGGCTTGGTGATGCCGGTGGACCGATGACGCCCGACCAGGTTGCCGTTCCCGTCCTCGCCGAGGATGTCGTAGAGGAAGATGTCCTGGGTGACGATGACATCGCCTTCCATGCCCAGCACCTCGGAGATGTGGGTGATGCGGCGCGACCCGTCGCGCAGGCGGGCGGCCTGCACGATCACGTCGATGGAGCTGACGACCATCTCGCGGATGGTGCGGCTCGGGAGCGAGTAGCCGCCCATGGTGATCATCGATTCGAGACGGCTCAGCGCCTCGCGCGGCGAGTTGGCGTGGAGCGTGCCCATCGAGCCGTCATGGCCGGTGTTCATGGCCTGCAGCAGGTCGAACGCCTCGGGGCCGCGCACTTCGCCGACGATGATGCGCTCGGGGCGCATGCGCAGGCAGTTCTTCACCAGGTCGCGCATGGTGATCTCGCCTTCGCCCTCGAGGTTGGGCGGGCGGGTTTCAAGGCGCACGACGTGCGGCTGCTGCAGCTGCAGCTCGGCCGAGTCCTCGCAGGTGATGACGCGCTCGTCACGCTCGATGAAGCCGGTGAGGCAGTTGAGCAGCGTTGTCTTGCCCGAGCCGGTACCGCCCGAAATCAGGATGTTGGCGCGGACGCGGCCGAGGATGCGAAGCACCTCGGCGCCTTCGGGCGAGATCGAGCCGTACTTGACCAGCTGCTGGAGGGTCAGCTTGTCCTTCTTGAACTTGCGGATGGTGAGGGCGGCGCCGTCGATGGCGAGCGGCGGGGCAATGACGTTAACGCGCGAGCCATCGGGCAGGCGGGCGTCGCAGATGGGCGACGACTCGTCGACGCGCCGGCCGACCTGGCTGACGATGCGCTGGCAGACGTTCATCAGGTGCGCATCGTCGCGGAACCGGACGTTGGTCAGCTTCACCTTGCCGCCGACCTCGATGTAGCACTTCTGGCTGCCGTTCACCATGATGTCGGCGATGTCGTCGCGGGCCAGCAGCGGCTCCAGCGGGCCATAGCCGAGCACGTCGTTGCAGATGTCCTCGAGCAG
>JBQCFF010000264.1:0-3376 GCA_051959485.1 Devosia sp. | reverse complement strand
TTTGGCGAACCAGCCCGAGATCACCGAGTCGTAGGCGGCGGTGCGGGCATAGGCCTTGGCCGCGAGCTTCTGGCGCAGCGCGTAGGGCACGCCGCCCGACTGCCGGATATGCTCCAGCACCTGCTCGTAGTCGTTGGGATCGACCACCACCGTGACATAGGCGTGGTTCTTGGCCGCCGAGCGGATCATCGCCGGGCCGCCGATGTCGATGTTCTCGATCGTCTCCTCGTAGGAGGCGCCCTTGGCGATCGTTTCCTCGAACGGGTAGAGGTTGACCACCACGAGATCGATGGCGCCGATGCCGTGCTCGTCCATCGCGGCCTGGTGGCCGGGATTGTCGCGCACCGCCAGCAGGCCGCCATGCACCTTGGGGTGCAGCGTCTTGACCCGCCCGTCCATCATTTCGGGGAAGCCGGTGAGGTCGGAGATGTCGCGCACCGCCGCGCCGGTAGAGGCGATGAGCTTCGAGGTGCCGCCGGTCGAGACGAGGTCGACCCCCAGGCCGGCCAGCGCCTTGGCGAAATCGGCGATGCCGGTCTTGTCGAACACGGACAGCAGCGCGCGCTTGACCGGTACCACCTTGCCGTCGGACATGACCAATTCCTCGCGATGCGGGGTCTGAATGGCGCTCCGCTAGCACTTACCGGGCGCGATGGGAACCCGCTCAGGCGGATTCGAGCGTGAAGATCCAGCTCACCTCGCCGGCATCGGCCACCAGCGTGTCGAGCACCAGCTGCTTGGTGCGGTGGAAGCCGAAATACGACGACTGGCGCACGCTGTCCTCGATCCGAAGGTCCGCCCCTTCCCACAGGAAGGTCCAGATGGCGCCGGAGTTGAGGCGCAGCCGGATCAGGTCGTCAGTAACCTGTACCTCGGTCTGGTGTGCGAGGTGGAAGCGGATGGCGGCGGCGCCGGAGACGCGCTGCCGCTGCCGCACGAACCGATCCTGCCCGACGAGGCTCAGGCCTTCGGGCAGCAGGGTCAGGTGCCGCTCGATGGAGACGCCGAAGCGCTCGATATAGCCGTTGCAGGTGAGCACCAGGCTGTCGTCGGCCGGCTGCGCCTCGACCGTGTTGGGCTTGCCCACCTGCAGCAGCCGGCCGGCCAGCGGACCGGAGGTGGGGATGGCGGCGGCGGAGAGGGCCTTGATGGTGGGCGCCGAGTGCGCGATGCCCTGCCGGAACAGCAGCCCGTCGGCATAGCCCAGCGGCGCCGGCCCGCAATTGCCCACCACCAGGTCGCGGCCATGGCTGAACTCGAAGGCGAGCGCGCTCGCATGCGCCTGCTGCGCGTATTCGGGGTCGGGCACGAGGCCGGAATCGGCGACCACGATGGAGCGGCCGGCGATCAGCCGGCCATAACCGCCCAGCGTGCCGGTCTGCCGGGCGCGGGCCGGGCTCTGCGCCTGCACCGCGACGATCAGGTCGTGCTGCATCTGGCCGGTGCCGTTGAAATAGCCCGGCTCGCCGGTGCCCAGCGACACCGCATCGAGGGCGCGCTGCATCGATTCCGCCATCTCGTCGAGCTCGCCGGCGTGCTGCTCGTAGTTGCGGCGCAGCGCCTGGCAGATGGTGATGAGCTCGATGAGGATCTGCACCTGCACCTTGGCGGAGCGGGTGCGGTGCAGGCCGTCTTCGTCGATCTGCTGCTCGATCAGCCGCCCCGCATGCCGGATGCGGCCGATCACCTCGGCATCCGGCCGGTCGGCGCAGAGCGCCACGCCGGTGAGCGCCAGCGCCACCAGCAGCGCATCGACCGGCTCGGTGGCGAGCGAAGCGCGCAGCTTGAGCGAGGAGATCTGCGTCGACAGCGAGCGGGCGAGCTGCTGGCTTTCCTCCGGCGAGGCGCCTTCCATCAGCAGGTTGTAGTGCCGGAGCCAGTTGAGCACCCGGCGGGCGGTGAGCGACAGCGCCCAGGTCTGCCGGTCGAAGCCGTGCTCGCGGCCGATCCAGTCGAGCGTCAGGGTGCGGGCGAAGCGCCGCTCCTCGTCGGTGCGGGCGTCGCGGAAATGCCGGAGCCAGGCGAAGGCCTGCAGGTCGTCCTGCCAGTCCGCGTGGTCGACATCGACCGAGAACGGCGAGACGCCGTGCGTATCGACCAGCTTCGAGGCCAGCAGATAGCGGCCCTGCATCATCTCGAGCACGGTTTCCCGGTCGGTGGGCCGGAATTCGGGCAGGCCGCCCTGGATCTCGTCGCTCGACGGCCCCGTCCAGGTCCAGCGGATCACGGGATTGGTGACGAAGCGATCGGCAAGCGACCACAGGGTGCGGCGGGCGACGAATCGCAGCGAATGAGCCAACACTACGCCCTCAAATCCCCACAGCAGCTGCGCTTGATAGGCTGCAGCCGCCCGCTTGCCAACCCACCAGAGACTAGTCAGCGGTGCACGAGCCGCGCAACGAAGAAGCCGTCGAGCGTGCCGGGCTTATCCCCAGGAACGCGCAGGCCGGGCCGGGTGCGGACGGTGCCGTCCGGCCGGAGCGCCGCTTCGAGACCCGGGAGCTCGGCCGGCTGGACCGGCGACAGCACCACGTCGTCGCGTTCGGCGAGCCAGCCGAGGTGCGCCTCGCCCTCCTGCGGCTCGAGCGAGCAGACGCAGTAGATCAGGGTACCGCCGCTTCTGAGCCACGACAACGCGCGGGTGATGAAGCGCTTCTGCACGGCGGCGCGGCCGGTGATGTCCGAGACGGAGCGATGCCACACCACCTCCGGGTGGCGACGGAAGGTGCCGGTGGCCGAGCACGGCGCATCGAGCAGGATGGCGTCGAACTGCCGCTCCGGCTGCCAATCGAACGCATCGGCGGTGACCAGTTCGGCCTCGTAGCCGAGGCGCGCGAGGTTTTCGCCCAGCCGCGCCATGCGGCCGGCGTCGCTGTCGAGCGCCGTGACCTGGTAGCCGGCCTTGCAGAGTTGCGCCGTCTTGCCGCCGGGCGCGGCGCAGAGATCGAGCACGCGGGCGCCGGGCGCGAGCTTGATCAGCCGGGCCGGGATGGCGGCGGCGGCATCCTGCACCCACCAGCGGCCTTCGGCATAGCCGGGGAGCGCCTCGACCGGGCGGTCGCGGCTCTCGACCCGCACCGTGTCGGCGAGGACCGGGACGGCGTTGAGCGCTTCGACCAGCGCCGGGTCGGCATCGCGCAGCGTCAGGTCGAGCGGCGCCCCGTCGACCAGCGCCTCCGCGAAATCTTCGATGGCCTCGGCGCCATAGCTGTCGCGCCAGAGCGGCCCGAGCGCGTCGGGGAACAGCGCCTGGTGCGGCAGGTGCCGCAGCTGGTGCGCCTCGCCCTGGGCGCGGCGGAGCACGGCGTTCATCAGCTTGGCGAAGGGCTGCGCGCGGCTGTCGCGGCGGGCCGCCTCGACGGCGAGGAAGATGGCG
>JBQCFF010000263.1:0-2500 GCA_051959485.1 Devosia sp. | reverse complement strand
CGCGGGCAGCGTCGGCTTGACGAACTCCAGCCGGTACTTCCGCGCGATCGCCTCGAGCTCGGCGGGTTCGCTGGCGCCGGTGCGCTCCACCTCGAGGAAGAACTCCTCGAAGCCGCCGGGCGTCGCCATGCAGAGCATGCGCCCCACCGTGGTGCCGATGTTCTTGAAGGTGTGCGGGATGCCCCGCGGCAGGAACATGGTGGCGCCGGGGCTCGCGACGATCGACCGGTCGCCGAAGGTGATCGAGAAGATGCCGGCGAGCACGTAGAAGGTCTCGTCCTCGGCGTAGTGGATGTGCAGCGGCGGGCCGGCCTGCGGCGCGACGATCGTCTCCCAGACGGCCATCTCGCCCTCGGTCGCGGCCGAGACGATCCGCAGGTCGAGGGCGCCGAAGGCGTTGACGCGGCGGAACTCGCCGGCCGGCGACAGGGCAGGATTCATGAGCATTTGCTGTCTCCTCATCGAGCGGCGGGCCCCAGGGCAGCCGCCGCGCCGTTGAAAAAGCAGATACGCCCGAAGCGCGGCCATGATAATCTCGATGATCGGACGGCAGCATCTGGATAACCACGCCAATGAAAACGCTCGATCCCCTCGCCGGCGTCTCGGTGTTCATCGCCGTTTCAGAAACGCTGAATTTCGGCACCGCGGCGGAGCGCCTCGGCATGTCGCGGGCGACGGTGAGCGCGCAGGTCGGCGAACTGGAGAGGCGGCTGGGCGTGCGGCTGTTCCAGCGCTCGACCCGGGCGGTCCGCCTCACCGAAGCCGGCCACGCCTACCGGCAGGCGCTGGGCGGGGTCGCCGACCAGGCGCAGGAGGCGGCGCTGGTGGCGCAGGGGCACCAGCAGGCGCTGAGCGGCCGCATCCGGCTCACCGCGCCGGACGAGCTCTACCAGCGCTATGTGGTTCCGGCCATGGTCGAGTTCGCCGCCGAGCAGCCGGAAGTGTCGTTCGACATCGAGCAGACCTCGCGCCGGGCGGACATCATCCGGGAAGGCTTCGACCTCGCGCTGCGCGCTTCGCTCACGGTGGCGCCGACGATGATCGTGCGCCGGCTCGGCACCTCACCGGTGTCGCTCACCGCCGCCCCCGGCTACCTGGCGCGCCGCGGCGTGCCGGCCTCGCCCGACGAACTGGCGCAGCACGACATCGCGCATCACTCCGGCCTCGGCGCCGGCGCACTGTGGGTGATGCGCCGGGATGGCGAGGAGCGGCGCGTGCCGGTTCGGCCGCGGATCTGGCTCAACGATGGCGGCGCCCTCCGCGACGCGGCGGTCGCCGGCCTCGGCATCACCTACCTGCCCGAGTTCATTACCGGCCCGATGCTGCGGGCGGGCGGGCTCGTCCGGGTGCTGCCCGAGTGGCAGATCGCGACGGTCGACGTCAACGCGGTCTATCCGTCCAACCGCAACATCACCCCGAAGGTCCGCGGCTTCGTCGCCGTGCTGGCGAAGTGCTTCGAGGGCGACCCCGATTTCGCGTGAGGTAGCGGGCCGCCCCGCCGGTGCCCAACGACGTCCCCTCCCCCCTGGCGGGGGAGGGTAGCAGAGCTGGGAGCGAAGCGACCTAGCGACGCTAGGGAGAGGGGGCGGCGCGCCCGGCCGGGCAAGATCGCTGCGGCCGGGAACGGAACCTCGGCGGCCGGGGCGCCTTCCTCCGGGAGCTTGATCCCGGGAGGCGGCAATGGAACGTCGGCAAGTGCGACTGTCGGGCGGTACCGAGGTGTCGGTGCTGATGGCCGGCGACCGGGCAGCGCCGGCGGTGCTGCTGCTGCACGGCTTCCCGAGCTCCGCCAACACCTTTCGCGCGATCGTGCCGGCCTTGGCGCAGGTGGCGCGGGTGATCGCGCCCGACCTGCCGGGCTACGGGGCGTCCGAGCCGCTCGCCTCTCCCTCCTTCGCGGCGCTCACCCACGCGATCGGCGAGGTGCTGGCGGCGCTCGAGGTGGGGCCGCGTCATCTCTACCTGCACGATTACGGCGCGCCGGTCGGGCTCGGGCTGGCGCTGCGGCAGCCGGCGCTGGTGCGCGGCCTCATCGTGCAGAACGCCAACGCGCATCGCAGCGGCTTCGGCCCCGCCTGGGCGCAGACGCTCGACTACTATCTGCACCCGACGCCGGACAACGAGGCGGCAGCCACCGCGCACCTGACCGCCGCCGGCGTGCGCGACCAGTACGTGGCGGGCGTGCCGGAGGAGATCGCGGCACGGATCCCGCCCGCCGTCTGGGAAGAGGACTGGCGGGTCATGCAACTGCCCGGCCGCATGGCGACGCAGCGGGCGCTGGTCGCCGACTATGCCCGCCACATCGACCGCTTTCCCGCCATCGCCGCCTACCTCGGCGAGCGCCAGCCGCCGGCGCTGCTGCTCTGGGGCCGGCACGACGCCTTCTTCGACCTCGCCGAAACCCTGTCGTGGATGCAGGCCCTGCCGCGCATGGAGGCGCACATCCTCGACGGCGGCCACTTCCTGCTCGAAACCCACGCCGCCCCAGCCGGCGCGCTGC
>JBQCFF010000262.1:0-10123 GCA_051959485.1 Devosia sp. | reverse complement strand
AGGATGTCCGACAGCACCGCGTAGCGGTCGCCTTCGAGGATCAGGCCCATGGCGATGCCCGCCACCGGCTTCTTCATCGGCACGCCGGCATCCATCAGCGCCAGCGAGGTGCCGCAGACGGTGGCCATGGAGGACGAGCCGTTCGACTCGGTGATCTCGGACACCACGCGGATGGTGTACGGGAACTCCTCCGCGGCGGGGCGGATCGGGTTGATGGCGCGCCAGGCGAGCTTGCCGTGGCCGATCTCGCGACGGCCGGGCGAACCCATGCGGCCGGCTTCACCGACCGAGTAGGGCGGGAAGTTGTAGTGCAGCATGAAGTTCACCTTGTGGGTGCCTTCGAGGCTGTCGACGAACTGCTCGTCGTCGCCGGTGCCGAGGGTCGCCACCACCAGCGCCTGCGTCTCGCCGCGGGTGAACAGCGCCGAGCCGTGCGTCCGGGGCAGCACGCCGACTTCCGCGACGATCGGGCGGACCGTCACGAGGTCACGGCCGTCGATGCGGGTCTTGGTGTCGAGGATGTTCCAGCGGACGATCTTCGCCTGCAGGTTGTGCACGACCTCGCCCAGGTCCTCGGCCGAAACCTCGCCGGCTTCGACTCGGGCGGCGAAGGCTTCCTTCACCTTGGCGTTGGCGGCATCGACCGCCGCATAGCGCTGCTGCTTGTCGGTGATCTGGTAGGCGGCGCGCAGGTCGGCCTCGGCGATCGCCAGCACGTCCTTCTCGAGGTTGGAGTAATCCGGCGGAGCGAAGTCGCGCGGCTCCTTGGCGGCCATCTCGGCGAGCTTGATGATCGCATCGATGACCTTCTTGCCCTGCTCGTGGCCGAACATCACGGCGCCGAGCATCACCTCTTCGGAGAGCTCCTGGGCCTCGGACTCGACCATCAGCACGGCGTCATAGGTGCCGGCCATCACGAGGTCGAGCTTCGAATCCGAGCGCTTGTCGATCGGGGTGTTGAGCACGTACTCGCCGTCGATGTAGCCGACGCGGGCGGCGCCGATCGGACCCATGAACGGCACGCCGGAGATGGTCAGCGCCGCCGAGGCAGCCACCATGGCGAGCACGTCGGGCTGGTTCTCCATGTCGTGCTGGAGGACGGTGACGATGACCTGCGTCTCGTTCTTGTAGCCGTCGGGGAAGAGCGGGCGGATCGGCCGGTCGATCAGGCGCGAGGTCAGCGTCTCGGCCTCGGTCGGCCGGCCCTCGCGCTTGAAGTAGCCGCCCGGGATCTTGCCGGCGGCGAAGTATTTTTCCTGGTAGTTGACGGTCAGGGGGAAGAAATCCTGGCCGGGCTTCGGCGACTTGGCCGACACGACGGTGGCGAGCACCACGGTTTCGCCGAGCGTGGCGAGCACGGCGCCGTCCGCCTGGCGGGCGACCTTGCCGGTCTCGAGGGTGAGCGGCTGGCCGCCCCAGTTGAGCTCGACCTTGTGGTGATTGAAGTTGATGGGCATGTTGCCTCGTCTTTCCATTCTGCCGGAGGAGCGGGAACGCGGGGAGCGTAAGGCCCCGTGAACTCATCCTGTGTGCCAGCCGCGCGGTGCACCCCATGTGCCCGCCGGCCCAAAATCGGCACGGTTTCCGCGGCTGGTGCCCGCCTCAGTCGTCAGGCGGGGCGGAACATGGACAAGACGATGAGCCGCTCATTTCCTCTGAAGGGACGCCGTCCGGCGCCGTGAGCGGCCGATGATCTCGCCATGCTCCGCGTGGACTGCATCAGCCTACGCGTTGTCGCCCGGTTCCGCGGGCGTTGCGGGTTGCGAGGCGTACCCCGCAACCCGGTTCGTTGTCGGGCCGGCGTCGCTTAGCGACGGATGCCCAGGCGCTCGATCAGCGCCTTGTAGCGCGGCTCGTCGATACGCTTGACGTAGTCGAGCAGGCTGCGGCGGGTCTGCACCAGCTTCAGCAGGCCGCGGCGGGAATGGTGATCCTTGCCGTGGGACTTGAAGTGCTCGGTGAGGTTGGTGATGCGTTCCGACAGGATCGCGACCTGCACCTCGGGCGAACCGGTGTCGCCCTTCTTGGTGGCATACTCGGAAATGAGCGCGGTCTTGCGCTCGGCAGTAATCGACATCGGCTTGGTCCTTTCAACAAGAGGATCATCGGGACGCTGTCGCCCGGGATGTCGTCCAGGCGGAGCCATGACCAAAGCCGGCGAAGGTTGCCCCACGCCGGACTTGCGGCGGGATATAGTGGATCAGCCAGCCGATTGCCAGCTATTTGTCGGCCGCCGCGTCGGCGGACTTGCCGTTGGACATGTAGGCCGGGTCGAGCGAGGCGACGGGGATGGAGAAGCGCCACTCGATGCCGTCGGGGTGCGACTCGCGCTGCACCTCGGCCCCGAGCGAGCGGCCGACCATGTTCTCGAGCACCGTGGTGCCGAAGCCGCGGCGCGGCGCCGCCGAGCCCGGCACCGCCCCGATCTCGCGCCAGGTGAAGGCGATCGCGTCGCCGTGCCGCTGCCAGGTCACGTTCAGCCGGCCGCCCTCCTTGGCGAAGGCGCCGTACTTCACCGCGTTGGTCGCCAGTTCGTGCGCCGCCATACCGAGGATCTGCGCGGCCTGCGCGTTGAGCCGCATGGTGGGTCCGTCGACGGCCACCCGGTCCCCGTCCACCGGGCAGAACGGATCGATCTGGCTGACCATCAACTCCTTGAGATCGACGCCGGCGACGCCATGGGCGAGCAGCAGGTCGGTGGAGCGGGCAAGCCCGAAGATGCGCTTCTCGAAGCTCGAGACGAAGTCCGGCACCGAGTCGGCGCCGCGGGCGGTCTGCTTGGCCATGGCGGCGATCACCGTCATCTGGTTCTTCGAGCGGTGCGCCAGTTCGCGCATCAGGAAGCGCACCTCGGCTTCGGCGGCCTGCCGGCGCCGCGAAGCGTCGCCGAGCGCCGTCGACACCGTCTCGATTTCGGCGATGGGGAAGCTGCGCGCCTCGACCGGCTGCCCGGCGCCGAGCCGTTTCGCGTCGGCCTCGAGCCCGTGCACCGAGCGGCCGATCTGCAGGCTCACCCAGTAGACCACCAGCACCACCAGCGCCGCGAGCAGCACGCCGCCGGCCAGCAGCGACCAGAAGGCGTCGGCCAGCGGGCGGGCGACGACGTCGCGCGGCGCCCAGGCCACCACCGTCCATTCCGACAGCAGCGAGCGCTGCGCGATGAACAGCGCATGCTCGCCGCCGAGGTCGACGTTGCGCCACTCGGTGGTCGAACTCATGTCGGCGACATTGGTCAGCGGAAAGGCATCGCCGACCTGCCCCGCGCCGGGCGAAGCGGCGATGATCCGGCCGGTGCCGTCGAGCAGCGCCACGTTCCAGCCATCGGGGAGCCGGTTGCTGAGCAGCACCGGCGCGAGTTGGGTCGCGGCCCGGCTGAAGCCGAGCACCACATCGCCCAGCGGCGTGCCCGGCACTCGCAGCAGCACGTTGACCACGAAGTCGTTCGAGAAGGTGCCACGCACCAGGTTCGATACCAGCACCTTGTCGGAGTTCAGCGCCCGCTGGCTGGTTTCCGGGTCCGCCGAGCGGACGAGAGGCCCGCCCACATAGGGCTGGCGGGTGGTCATGACGGCGTTGAGGTCGGGGTCGAGCACGTAGATGGAGGACCCCGTGCCCGCCAGCGCCTGGCTCACCTGGTCGTGGAACTCGCCGAGGTCGCCATCGATCAGCGCCGGGTTGGTGGAGAGCACCTTGAGCGTCGTGGTGTTGGCATTGATCTCGCGGTCGACGGCCTGCACCACCGAGCGGGCGGTCCCGGTGATCAGCGTCTCGACCACCCGCTCCTGCGCCTCGTTGTTGCGCTGCAGCAGTATGGCCGAGAAGATGAAGGCCGGCACCAGGGCGACCAGCGCCAGCACGAACAGGTAAACGGCGATGGGGCGGGCCACCCGATTTCGGGGTCTGCTCCTGGGCTCGGCGGCCACTGCTCCGTCAGCTAACAAGTGAACCGCCACACATCAAACACACAGCCCCTGACAAAGTATAGGCCTTCGGCAACGTCCGGGGCGGCTTTTGGTTCCCCGCGGCGGCAGGTTTTCAGCTGCCGGCCAGCAGCACCCGCTGCGGGTGGAAGTGCCCCGCCTCCACATAGCCGAGCGCCACAGGCGCCCCCGCCTCGCTGGCCCAGGCGCTTTCGAGCCGCACCGGGGCAGCGGCACCGCTCAGCAGCACCGGGTTGCCGTGCCGCAGGACCTGCGCCTGCTGGGCCGTGAGCCGGATTTCGGGCAGCTCCGCCAGGCCGGCCGCGACAGGTACAATCGCCGCGTCGCCGTTTCGTTCAATATCATCGATGCCGACCGCCATGGCATCGGTGAACGGGCCGACCTGCGCCCGATGCAGCGCCGCGACGTGGCCGCGGCTGCCGAGCGCCCGCGCCAGGTCGCGCGCCAGCGCCCGCACGTAGGTGCCCTTCTCGCAGGTCATCTCGAGCTCGGAGCGTTCCCCGTCATGGGCGAGCAGGGTGAGCGCCTCAATGAACACCGGCCGGGGCTCGAGTTCCACCTTCTCGCCGGCCCGGGCCAGGTCGTAGGCGCGCTCGCCATCGATCTTGATGGCCGAGAAGGCGGGCGGGGTCTGCATGATCTCGCCGGTGAAGGCCGGCAAGGCATCGCGGATCGCCGCCTCGTCGGGCCGCACGTCGGAGCGTGCGACCACCTCGCCCTCGGCGTCGTCGGTGGCGGTCTCCTCGCCCCACCGGATGGTGAAGCGGTAGACCTTGCGGCCATCCTGCACCACCGGCACGGTCTTGGTCGCCTCGCCGAGCGCGATCGGCAGCAGCCCGGTCGCCAGCGGGTCGAGCGTGCCGGCATGTCCGGCCTTCCTGGCGCCGAGCAGCCAGCGCACCTTCCCCACCGCCTGGGTGGAGGTCATGTCATAGGGCTTGTTGAGGACGATCCAGCCGGAAACGTCCCGCTTGACCCGCTTCTCGCCGGCCATTCAGTCGGTGTCCTTGTCGTCGTCGCCGTCGCGCACCAGGTCGCGCTGCACCCGGTCCGAGCGCAGGATGGCGTCGATGCGGCCGAACTCGTCGAACGTGTCGTCGACGAAGAAGCGCAGGTCGGGGGCGAATTTCAGGTCGAGCTCCGGCGCGATCCGGCCGCGGATGAAGCGGTGGTGGCGGTTGAGCGCGGCCACGACGTCGTCGGCGCCTTCGCCGCCCAGCGGCATCACGTAGACATTGGCGAGCTTCAGGTCGGGCGTCATCCGCACTTCGGGCACGGTGATGACCTTGCCCTCGAGCAGCGGATCCTCGATCTCGCCGCGCGCGAACAGCGCCGACAGGGCGTGGCGGACGAGTTCGCCGACGCGCAGCATGCGCTGGCTGGGGCCCGCCGGCTTGTGGGTGTCTCTCTTCATCTGCCCGAGTTAGGCGCTCGGCGCCCTGCCGTCAACGTGGCGTCGCATGTGCCGCGGGGGTGGCCCGCCGCCGGTACCTGTTGCGCGCAGAGCACAGTGCGGCGAGACTCGCTCGGGAGGCGTCAGGAGGCGGGAACCAGAATGTGATCGGCACACTTCGTATCGCCGTCATCCTGTGGCGTGGGCGCACTCGACAAAGGGCTGCTTTTCGGCGCCATTTTCGCCCTGCCACTCCCTCGTTTTGCGTGAGCCAGCCTTGCCCAGCCGCCGCCTCTTCCTCCTCGGAGTTTCCGCCCTCGCCCTCAGCGCCTGTTCGTCGACGCGCAGCAACCGCCTGCTCGCCGAGGGCCAAACCGTGATCCAGGTCGATGAGCCCTGGGCCACCTACTACGCCGCCAAGGGTGACGAGCCCTACCCGGTGGCGGCGGTCGACCTGCGCCGCGTGCCGCAGCAATACTGGCGGCAGGAGGTGGATTTCCCCTCCGGCTACGCGCCGGGCTCGATCGTCGTCAACACCGCCGAACGCTACCTCTACCTGGTGATGACCAACGGCCGCGCCATGCGCTACGGCGTCGGCGTCGGCCGCGAGGAAGGGCTGCAGTTCAAGGGCAACGCGGTGATTTCCCGCAAGGCCGCGTGGCCGAGCTGGACCCCCACCGCCAACATGATCAAGACCCAGCCCGAGCGCTACGGCCCCTACGCCTCGGGGCTGCCGGGCGGCCCGACCAACCCGCTCGGCGCCCGCGCGCTCTACCTCTACCGCAACGGCAAGGACACGCATTTCCGCCTGCACGGCACCATCGAGCCCTACACCATCGGCACCCAGGTCTCCTCCGGCTGCATCCGGCTGATGAACCAGGACATCATCGACCTCTACAGCCGCGTGCCGGTGGGAACGCGGGTATATGTGAGCTGATCGAAGCGAGGCGCTGAGGTCGTCGGTGTTCCTCCCCTGTGGCGGAGCCACGGGGGAGGGGACCACCCGGCAGGGTGGTGGAGGGGGCGGTCGGGACGCCGCGGCTGGTCTGACGGCGTTTGTCTTCAGGTTGTACCTGTGCCGCCCCCTCCACCGCCTTCGGCGGTCCCCCTCCCCCGCTTCGCGGTGGAGGATCACGGCGACCTCGGTGGCTCGTATTGTCAAGTCGCTGAGGCGGCCTTGATCCTCCCCTGTGGCGAAGCCACGGGGGAGGGGGACCACCCGGCAGGGTGGTGGAGGGGGCGGTCCGGACTCGGCGATCTGATAGACGGCGTTTGTCTGCAGGTTGTAGCTGTGCCGCCCCCTCCACCGCCTTCGGCGGTCCCCCTCCCCCGCTTCGCGGTGGAGGATCACGGCGACGTCGGTGTTCCGGCAAGCCCTACCGGTAGCCCGCCGCCTGGAGTTCGAAGAGTTCGGCGTAGCGGCCGCTGAGGGCCATCAGCTCGGCGTGGGTGCCGGCCTCGATCACGCCGCCATCGGCGAGGACGACGATGCGGTCGGCCATGCGGACGGTGGAGAAGCGGTGCGAGATCAGCACCGCCGTCGTGCCCTCGGCCAGCGTCTTGAAGCGCTGGAACACCTCGGCTTCGGCGCGCGCGTCGAGCGCCGCGGTGGGCTCGTCGAGGATGATGATCTCGGCGTCGCGCATGTAGGCGCGGGCAATCGCCAGCTTCTGCCACTCGCCGCCTGACAGGTCCTGCCCCTTGAGGAAGGTGCGGCCGAGCATCTGGTCGTAGCCTTCGGGCAGCTTGCGGATCACCGGGCCGGCGAGGCTCTGCTCGGCCGCCGCCTCGATGCGCGGCCGGTCGGCCAGCGCCTCGATCCGCCCGACCCCGATATTGTCGGCGGCGGTGAACGAGTAGCGCAGGAAATCCTGGAAGATGGCGCCGACATGCCGCCTTATGTCAGCCGTGGCGAAGGCCTTGAGGTCGACCCCGTCGACCAGGATGCGGCCCTCGTCGGGGTCGTAGAGCCGGGTCATCAGCTTGACGATGGTGGTCTTGCCGGCGCCGTTCTCGCCCACCAGCGCCAGGGTTTCGCCGGCCGGGACAGTGAAGTTGAGGCCACGCACCGCCCAGCGCTCCGAGCCGGGATAGCGGAAGCCGACATTCTCGAACACGATGCCCTGCCGGAGCGGCGCCGGGAAGGGCCGGGGCTGCGCGGGATCGAGGATGGTCGGCTCGATCTCGAAGAAGCTGAACAGGTCGTCGAGGTAGAGGCTTTGCCCGGCGATCTGGGTGAAGCCGATCAGGATCTGCTGGATGTAGCCGTTGAGCTGGTTGAACGAGGTGGCGAGGAAGACGAGGTCGCCGATGGTGAAGTCGCCATGCAGGGTGCGCCAGACGATGTAGGCGTAGGCGGCGTAGTAGGCGACGGTGGAGATCGCGGCGAGGGCGCCGGTCTGCAGGGCGCGCTTCAGGCTCAGCGCGGTGTTCTCGTCGAGGATCTGCCGGCTGAGGGTCGCGAACCGGCCGGAGAGGAAATCCCCCAGCCCGAACAGCTTCACCTCCTTGGCGCTCTCAGCGCTGGCGCCGATCTGGCGCAGGTATTCGAGCTGCCGCCGCTCGGGCGAGCGGTTGTGCGAGATCCAGTAGGCCAGCCGGTTGAAGCGGAACTCGCCCCAGACGGCGGGAATGAAGCTCACCGCCAACAGCGCGATCAGCAGCGGGGCGTAGATGAAGAGGCCGGCCGCCAGCGCCACGGCGGTGATCACTGCCTGGCCCTGGCCGAAGAGCTGCGAGATCACCGTCGAGCGCGAGGCCGCCTGGCGCCGGGCGCGCTCCAGCCGGTCCTGGTACTCGGACTGCTCGAAATGCTTGAGGTCGAGTTTTACCGCATGCTGCATGAGTTCGAGGCTCATGGCATTGGAGTGGCTCTCGCCGAGGATGCCGTCGACCAGGCTGACGGCGCGGTTGAAGATGTCGCGGGCGAAGACCAGCACGAACTCGCCGGCGAGCAGCAGCAGCAGGAAATTGAGCCGCCCGGACTCGAGCCAGTCGGCGAGCTCGGGCCCCGGCGAGCCGAGCCCGGTCTGCTTGACCACCTCGTCGATGATCAGCTTGGTGAAGAGCAGCACCAGCGGCGGCTGGACGGCGACGACGAGGCGCAGCCCGATGCTGAGCCCCATCAGCCACGGGCTCGTCCGCCACATCTGCGCGAACAGCCGGCCGAGGTGGCGGAAGGTCTTCAGCCGCTCGCCCTTGTCGAAGGGCAGGGCATCGGGGATGTCGGGGCCGTTCAGCCCGCGCCCCATCCCTCCCCCGCCCATCGGTCCACGCGCCATCGGCCACCCCTGAAACAAACGCCCGGGCGGCTGGCCCGGGCTGCAGATTGCATCCTGACGATATGGGGGCGGAATGGTGCCGATCAAGCCGGGTGGACCGGCCGGCAGAACGATTCACGTGAAACGGATTGTGGCGGTTTCACGTGAATCACGGCGCTGAATCCCAACGGTTTTCCGGACGCCTGCCGTAGTTCGCTGCAGATGGTGCCGTGATGATGAACGGTGGATGAACGGATGTTCAGGCGTTCTGCCTCGGCACTGGACGCTCGGCCCCGATGTGCATATATTTGCGCATCGGCGGAACCTGTCGCATGCAGCATGAAACCAACACGGCCAGGATCATGGCGCGTCTGGAAAAGGACGGCTGGGAGAATGTCGGCGGAACGAAACATGCGAAGTTCCGCAAGCAGGGTCACCCGCCGATCATCGTGCCGCGGCACCGCACGGTGACTCCCGGGGTGGCGCAATCCATCGCCAGGGCCGCCGGCTGGTCGAAGTAGTATTGTGAAGGAGACGATCATGGCACGCTATCTGGCGATCATCGATGAAGCCGACGGGAGTCTTGGGGCCTATTTTCCCGATGCTCCCGGCTGCGTCGCCATGGGCGAGAGCGAGGACGAAGTGATCGACAACGCAACCGACGCCCTGTCCGAATGGGCGGCGGACGTGCTGGCCTCCGGCGGCAAGCTGCCGCCCCCGCGCTCCTATGCGGAGCTGCTCAAGGCGGGTGAGTTCGGCCCCGGCAAGGGCGGCGTGGTCGCCCATATTCCCCTCCTGCTCGAAACCGGGAAACTGGCGCGCGCCAACATCTCGCTCGATGCGGGCCTGCTGGCGGATATCGATGAAGCAGCGGCTCGCCGCGGGGTGACCCGATCGGCGTTCCTGGCGTCGGCGGCGCGCGAGAAGATCAAGGCCGGCGCCTGAGGGCCACAAAAGAAAATGCCCGGGCCGAGACCCGGGCATCTTGAAGCTTTTTCGCGACCTTACAGCGTGCGGGTCACCTGCTCGACGCGGAAGCATTCGATGACGTCGCCGGCGCGGATGTCCTCGTAGTTCTCGAAGGCCATGCCGCATTCCTGGCCGACGGGCACTTCCTTGACCTCGTCCTTGAAGCGCTTGAGCGTCTTCAGCTTGCCCTCGTGGATGACCACGTTGTCGCGCAGCAGGCGGACGCCCGCCCCACGCTCGACGAGGCCCTCGGTCACACGGCAGCCGGCGACCTTGCCGACCTTGGTGATGTTGAACACCTCGAGGATCTCGGCGTAGCCGATGAAGGTCTCGCGGCGCTCCGGCTTCAGCAGGCCCGACATCGCCGCCTTCACGTCATCCACGAGGTCGTAGATGATGTTGTAGTAGCGGATCTCGATGCCGTCGCGGGTCGCCAGGTCGTTCGCCTGCTTGTTGGCGCGGACGTTGAAGCCGATGATGATGGCGTTCGAGGCCGAGGCCAGCGTCACGTCGGATTCGGTGATCGCACCCACGCCGCTCATCAGGATCTGGGCCGAGAC
>JBQCFF010000261.1:0-5103 GCA_051959485.1 Devosia sp. | reverse complement strand
CAGGCTCGCCTGCGTCACGTCGCGCAGGTCCTGCCCGTCGATCGTCACCCGGCCCTCGATCACGTCGTAGAAGCGGTAGAGCAGCCGCGAGATGGTCGACTTGCCGGCGCCCGATGGCCCGACGACGGCGATGGTCTTGCCAGCCGGCACCTCGAAGCTGACGCCCTTGAGGATCGGCCGGTCGGGATCGTAGTGGAAGTGCACGTCCTCGAAGCGGATCACTGGGCCGGTGACGTGCAGCGGCCGGGCGTCCGGCTTGTCCTGCACCTCGGGCTCCCGGTCGAGCAGCTTGAACATCTCCTCGATGTCGGTCAGGCCCTGCCGGATTTCGCGGTAGACGAAGCCGATGAAGTTGAGCGGCCGGTAGATCTGCATCAGGAAGGTGTTGAGCAGCACGAAGTCGCCCAGCGTCAGTTGCCGGTTCATCACCCCGAGCGCCGCCATCGCCAGGATCACCACGGTGCCGGCGTAGAAGATCACCGCCTGGCCGAAGTTCAGGAAGCCCAGCGAGCTCCAGATGCGGATGGCGCTGCGCTCATAGCGCTCCATCGACTTGTCGAAGCGGGCGGCTTCCATCTTCTCGTTGGCGAAGTACTTCACCGTCTCGAAGTTGAGCAGGCTGTCGACCGCCTTGCCGTTGGCGTCGGTGTCGCTCTCGTTCATGTCGCGGCGGATGGAGATGCGCCAGTTCGAGGCCGCGATGGTGAACCACATGTAGAGCCACACCGTCACCACCAGCACGCCGAGATAGGTGATGCCGAAGAAGACGATGAAGATCACCGCCGCGATGGCGAACTCGACGAAGGTCGGGGCGGTGTTGAGCATCGTGAAGCGCACGATGGTCTCGATGCCCTTGGTGCCGCGCTCGATCACGCGGCTGAGCCCGCCGGTGCGGCGCTGCAGGTGGAAGCGCAGCGACAGCCGGTGCAAATGCTCGAAGGTCTGCAGCGCCAGCTTGCGCACGGCGTGCTGGCCGACCGAGGCGAAGAGCACGTCGCGCAGCTGCTGGAAGCCGGCATCGATGACGTTGCCGAGCCCGTAGGCGATCACCAGCACCAGCGGAACGGCGATGCCCATCACCAGGGCGTTGTCCGGCGTGCCGCCGTCGAGCGTGTCGATCACGCCCTTGTAGGCAAAGGGCACCAGCGTGGTCGCCACCTTGCTGACCAGCAGCGCTCCCACGGCGAGGAGCACGCGGAACTTCAGGTCCGGGCGGCCGGCGGGCCACATGTACTGCCACAGGTTGGCGACAGTACGCCCGAGATTGGCTTCCGCGGCGTCGACGGTGGGACGCTTCGGAGCCTCGCCTTGAGAAGCCATCAGACCAGCTCTTTGATGGGGGCAGGTTCGGTGGTGAGACCGGCGAACAGGCCCGAACAGGCCGAGCCGAAGGCGGCCAGCCGGTCGGTGCGCAGCTTGTAGCAGTTGCGCGTGCCCTTGGCGTGCCGCTCGACCAGGCCGGCGTCCAGCAGCACCTTGATGTGCTGACTGACGGTGGATTGGGCCAGCGGCAGCATCTGCGTGACGTCGGTGCAGCAGCAATCACTGTCGCGCTGCGCCAGGATGCGCAGGATCGAGAGCCGCACCGGGTGTCCGAGCGCCCGCATCAGGTTGGCGATGTCATCGTCGAGCAGCGGGTTCATCGTCAAGCACCGATAGAAGAAGGGGGTGGCGAAGGCAAGGCAAAAGCACCTGCCCGGACGGGGAGGCGCGGGGAGGATCGAGATGACGCGGAGAAGATCGCAGGCCCCCTCTCCTCAGCTCTGCTACGGCGCTGCCGCGCCTAGCGCCGCTATCCTCCCCCGCCGAGGGGGAGGAGGCGATGGTGCACACGCCGCGGCCGGCTTCAGCCAGTGTTCACAAGACAGCGTATCCTCCCCACTGGTGGGGGAGGATAGTGGAGCTTGGGCGCATCGCGCCCTAGCGGAACTAAGGAGAGGGGGTTTGCCTCCCTCTTTCCGAGCGCTTGCACCACTGGTCCAGCAACATCGCCTTCTCCCGCAAGGCGAGAAGGCTGCCAGTCGACGCCTGGCGTTTCCCTCAGTCGTCATACACCAGCGGCAGCTCGAGCACCTGGCCCGGGTAGATCCGGCCCGGTCGCGCTATCAGCTCCCGGTTGGCGCGAAAGATGGTGCGGAAGTGGACGCCGCGCCCGTAATAGCGGTGGGCGATGTCCCACAGCGTGTCGCCCCGGCGGATGATGGCCTTGCCGGAGACGAAGCGGCCGGCATCCGGGTCGCCGATCGGCACGGCATGCAGGACCATGACGTCGGCCGCTGCCTTGCGGGTCGGCAGCGTGAACTCGGCCTGGACAGCCGGGGTACCGGGTCGGGCGCCGAGGGTGACCACGGCTTCGTCCGACGGCTTGCCCCTGGGCAGCGTCGTGATGCTGGCGCCGCCAGACGGCTTCAGCGTGGTGACCGAGGGGCTTTCGCGGAACGGAACCGCCGGGATGATCGGCGGCACGGGTGTCTCGACGATGGGCGGCTCCGGCAGCTCGGCGGCCGGTGCCGGCAAGTCGGCGTCGGGAACGACGGGCGGCACCTGGCTGACCTCATCGGGCATCGCCGGTTCCAGCGGCGCTGCTTCATCCGGCACGACCGCTGGCTCCGGCGGGCGCTGGAAGTCGACGCTTGCCTCGCCCAGCACCTTGCCGGTCATCGGGTCGAGCGCCTCGACCCTCAGGGTCTGGTGCGCGCCATCGAGGAGGTCGGTCCCCTCCACCAGCCAGCGGCCGCCTTCCACCGAACTGACGCCGGCCGGGATACCGTCGACATAGAGGCGCATCATGGCGCCGGCCGGGCCGTTGCCGGCGATGAAGTTGCCGGCCCCGTCGATCTCGACCGCGTCGATGCTGGGGGCCAGCACCGGCGCCGCGGCCGGCGGGTCGACCGCCGGCACGACGGGGTCGGTGGCCGCAACGGCGAGGTCGGGAGGGGCGGAGACCGGTGGCGGCGCCGGCGGCAGCTCCGGGGACGCGGACTGCGGCTCGGAAAGCGCGGCAACCCTCGGGTCCCGCGGTGGCAATGCTGGCACAGCCGGCGTGACCGGCACGACGAGGGCCGGAGCCGGCTCCGGCTCTGCCGCGACGACGGCTTCGGTCGGCAGCGGTGCCGGCGGCGGCGCGGGCACAGCTGGCGTGACCGGCAGGACAAAAGCTGGCGTCGGTTCCGACTCCGCCGCAACGGCCGTTTCGGTCGGCAGCGGCGGCGCGGGCACCGCCGGAGTGACGGAGAGCGTGAGCGCCGGAGCCGGCTTCGGAACTGGCTGGGCTTCCGGAGCGGGCACTGCCGCCTGCAGGTCGGGCGGCACGCCGTCGAGTTCGATCGGCGGTGCTGGCGGCACGAAGGACGGTGCTACTGAAAGCGCCGTAGCCGTGTCCGCTGCATCGGCCATCACCGCCGCGAGCGCGATGGTATCGGGCGGCGTGGCGACCTCGACGGGCGTCTCGGTCACCTGCAGCTCGGGCTCCGCCGACGGCGTGGCGGCCTCGACGGGCGTTTCGGAGACCTGTGGCCCTGGCGCCGCGATCGGTGTGAGCGCTTCGGCCTGCTCGGGCTGCGGCTCGGCGGCCGGTGGTGGCGCTGCCGGCGGCACGGCGGGAATGACTGCCACCAGTGGCTCCGCCGGTGCCGGCGCGGCCACCGCAGGTTGCTCCACCGTCCGGGGCTCGGCCGGCCGGGCCGGCTCCGCGGGCCGCGTCTCAGGCACCGGAACCGGAGCCACGGGTTCCGTCGGCGTCGCATCGGCGACGACCGGCTGCGTCGGGAGCGCCTCGGGGGCGGCTGCGGGCTGCCGGCCGAAACGGAACTTGTCGCCGACCAGATCGCGCAGGCACGCCACCGCGCCGCGGCTATCGCTTGTGCAGGCCGAAAGCACGGGGCCGCCGAGCAGGATCGCAGCGACGAGCAGGGTCGCCCCGGTGGCGCCGAGGGTCAGCAGCAAGGCTCCGCGATCGACAGTCCGGCTCAGGCACGCCTCCGCTTCCGAAGCATGCTCAGTCCTGTGTCACGCTTTCAGGCTGCCTCGGTTTTCATCAACTTATAGGTAATCGACTCGTAAAGCGCCTCAAATGAGGCGTCGATGATGTTGGCCGAAACGCCGATCGTGTACCAGCGCTCACCGGTACCGTCGCGGCTCTCGATCAGTACACGGGTGACCGCGCCCGTGCCGCCGTCGAGGATACGCACCTTGAAGTCGACCAGTTCGAGATCGGCGATGCGCTCCGAATAGACGCCGAGGTCCTTGCGCATGGCGAGGTCGAGGGCGTTGACCGGGCCGTTGCCCTCCGCGACCGAGAGGACCCGCTGGTCGCCGATGGTCATCTTCACTATCGCCTCGGTGACGGTGATCTGCTCGCCGCGCGCGTTGTGTCGCCGCTCGACGCTGGTGCGGTAACTCTCCACGTCGAAGAAGGTCGGCAGCGTGCCGAGCATCTCGTGCGCCAGCACGACGAAGCTCGCATCGGCGCCGTCATAGGAGTAGCCGGCCGCCTCGCGCACCTTCACCTCGCGCAGCAGCCGGTCGATGCGCGGGTCGTCCTTGCCGAGCTGGATGCCGTGGCGGGCGAGCGCCACGAGCAGGTTGGACCGGCCGGCCTGCTGCGACACCATGATGTTGCGCTCGTTGCCGACGATTTCGGGCGGCACGTGCTCGTAGGTCGAGAAGTCCTTCGCCAGCGCCGAGGCGTGGATGCCGGCCTTGGTCGCGAACGCCGCCGTGCCGACATAGGGCGCCTGCCGCGACGGGGCGCGGTTCAGCAGTTCGTCGAAGGCCCGCGCCACCTTGGTGAGGCCGCCCAGCTGCTCGTCGGAGAGGCCGAGTTCGAACCGCTCGGCGAAGCCGGGCTTCAGCATCAGCGTCGGGATCAGCGTCACCAGGTTGGCATTGCCGCAGCGCTCGCCGATGCCGTTGAGCGTGCCCTGGACCTGGCGCACCCCGGCCAGCACGGCCGCCAGCGTATTGGCCACGGCCTGGCCGGTGTCGTCATGCGCGTGGATACCGAGCCGGTCGCCCGGCGCCACCCGCCGCACCTGCCGCACGATCTCGTCCACCTCGGCCGGCATGGTGCCGCCATTGGTGTCGCAGAGCACCACCCAGCGC
>JBQCFF010000260.1:0-17065 GCA_051959485.1 Devosia sp. | reverse complement strand
CCATCGGCGACCGGGCCGGTGCCCGCCACGTCGGCATCGATCCGCGCCTCGGCGATGCGCTGCACGCAATAGGTGCACTTCTCCATCACCCCGCGCTCCCGCACGGTGACGTCGGGGTTCATCAGCAGCGACAGCGGCGAGTCGTCGGTGACCTCCGCCTGGTAGTCGAAGAAGTTGAACCGCCGCACCTTGTAGGGGCAGTTCTGCGAGCAGTAGCGGGTGCCGACGCAGCGGTTGTAGACCTGCGCGTTGAGCCCGTCATGCGTGTGCACCGTGGCGTTCACCGGGCACACCACCTCGCAGGGCGCCTGTTCGCAGTGCATGCACGGCACCGGCTGGAACAGCGTCTTCGGCTCGTCCGGCTCGCCGCCGAAATAGCGGTCGACGCGTAGCCAGTGCATGTCGTGACCGCGCGCCACCTCCTCGGCGCCCACCACTGGCGAATTGTTCTCGATCTGGCAGGCCGCGACACAGGCCATGCAGCCGATGCAGGCCGAGAGGTCGATGCTCATCCCCCAGGCTTCCTCGGGGTTCTCCCAGTCGGGAAACAGCGATGGCCCCGGCGCGTCGTGGTAGCTCGGCGGATACTCCGCCAGCGCCACCTCCCGCACGATGTCGCGCCCTTCCATCGCGTGGTGCTCCTGCGTGGTGACGATACCGACATGCCGTCCCGTCGGCTCTAACGTCACGGGAGCGTCGGTGCGCCCCGCCAGCACGAAGGCATTGGCGCCGCTCACGTCGGCGTCGTCCCCGGCGAGCCGCCCATGGCCGAGCGAAATCGCCACCGTAGCGTCCGGCATGCCCGGCAGCACGAAGGCCGGCAGCAGCACCGAACGAACTCCCCGGCGCACCAGCAGTTCGTCGCCCGACCCGACGCCGAGCCGCGCCGCCATGGCGGGCGAAATCTCCGCCGCGTTGCCCCAGACCTGCTTGGTCAACGGCCGCGGCAACTCCTGCAGCACGAGGTTCGTCGCCTCGCTTCCGTCCCCGAGATACGGGTCCGGCCTGAGCACGAGATACGGCGCGCTGGCCGCCTTCACCACAGAGACGCCGGCAGTCGGCGCCGTGACCGGCGCCGCTGCAGAGCCGGCAATGACTCCGGCCCGGAGCGCTTCCATCCAGGCCGCATCGGCAAGGCTCGCCCACGTGGCGCGGACCAGGGCCTGCGGCTCGGCGTTGAACTCTCCGCCGAGTAGCGCCAGCACCTCATGGGCGGTGTGCGAGTCGTAGAGCGGCGAGATCAGCGGCTGCACGATCGACGCCGTACCGTCGAACGCCCGCAGGTCGCTCCAGCTCTCGAGCGGATGCGATTGCGGCACGTGCCAATGCGCCAGTCGGGCCGTGGCGTCGATATGCCGCCCGAGGTGGCAGAACAACTGCAACCGCTTAAGGCCCGCGGCGATCTCGATGTCGCCGGGGCACGTGTGCACGAGGTCGACCCCGAGCGTCAGCAGCGTCGTGACGCTGCCATCCTCGAGCGCCGCCACCAGGTCGTAGACATCGCCGTTCCCGGCAAGCTGCGCGTCGGCGACGTAGCTGATCGGCGCCCCGAGCCGGGCATTGATCGCGGCCGCGATGCCCTCGGTACCCCAGCGCGCATCACCGATGACCAGGGCTCGCGCACCTGCCGCCTTGAGATCACTGACGATCGTCGCGTACGCCGCGTCGCCCGCTCCCCCGTCGATCGCAGCGGCAATCGACCGTGCCGCGTCCGCCAATGCCGGTGGCGTCAGATGCCGCGCCCGGTCGGCTGCGGCGCCGGTCAAGCTCGGCGCCACCTCCAGCACGTAGAGCCGGCTCATCCGCCGGCTGTCATCGCGGACCCGCCGCCCCTCGACGAAGGCCCTTGCGTCGGCCAGTTTGGCCGGCCCCGCGCCGATGAAGTCCGCGCCCAGCGACAGGATGACGTCGGCCGCCTCGAGACGGTGCACCGCTCGCACCGAGCCCACTGCCGGCGCGGTCGGTGCGTGCCTGAACACCCGCAGGGCGGGAAAGTCCTGCCGCAGCGCCGCGATCTGCCGCGCCAGCGTCGGCGACGTCTCCGCCCCGATTACCAGCGCCACGCCGCGACCCGCCGAGCGCTGCATGGCGGCACGTAACGCGGCCATCACGGCCGCGAACTCCGACCACGCCTTGGGCTCGCTTCCCTGCAGCACGACGCGCGACCGCGTCGGGTCGTAGAGCGACCAGACGCTCGCCTGCAGTTGCGGGTCGGTGCCCCCGAGCGATGCCGGATGCCGCGGGTTGCCCTCGATCTTGGTCGGCCGTCCCTCGTGGCTCTCCGCCAGCACCCCGAACCCGTAGCCGTCGATCGGCAGCGTCGTGGCGTAGTAGCGCGGCCGGCCCGGCACCATGTCCTCGGGCGCCACCACATAGGGCGCGATGCCCTCGGGCGCCTTGCAGCCCGCCAGCCCTGCCATCAGCAGCGATGCGCCCAGCAGCTTCAGCGCCGTCCGCCGGTCGGTCGCCCCGCCGAACCGCGCCGATATCTCGGGGAACTCCCGCGCCAGCGCCGTCCGGAACGCCGGCGTCCGCGCCCGCTCCTCGAGGCTCCGCCAGAACGTCGCCGGCGTATCGTGGGCGAACTGGGCGCGAAGCTCACCGGTGGCAGACATAGCAATCCGTCAGCCGGTCGGGGTGGATGTCGTAGTGCGCCATGAGCTCGGCGGCCAGCTGCTTGCGGTCGCCCGTCGGTGCCCAGTCCATCGAGAACTCCTCGCTCTCCGGCCGCAGGTTCGGGCCCGGATCACGGTGGCAGCCGAGACACCACTCCATGGTGAGCGGCGCCTGCTTCGACACCAGCGGCATCTCGTCGACCCGCCCGTGGCAGGTCACGCAGCCCACTCCGTTGGTCACGTGCACCGAATGGTTGAAGTAGACGTAGTCCGGCAGCTGGTGCACGCGCTGCCAGACCAGCGGCGTGCCGCTCGCCAGGCTCTGCCGCACCGGCGCGAGCAGCGGCGCGTCCTTGAGGATTTGCGAGTGGCAGGTCATGCACACTTCGGTCGCGGGTAGCCCCGCGAACGCCGCGGTCTCGACGCCGCCGTGGCAATACCGGCATGCGAGGCCGACTTCGCCCACATGATGCAGATGCGAGAACGGTACCGGCTGGTCGAGTGCAACACCTTCCCCCGTGCGATACGACGACCGTTCAAAAGTCCACCACCCGATGGAGCCGAACAGAACCAGGGCCAGCAGGCCGATGAGGGCGAACCGCACGATCTGGTCGGCTCGCGGAGAAAAGACCTGCACCAGTCCAGCGCTCCGGACGTAGCGCGACCACCGGGAAACGTGTCGCCGGTGGGGTAATCGTAGCTATGTGGATTTAGTTCCCGCCGTGACCAAACGCGTCACCGCTGCCGGTGGCGCGGCCGGTTCAGGCGAAGGCGGTGACGAGCAGTATCGCCGCGGCCACTGCGATCACGGCAACGGCGTAGATCACGATCCCCTCGCTGTCGCCGATGAACATGCGGCGGCGCTCGGCGCGGGCGCCCGGAACGATCGTATCGCCGGGGTTCGGGACGTTCCTGGCCATGGCTCAGCTCACCTTTGCTGCTTCGGATCGGCGCTGCGTCAGTCGTAGGTGTCCTCGTCGGCACGGGCCGAAGCTATGCCTTCGGCCCCCGGCAGGTCCGGCTCCCGCTTGCGCGAACCTGGTTGCCGCTGATCGCCGCGGAAGCCGTACATCGGACTGTAATCCGGGTCTTCGTCACCCACCGCCCGCTGCGGCAGCGGCTCCTCGTCCTTCAGCTGCGCAACGAGCCGGGCCAGTTCGCCGAAGCCCGGCGTGGCGCCGCCGCCAGCCGAGTTGTTGGCGAGTTGCAGGAAGCGCGAGGGAAACGCCACCGCCTCGCGATGTGCCGGACGCAGGTCCTCGGCGCGGTAGTCGGTGAGCGCGGTCTGCTCGGCGCTGCGCAGCGCCCCATCGACGTCCTCGCGCGAGATCACGCCCTTGCGCACCAGCAGGTCGGTGAGTGCGGCGACCGAGAGGTACAGGCCCTCGAGTTGCAGGTTGGCGGTGTTCATGGCGATCCTCCTTGTTGGGAAGAAACGATCCAGCGACCACTTTTGATCCTGCGGATTAGTGCATCAGGCTCGCGACGAACTGCCTGGTGCGTTCCCGCCGCGGGGCCTGGAACACGTCGTCCGCGGCCCCTGCTTCCACCACTTCCCCGTGGTCGAGGAACACCACCTGGGCCGCGATGGTCGAGGCAAGCCGCAGGTCGTGCGTGGCCATCAGCATCGTCGTGCCCTCGCGGGCGAGCTGCGCCAGCACCTCCACCACCTCCGCCGCCAGCTCGGGATCGAGCGCCGATGTCGGCTCGTCGCAGAGCAGCACCTGCGGCGACGGCGCCAGTGCCCGCGCGATCGCGACGCGCTGCTGCTGCCCGCCCGACAGGTTGGCCGGCCAGGCATCGGCCTTCATCGACATGCCGACCTTGTCGAGCAGCTCGTGCGCCCGCGCCCGCGCCTTGTCTCGCGGCCAGCGGAGCACCGTCACCAGCCCCTCCATGACGTTCTCCAGCACCGTGAGGTGGGGAAACAGCTGGAAATTCTGGAACACCATGCCGGTCTTCCGCCGCATCGCCAGGACCGCCGCCTTGGACGGGAACCTCCCCTCGGCGAAGACCACGTCCGCATCGCCGATGGCGACGCGCCCCGATTGCGGCAGCTCCAGCAGGTTGACGCAGCGCAGCAGCGTGCTCTTGCCGCTGCCCGACGGCCCGATCAGCGCGGTGACGCTCCGCTCCGGCACGGCCAGCGAAACGCCGCGCAGCACCTCGAGGTCGGCGAAGCGCTTGTGGATGGCTTCGAGCGCGATCATGACGCCGCCTCGATGAACCCGCCATAGCGGGACAGCCGCTTCTCGAGCCGCCCCTGCAGCGCCGACAGCACCGAACTCACCACCAGGTAGATGATCGCCACCTCGACATAGAGCACCAGCGGCTCGTAGCTGGTCGCGACGATGCGTTGCCCGGCCCGGAACAGCTCCGGCACCGTGATCGCCGCCGCCAGCGACGTATCCTTGACCAGGGAGATGAAGGTGTTGGAGAGCGGCGGCACCGCCACCCTCCCCGCCCGCGGCAGGATGATCCGCCGCATCGCCTGGCTCCAGGTCATGCCGATCGAATACGAAGCCTCCCACTGCCCCTTCGGCACCGAGCCCAGGGTGGCGCGGACGATCTCCGACGTGTACGCGCCGACATTGAGGGTGAAGCCGATCAGCGCCGCCGGAAAGGCGTCGAGCACGATGCCGGCACTGGGCAGGCCGTAGAAGATGAGGAACAGCTGCACCAGCAGCGGCGTGCCGCGGATGATCCAGACGTAGAACCGTACCACCGCCGCGAACGGCCATGGGGCGAAGATGCGCACCAGCGCTGCCGCGAACCCCACCGTCAGCCCGAAGGCGAAGCTCAACAGTGTCAGCGGCACGGTGAACAGCACGCACGCCCACAGCAGGGACGGCAGCGACTCCATCATCAGGTTCAGCCAGGGCGGCATCCACGTCCCCAAACTAAAGGATCGGCCTTCGTGAGGCCGATCCATACATGCGCGGTGCTTTGCCGGCTACTGCGAGACGTCTTCGCCGAAATACTTCTGCGAGATGGTGGCGTAGGTGCCGTCGGCCTTGAGGTCGGTCAGCGCCTTGTTGATCGCGTCGAGCAGCTCCGGCTTGTTCTTGGCGAGCAGCACGCCCGAGTAGTCGGCGTCGGGCTGCGTCGCGGCGATCTTCACGTCGGCGTCCGGCTTCTGCTTCTTGAAGTCGTAGAACGACAGGCTGTCATTGATGGTCGCGTCGGCGCGGCCCTGCAGCACCAGTGCGATCGACTGGTCGAAGCCGTCGGTCGGCACGATCTCGGCCCCGTTGGCCTGCGCCAGCTTGCCGAAATTGCTGGTGATGGTCTGCGCCGCCTTCTTGCCCTTGAGGTCCTCGAACGAGGTGATGTCGGTGTTGTCACCCTTCACCACCAGTGCCGCCTTCGAGGCGATGTAGGGCTCGGAGAAGTCGTACTTCGCCTTGCGCTCGTCGGTGATGCCGACCTGGTTGACCACCACGTCGTAGCGGTTGGCGTCGATGCCGGCGATCAGCCCGTCCCACGGACCCTCGACGAACTGCGCCTCGACGCCGATGCGCTTGGCGATCTCGCGCGCGATCTCGACGTCGAAGCCGACCAGCGCCCCCGAGGCGTCGTGGAAGGAGAAGGGCGCATAGGTGCCTTCCGTGCCGACCCGCAGCGCGCCGGCGGACTTGATTTCGTCGAGGGCGGTCTGCGCCAGCGCCGGGCCGCTGAGCCCGAGGCTGACAAGGCCGATAGCGAGAACGGATTTGATGATGTTCATTGTTGCTCTCCGCTGTCCGGCAGCCCCGTGGCCACCAGCATTTCAGGCCCGGAAAGTGCCTCTTCACCCGGGCCCCGGCAATGACTTGGAAGAGCTTTTTACCTTGCCGCCTCGCAGTTGGACGACCATGCCACGCTTGCACCGCCGGCTAGGGCGGCATGCTCAGAAACTCCCGTCTGGAGGGTCGGGAATGCCGACGTCAGGCCGCCGAAACCTGGGCGATGAACTCGGTGACAAGCCGCGTCTGCTCGTCTCCCGGCGCCGTGTAGCGGGCCGTCGGGTCGCTCGAGCCGAAATTGCCGCTGATCACGAAGGCCCGTAGCCCGTCGCGCGCCAACCCCTTCGCCTGCTCGGTGGTGAGCCCGCTGACCACCTGCACCGAACAGCTGTCGCCCACGGCCGCGAACACCGCCCGCGCCACGTCCGCAAGGTAGCTCGACGCGTGCAGTGCCGGGTCGGCCCGCCGCGCATCGAGCTGCAGATGCAGCCCCACCCCGTCCATGCCGGCGTCGCGCATCCGCTGCGCTACGTCGACGGCGACCTCCGCGGGCCCCTGCTGCGGCACCAGGATGTCGGCGAAGGCGAGGCGGGCGATCGACGGGTCGGCGGCGCGGAACTCGTCGCGCACCGCGGCCACGTTCCGGGCGCTCGCGACCCCCGCCAGCGCCAGGAAGTCGATGATGTTGCCCCCGCCGGCATAAACGCTGCGCGCCTCGAAGCCGGCGCCGTCCATGCTCTTCATGTCCGCGAGGATCAGCGCATCCGGATACCGGCTGCGGAACGCCGGCACGACATGCTTCACGCCCTCGGTCTTGAGCAGCGGCGTCCCCATCTCGACCAGCGTGATTCCTGCCTTGAGCGCGGCATCGGCGACGACGAAGGCCTGCGGCAGGTTGTCGGTATCGACCGAGATCTGGAACGTGAACTGGGTGCGCAGCTTGTCTAGCACGCGGGTCGACGCCGCGTGGGCGGGCGATGCCATGGTTGGAAATCCTCCTCGTCGCGGCCTCTCCCGAGCCGCGTATCCGACGGAGCGTGACGGAAAGTGTCGGGCCCCGTCAAGCAGAACGGGCCCCGCCTTTCGACGGAGCCCGGTCCTTGTTCAGTCAGCGATGACCTCAGTCGAAGAAGCTGGAATCGCCGTCCGACAGGTACTTCTTGGCTTCCTTGGCGATCAGGTTGACGCCGAGGCCCGGGCGATCCGGCACGTCGATCAGCCCGCCCTTTACCGGCATGCCGTCGAAGCCTTCGGTGATGTCGTACCAGAACGGCTCGAAGCGCGCCGGGTACTCGAAGGCGATCAGGTTGTCCGGCATCACCGCGCAGACCTGGATCAGCGCCGCGAGGCCGAAGATGCCGTTGGCGGTGCCGTGCGGCGCAATGGCGATGCCGTGCAGGTCGGCGTGCTCGGCAATCCACTTGATCTCGGCGAGGCCGCCCACGTCGCACGGGTCCGGACCCACGACATGCACGGCGTGGCTCTCGATCAGGTGCTTGTAGTTCTGCCTCAGGTAGATCTGCTCGCCGGTATGGATCGGCGTCGTGGTCGCCCGGGTGACCTCGCGGTAGACGTCGTGGTTGACGAACGGCGAGTAGTCGCCGGTGATCATGTCCTCGACCCACATCAGGTTGAGGTGCTCGACCGCCTTGGCGAAGCGCAGCGCATCGTGCGGCAGGTAGCCCGGGCCGGCATCGACTGCGGTGTTATAGCCGGGGCCCAGCTCTTCCTTCGCCGCGGTGACGCAGGCCACGAGGTGCTCGGTCCCCGCCTGGGTCTTCAGGCCCTTGTGCGGATACGGATAGGGGGCATCCGCCGAAACTTCGCCGTAGAAGAAGTTCGGGTGGTCGCGGACCATCGACGAGTGGAACGAGGTCGGCAGCTTGAACAGGTGGAACTCACCCGGCAGCGACTTGCCGTACTGCGCCCACTTCCGGTAGCCCTCGGGGGTATGCGGGGCGCCGCCCGGCACTTCCGCCTGGTAGAGCGTGCGGTAGGTCCGGACCTTGTCGCGCACCTTGCCGCCGAGCAGGCGGTAGACCGGAGCGTTGAGCGCCTTGCCGGCGATGTCCCACAGCGCATGCTCGATGGCCGAGACGGCGGCGCCGAACGGCTTGAAGCCGCCGCGCACGCGGATACGGCGCATCACGCGCTCCACGTCGCGCGGATCCTGCCCCACGATCCAGTCTTTCAGATCAAGGACTTGCGGCTTCACGTAGGGCTTGGGCGTCTCGATCTGGCTCCAGCCGGTAATGCCCTCATCGGTGGTGATGCGGAGCACCGGGCTGTTGGCGATCACCGCACACTTCAAGTCCGTGATCTTCATTCTTGGGGATTCTCCTCCATGTAGAGATTGCCGGCACCCTATAACCGCAATCACGGCCGCGTTTGAATGCGCAAAAAGGCCGAACGCCATTTCTTCGACAGTGCGTTGCTTTCCACCCTCAGGCTGGAGGCGCAGCACCGCATCCGCCGGGGCTTTACGAGCGTTACAGCGGACGATAGCCATTCCGGCCAGCCACGGAGCGCGCGCCATGCAGGTTTCCAATGCCGTCCTGACCCTCGACCTTGCCACCCGAGGCGGCGAGTTGCGCTCGATCAGGACCGCGGACGGGGCCGAGTGGCTCTGGCAGGGCGATCCCGCCTGGTGGGGCGGCCGCTCGCCCCTGCTCTTCCCGGTCGTCGGCAAGAGCCCCAAGGACACCGTAAGCATCGGCGGCAAGCGTTATCCCATGGCGCCGCACGGCGTCGCCAGGGTCTCCGAGTTCCGCCTCGCCGATGCCGGCCCCGGTTTCGCCCGGCTGGTCCTCGAGGCCACCGACGAAACCCGTGCGAGCTATCCCTTCGATTTCCGCCTCGACGCCACCTACGCGCTCGAGGGCAACACCATCCGCACCGAGGCGAAGGTCACCAACCGCGATGACGGGCCGATGCCGATGCAGTTCGGCTTCCACCCCGGCTTTTGCTGGCCGCTGCCCGGGAGCGAGGGCATGCCGCATGCCGTCAGCCTGGGCAATGGCGGCACCCCCGCCCTGTACCGGCTCGATGCCGACAAGCTGCTGAGCCGTGCGACCACGGCTTCCCCCTTTGCGGCTGGCCGCCTCATCCCGGATCGTTCCGGGTTCCAGGACGACGCGATGATCTTCCTCGACGGCGCCGGCACCAAGGTCAGCTTCTTCGCCGAGGGCGGCGGCCGCATCGACATGGTCACCGACAACCTGCCCAACTTCGCCTTGTGGCAGAAGCCGGGCGCGCCTTTCCTCTGCCTCGAGCCCTGGCACGGGACCGCACCCTTCAACGACGGCGGCGACGCGCTCGAAACCCGCAACGGTGCGCTCCACCTGCCGCCCGGCGAATCCACCAGCTTCCGCATGGACATCACGATCACCGCCGCCTAGCCTCAGCGGGAAATGGCCGACGCCCTAGGCACTTACCGCACGAAGCGGAACTTCGGAAGGACCACTGAACCGGCCGGCTCCCTGCCGGCCGAGTCGGGCTCGCGCTTCGTCATCCACCGCCACTCCGCCACCGCTCCGCACTACGACCTGCGGCTCGAGCACAACGGGGTGCTGCTGAGCTGGGCAGTGCCGAAGGGCCCGTCCCTCAACCCTGCCGACAAGCGCCTCGCCGTACACACCGAGGACCACCCGGTCGAGTACATCGACTTCGAGGGCGTCATCCCCGAGGGCGAGTATGGCGGCGGCCCGATGATCGTCTGGGACACCGGCACCTGGGCGCCGATGGGCGACCCCGACGAGGGCCTCCGCACCGGCGACTTCAAGTTCCGCCTCTGGGGCGAGAAGCTGAAGGGCGGCTGGATGCTGGCCCGCCTGAAGCCGAAGCCAGGCGACAACGGGAAGGAGAACTGGCTGTTCTTCAAGGAGCACGACCAGGCCGTCGATACCGACACCGACATCCTCGAAGCCCGCCCCGAAAGCATGAAGACCGGGCGGCGCATCGAGGAACTGGTCACCGTGCGGAAGCCACCCCGCCCCACCACGGCTGCCGGCGCGGTGAAAGCGCCGATGCCGCCGACCCTCGAACCCCAGCTCGCGACCGCCGCCGATGCTCCTCCCAAGGCCGCGGCGAAGGGCCCCTTCTACCTGCACGAGATCAAGTTCGACGGCTACCGCACCCTCGCCTTCCTGGACGCCGGCAACTTGCGCCTGATCACCCGCGCCGGCCTCGACTGGACCCACCGCTACGGCCTGCTTCCCCAGGCGTTCGCCCAGCTTCCCTGCAAGTCGGCCATCCTCGATGGCGAGATCGTCGCCCTCGACGAGCACGGCATCTCCCGTTTCTCGCTGCTGCAGCAGGCGCTTTCCGATGGGCCGGGCAGCCGGCTCACCTTCTATGCCTTCGACCTGCTCTACATCGATGGCTGGGATCTCCGGCGCGTCCCGCTCAAGAAGCGGAAGGAATATCTCAGCCAGCTGATCGCCGGTGTCTCCGGCGGTCGCTCCGCCATCCAGTATTCCGACCATGTCGAGGGCGATGGCGACGCCCTGTTCGCGCGCGCCTCCGAGATGGGCCTCGAAGGCATCGTCTCGAAGCGCGAGGATTCCCTCTCCAGCCCCGGCCGCACCAACCTCTGGATCAAGTCCAAGGCCCGCCAGGTCGAGGACGTGCTGATCGCCGGCTACACCACCTCGGCCGCCGCCGAAGGGCTGGCCGCCCTCGTTGCCGCCGACTGGGTGGATGGCGAGCTCAGGTATATCGGCAAGATCGGCACCGGCTTCGACAGCAACACCCAGCACAGCCTGGAAGCCCGCCTCGCCGCCCTCGCGGATGGCGGCGTGCCGCTGGAAGGTGCCCCGCGCGACGTGCACTGGGTGCGCCCCGTGCTCCACGCCCGCGTCCACTACTCCAACCGCACCAGCGACGGCATGCTTCGGCACGCGGTGTTCATGGGCCTGCGCGAAACCGAGCTCACGGCGCAGAAGACCGAGCGCCAGCGCCTCATCACCGACGCCGACCTCGCCTCGATCTCCATCACCAACCCGACCCGTCGGCTGTTCGGCAAGTCGGGCCCCACCAAGCTCGACATCGCCGTCTACTACGCGGCGGTCGGCGACTTCATGCTGCCGCACATCCTGAACCGGCCGGTGTCGCTGGTCCGCTGCCCCACCGGGCTCGCCAAGGATTGCTTCTACCAGCGCCACGCCTTCAAGGGCATGCCGAAGACCATCAACGTCTTCGAGACCCAGAACTCCGGCGAGGAGGACAGGACCTACCTCACCATCGAGGATGCGCGCGGCTACCTGGCGCTGCCGCAGTTCGGCGGCGTCGAGTTCCACACCTGGGGCACCCGCCTCGCCCATCTCGAAAAGCCCGACCGCATCGTCTTCGACCTCGATCCCGGGGAGGGCATCGAGTGGCGCGAGGTGGTCGAAGCCGCCGTGCATCTAAGGGGCGAACTCGAAAGCATCGGCCTCGTCCCCTTCGTCAAGACCTCGGGCGGCAAGGGCCTGCACCTCGTCGTACCGCTGCAGCCCAAGCTCGGCTGGAAGCAGGTGCACACCGCCACCGGCACCATCGCCACCCTGCTCGCGAAAACCGCACCCGACACCTTCGTCGCCGTGATGGGCAAGGATAACCGCAAGCGTCGCATTTTCATCGATTTCCACCGCAATGCCCGCAGCGCCACCGCCGCCGCGCCCTATACGCTGCGCGGCCGTCCGCACCTGCCCGTCTCGACTCCGCTGGATTGGCGCGACCTCGAATCCATCGACGGTCCGGAGGATTTGAACTATTCTTCCGTTCCCGGTCTCTTAACCATGTCTGGCGATCCGTGGGCCGAAATTAACGACTCCGCGTCAGAGCTGCCTGCATCACTGCGGACTGGGAAGTAGTATCCGGACGCGGTTCCGCCGCGCACCCGCGAGTCCAGTACAGTGTACCGCCTTGGGAGGCAGGAATGGCGCCGCGTTCGAGTTGGAAGGGTTACCTCAAGCTGAGCCTGGTCACCTGCCCGGTAAAACTCTACCCGGCGACCAGCAGCAACGAGCGCATCCGCTTCAACCAGTTGCACAAGGACACCCACAACCGGATCAACATGAAGGCGGTGGATCCGGAACTCGGCATCGTCGAGCGCTCGGACCTGGTGAAGGGCTACGAGTACGAGGACAAGCAGTACATCATCATCGATGACAGCGACCTCGAAGCCGTCCGCATCGAGAGCTCCCACACCATCAACATCGAGTCCTTCGTCGACGAGAGCGAAGTCGACGTCATCTACCAGGATTCGCCCTATTACCTCGCACCCGACGGCGCCATGGCCGAGGAGACCTTCGTGGTGCTGCGCGAGGCGATGCGCGAATCCGGCAAGCTCGCCATCGCCCGGCTGGTGATGAGCTCGCGCGAGCGCGTCGTCACCATCGGGGCCCGCGACAAGGGCATGTTCCTTTCCACTTTGCGCAACCCCAACGAGGTCCGCTCCAGCTCGGAACTCTTCGACTCCATCCCCGAGGGCAAGCCCGACCCGGAGATGCTGGCGCTCGCCGAGAAGCTGATCGAGCAGAAGGTCACGCAGTTCGAGCCGAAGAACTACGAGGATCGCTACGAGACCGCGCTGATGGCGATGATCCGTGAGAAGCTAAAGGGCCACAAGCCGATCATCGCCCAGGCCCCGGAACGCGGCAACGTCATCAACCTGATGGATGCGCTGAAGGCCAGCCTCGGCGAGGCCAAGCCCGCCGCCGCCAGCAAGTCGAAGGCCGCTCCGGCCGCGAAGAAGGCGCCGGCCAGGGCCGCCGCCGAGCCGGAAGCGAAACCCGCCCCCAGGAAAGTCTCGCTGAAGGACGCGCTCGCCGCCTCCGAAGCCGTCGCCCCGAAATCCACCAGCCGCAGGAAGGCCTGAGATCCGGATGCCTGCAACCGCGCCGATCTTTGGCATCGTGGGAGCGCTCGAAGCGTTTCCGCGGCGCCTTGCGGCGCGGGCCGTCGAGGCGGCGGGCGGGCAGCTGCGCCGCGGCATCAACCGGCAGACCACCCACGTGGTGATCGGCAGGCGGCTCATCGACCGGCTCTCGGACGCCGAAATCGACGCCAGGGCCATGAACTTTCGCCAGGGCGGCGCGACCCTGATGAGCGAGCGGGGGTTCCTCACCTGGCTTCGCCTGCTCGACCCGCCGCAGCATTCCAGTCTCACCCGCGCGTCGCTGCTGGAGCAGTCGCGCCTCGACCCGCACGTGTTCGACATGCTGGCGCTGTTCGATGCCTTCGAGCATTCCGCCGAGCCGTTCTCGTTCCGCGACCTGATCCTCGCCCGCAAGTATGCCGGCCTCGTCGCCGGCGGCGCGGGCTGGGGCGCCATCGCCCGCTCCATCCACCGCTCCGGGCCGGTCACCTCGCTCACCGCCCTGTCGCTGCACCACCGCGGCGACCGGCTGTTCGTGCACGACGGCGGCAGCGAGGCCGAGATGGACGGCCAGCGCCGGCTCGAGCTCGAGGGCGACACCGACCAGTCCGAGGATTACTTCGCCCGCGCCGAAAGCCTCGAGGCCAACGGACTCTTCGCCGAGGCGGCGACCCTCTACGAGCGCTGCCTCGCCGCCGACCCCACCGACTCCGTGGCGGCCTTCAACCTGGCCAACTGCCTGAAGGCACTGGAGCAGCCGGAACAGGCCGCCCTCGCCTATGCCCGCGCCATCAAGCTCGATCCCGGTTTCGCCGAGGCCTGGTTCAACTATGCCGGCCTGCTGCGCGACCAGGAGCGCATCGCCGCCGCGCGCGAGCACCTGCTCAGCGCCATCGGCATCGATCCGGGCTATGCCGACGCCATCTACAACCTCGCCACCCTCGAGTACGAGGCGCACGACCTGCCGGAGGCCCGGCGTTGGTGGAGCCGCTACCTCGAGCTCGACAGCACCTCCGACTGGGCCAGGAAGGCGAGCCGCGGCATTGCCTATATCGACCTCGAGCTGAGGAAATCCGCAGGCTGATGGCGACCGACTTCCTCTTCGACGGCCCCGAGGATGCCCGCTTCACCCTCCTCCTCGCCCACGGCGCCGGCGCGCCGATGGACTCGGCGTCGATGAACGCCACCGCGAAGGCGCTGGCCGCGGCGAACATCCGCGTCGCCCGCTTCGAATTCGGCTACATGGCCGCCCGCCGCAGCGGCCACAAGAAGCCGCCGCCGAAGGCCGAGACGGTGATCCCCGAATACGTGGCCGCGGTGGACGCTCTCGGCCCGACCAGCGGCCCGCTGCTGATCGGCGGCAAGTCGATGGGCGGCCGCGTCGCCTCGATGGCAGCCGATGCGTTGTTCGATGCCGGGCGGATCGCCGGCCTCGTCTGCCTCGGCTACCCGTTCCACCCGCCCGGCCGCCCGACGCAGCTGCGCACCGCGCACCTCCGGGACCTGCGGACCCCCACCCTCATTGTCCAGGGCACCCGCGACGAGTTCGGCGTCCCCGACGAGGTCGGGACCTACGAGCTGTCGCCCCAGATCGAGCTGCTCTGGCTCGAGGACGGCGACCACGACCTGAAACCGCGCAAGGCGATCTCCGGCTTCACCACCGCCCAGCATCTTCAGACGCTGGCCGACCGCGTCCACGCCTTCGCCCTGCACCTCTCAGCCTGAACGCCCGCGTTGAAGCTCGCCACCTTCAACATCAACAACATAAACCGCCGGCTTCCAGTGCTGCTCGAATGGCTGGAGGCCGCCGAGCCGGACGTCGTCTGCCTGCAGGAGCTGAAGGCGGCCGACCTGCAGTTCCCGCAATCAGCGCTCGCCAAGGCCGGCTACGGCGCCGTGTGGCGCGGCCAGAGCGCCTGGAACGGCGTCGCCATTCTCGCTCGGGGCGCGGAGCCGGTGCTGACCCGCGACGCGCTGCCAGGCGACGACTCCGACCGCGAGGCCCGCTACATCGAGGCGGCCGTCGGCGGCATCCTCGTCGGCTGCCTCTATGCCCCCAACGGCAACCCGCAGCCGGGCCCGAAATTCCGCTACAAGCTGGCCTGGAACGACCGCCTCATCGCCCACGCCGCCGGACTCCTCGCCGAGGAGGTCCCGATCGTCCTCGCCGGCGACTACAACATCGTCCCCGAGCCGCGCGACATCTACGCGACCACCTCGTACAACGACAACGCCCTGGTCCAGCCGCGCCCGCGCGCCCAGTTCGCCGAGCTGCTCGCACAAGGCTGGACCGACGCGCTGCGCCAGGTCTTTCCGGACGAGCCGGCGCTCTACACCTTCTGGGACTACCGCCGGAACCGCTGGGAGCGGAACGCCGGCCTCCGCCTCGACCACCTCCTCCTTTCCCCCCAACTCCTCCCCCGCCTCACCCGCGCCGGCATCGACCGCCCCGTCCGCGCGCTGGACGACGCCTCCGACCACGCACCGGTGTGGATCGAACTCACCGCCAAGCAGCGACGCTGACCCCCGCTCCTCAGCTACGCTAGGCGGCAAGCCGCCAAGCTTCGCTATCCTCTCCCGCCAAGGGCGAGGAGGCGCCGTTTCCTGACCAGTGCCCCAAGCAACGTCGCCTCCTCCCCCTCGGCGGGGGAGGATAGTGGAGCTTACCCGCGCAGCGGGTTAGCGGAACTGAGGAGAGGGGGTCGGGGGGCTGCTGAAACCGGTTTCCATCTTCCCCCTCCCCCGCCGAACCCCTTTCCCGCGCCCCCGCCGGCCGGGGCAAGATTAGTCAGTTCGGGGCATGGGGTTTTCACCACCGGCGCGCTATCCATACCGGCCAATCGGGGGGCGGAGACCGCTCCCTGCCGGCGCTGCCGGCCAACGAGAACAGGAGCAACCATGTCCATCACCCGCCGCACCCTGCTGGCCGCCGCGCTCTTGAGCAGCGTCGCGTTCGCCCCCCTCGCCTTCGCGCAGGACTTCGACGCCAACGCCACCATCCGCATCGGCTCGCTCTACGAGCCGCAGAACCTCGACAACACCGCCGGCGCCGGCCAGGGCATCAACGAGGCGTTCAACGGCAACGTCTACGAGGCGCTGTTCCAGCTCACCGACGCGGGCACCGTCGAGCCGAAACTGGTCGACAGCTACGAGGCGTCCGAGGACGGCCTCACCTACACCTTCAAGCTGAAGCCCGGCGTCACCTTCCATTCGGGCGACCCGCTGATCGCCGCCGACGTGAAGTACTCGATCGAGCGGGTCACCGCCGAGGCGTCGAAGAGCTCGCGCAAGAAGTCGCTCTCCACCATCAGCGCGATCGACACCCCGGATGACCAGACCGTCGTCATCACGCTGTCGGCGCGCTCCATCTCGCTGCCCTACAACCTCAGCTACGTCTGGATCGTCAACGACGCGGCGGCCGACATCACCGCCACCGAGGACGGCACCGGCCCCTACAAGCTCGAGGAATGGCGCCGCGGTTCCGCCCTCGCGCTGGCGCGCTTCGACGGCTACTGGGGCACTGCGCCGACCAATGGCGAGGTCGTCTACACCTACTTCACCGACGCCACCGCGCTGAACAACGCGCTGCTCACCAACGCCGTCGACGTCATCACCTCGGTGCAGAGCCCGGATTCGCTGGCGCAGTTCGAGGGCAACCCGGCCTACACCGTGAGCAACGGCGCCTCCACCACCAAGGAGCTGCTGGCCTGGAACGACCGCGTCGCGCCGTTCGACAACGTCAAGGTGCGCAAGGCCCTCGCCCGCGCCACCGACAAGAAGAAGCTGCTGAACGCCATCTGGGGCGACTACGGCACGCTGATCGGCTCGTTCGTGCCGCCGACCGACCCGTGGTACGTCGACCTGAC
>JBQCFF010000259.1:0-11782 GCA_051959485.1 Devosia sp. | reverse complement strand
GCCCCTGCCCCGCCATTGCCGATCCGCGCTGCCGTCACCGAGCGCCCGCGCTGCTGCGGCTCGGCCATGTTGAGGCTGACGACGTTGCTGTCCTTGCCCCACGCATCGAACGCCGCCCACACCGCTCGCGCGAGGCGGTCGTGCCGCCGCCACACCTGCTCGATCCCCTCCTCCTCGAGCATCATGGTCAGCGATTCGCGGAGGCCGTAGAGGTGCGCCGTGGGCGCCGTGCCGCCGAAATACTCGTAGAACTGGGTGCCGAGCCCGCGCGGCTCCCAGTCCCAGTACGGCGTCCTGAGCCCCGCGCTTCGCCCTGTCTCCAGCGCCTTGTCCGAGAACCAGACGAAGGCGAGCCCCGGCGGCAGCATCAGCCCCTTCTGGCTCGCGCCGACCAGCACGTCGATGCCCCACTCGTCCATCCTCAGCTCGTCGCAGCCGACGGAGGCGATGGCGTCCACGGCGAGCAGCGCCGGATGCCCGGCGGTGTCGATCGCCGCGCGGATCGCCGCGACGTCGCTCAGCGCCGATGAGGCGGTGTCGACCTGCGTCACCAGCACCGCCTTGATCGCATGCGCCGGGTCGGCCCTGAGCGCCTCGGCCACCCGTGCCGGATCGACCGGCGCCGACATGCCGAAGTCGATGAGCTCGACGTCGATCCCCATCCGCTTCGCCGTCTCGGCCCAGCCGATGCCGAAGCGGCCACTCGCCGCCACCAGCGCCTTGTCGCCGCGCGAGAACAGGTTGGTGAAGGCCGCCTCCCAGCCCCCGTGCCCGTTGGCGATGTAGATCGCCACGTGCTGCTGCGTCCCGGCCACGCGCTTCAGGTCCGCGACGATGCCGTGCGTCGCCTCGACGAGCTCGCCCTCGTAGATGTTGGGCGAAGCGCGGTGCATGGCGTTGAGCACCCGCTCGGGCACGACCGACGGTCCGGGAATGGCAAGGTAGGTGCGGCCGGAAACATGGGCCATGGACGAACTCCGAAGCAGCGTGAGCGCGGTAGGGTTGGGCCTCAGTTGCCCCAGTAGTCCGGATCGAGCAGCCGGCCGTTGGCCCAGGCCTCCATCAGCGCCCCGGCGATGGCGCCCGGGCGCGGCTTGTTGATCTCGGGATGCGTGCCGGCGAGCATCCGCTTGACGTCGTCGCGGCTCACCCAGCGCGCGTCGGACAGCTCCACCGGATCGATCGTGATCGCCTCGCTCGTCGCTTCGCCATAGCAGCCGAACATCAGCGACATCGGGAACGGCCAGGGCTGCGCCGAGACGTAGCGCACCGGCCCCACCTGGATGGCGCTCTCCTCGAACACCTCGCGCCGCACCGCCGCCTCGATCGTTTCGCCCGGCTCGACGAACCCCGCGAGCAGCGAATACATCCGCTCCGGCCAGCTCGGGCTGCGCCCGAGCAGCAGCTGGTCGCCCCGCGCGATCACCATGATCACCACCGGGTCGGTGCGCGGGAAATGCTGCGTGCCGCATTGCGGGCACTTGCGCACCCAGCCGCTGCTCTCGACCGCGCTCGGCGTGCCGCAATTGGCGCAGAAGCGGTGCGCCGTGTGCCACTGCAGCAGTGCCTTGCCGGTCGCGATGCTCTCGCCGTCGAGCCGCGACAGCGACGGCATCAGCCCGCGGATCTCGACGAACCTGGCGTCCGGGAACCCCGGATGCACCTGCTCGCTCTGGTCGATGAACTGCCCGATCGTCGTTGCGTCCTCGAACGGCGTCCACAGCGGCAGGTCGACCGCGAAGCGCGGGCCGTCCGGCGTCAGCCCAACGAAGATCGGCGCTTCCCGGCTGTCCGACAGCGCCGCATGGTCGAGCGGCACCAGCAGCGGCCGGCCCTCGCTATCGGCGAGCAGCTTGCCGCGCCAGAACACCAGGGTGCGCGCCCGGCTGTCCTGCCGGGCGGTGTCGCCGGCGCGAAGTTGCGCCGCCCGGTCGAGCTCACCGGGGTGAAAGGCATATGCGTATTCCAAGGCAGCACCTGATGGGTTGGGCTACCGGTTTAGGGGCCCGGCGCCGCTGCCGCAAGCGGCAGCTACGCCTCCTCGCTCTCCATCAGCGCCTCTTCTTCGGCCTCGAGCCGGGCTGCCGCCGCCGTGCTGAGCCCGAACCGCGCCGCCACCTCCGGCGCGTAGCGCACCAGGTCGAGCCGCAGCCGGATGAGGGACAGGTCCTTGGCCTTCGATTCGAGCATCACGTCGAAGCTCAGCCCCGCCATGGCGCGCATGAAGCCGATGAACTCGAACGGGTGCACGAAGTCGGCATGCCCCGTCCAGACCGGCGCCAGGATCGCCTCGCGCGTCTTGCCGTCCCGGCCCTTGCGCTTCACCACGCGCATCTCGGTACGCGGCGACGAGAAGTGCAGCTTCGGCCGCGCCCGCCCCGCCCAGCTGGCGAGGAAGCGCTCCACCGTCGGGCGCAGCGCCAGCCCCTCGGGGTTGAGGCAGAGGAAGTGCTGGTGGTCGAAGATCAGCCGCACGCCGGTGTGCTGGTGCGCCCACAGCACGTCGGCGGCGGAAAAGCGGGTGTCGTCGTTCTCGAGCACCAGCCGACGCCGCACCGGCTCGGGCAGCGTCTCGAACGTCGTTACCCAGCGCCGGAGCGCCGCTGCCTTGTCGCCGTAGCTGCCGCCGGCATGCACCACCAGCACCGCCTCGTCGCCGAGCCCCATCAGGTCGAGCATCTCGGCCTGCGAGGTCAGGTCCCAGACGCTCTTGCGCACCAGCTCCGCGTCGGGGCTGTTCAGCACGATGAACTGCGAGGGGTGGAACGACAGCCGGATATCGAGCCGGCGGGCCTTCGCGCCGATGGCGGCGAGCGCCTCGGCACTTTCCCGCACCATGCCGTGGAACTGCGGCATGTCGGGATGCGTCGCATAGGGCGCAAGGTCCGAGCTCATCCGGTACATCCGGATATCGTGCCGGTCGAGATAGTCGAGAATCTGGTCGAGATACTCGAGCGACACCCTGAGGTGCGGGTTCTGCGCCCAGCGCCTTGTATCGTTGCTCTTCAGCTCCGGCTCCCCCATCACCTTGACGGGGAAGCCGAGCCGCAGTCGTTCGTCGTTCACTGCTGGTCACTCCGCTTCTGGGCGAAGCAACGAGGCGCGGGCGCAGCTTGTTTCGCCCCCGGCAGCTTTATTCGGCCGGCACGGCGAGCCCCTGGGCCGGGTCGGCGTCCAGCACGTCGATCGTCTCGCCCGCATTGTAGCGGTCGAGGTCGAGGATGCCTTCGCGCTTCGCCACCAGCAGCGGCACCAGCGCCTGCCCGGTGACGTTCACCGCCGTGCGGCCCATGTCGAGGATCGGGTCGATGGCGAGCAGCAGGCCGACGCCCTCGAGCGGCAGCCCCAGCGTCGAGAGCGTCAGGGTCAGCATCACCGTGGCGCCGGTGAGCCCCGCCGTCGCCGACGAGCCGATCACCGAGACGAAGGCGATCAGCAGGTAGTGCGTGATGTTGAGTTCGATGCCGTAGAACTGCGCCACGAAGATCGCGGCGATCGCCGGGTAGATCGCGGCGCAGCCGTCCATCTTGGTGGTCGCCCCGAGCGGCACGGCGAAGGCGCCATACTCGCGCGGCACCCCCAGCGCCTGCTCGGTGACGCGCTCGGTGACCGGCAGCGTGCCGATCGACGAACGCGACACGAAGGCGAGCTGCGTCGCCGGCCACACCTTCTTGAAGAAGGTCGCGATGTTCAGCCCGTTGAGGCCGAGCAGCGTCGGGTAGACCACGGCGATGACGATGGCGAGGCCGATATAGACGGCCGCGGCGAACCAGCCGAGCTGCGCCAGCGCGTCCCAGCCATACTGGGCCACCGCGTTGCCGAGCAGGCCGATGGTGCCGATCGGCGTCAGCCGGATCACCCACCACAGCACCTTGTGCACGATGGCGAGCAGCGCGCGGTTGAAGACCAGGAACGGCTCCGCCTTCGCGCCGACCTGCAGCGCCGCCACGCCGACCGCGATCGACAGCACCAGGATCTGCAGCACGTTGAAGCTGAGGTTGGTGGTGGCGCCCGTTTCCTTCACCGAGGTGGAGGCGCTGAGCCCGAAGACGTTCGACGGCACCAGCCCCTTGAGGAAGTCGAGCCAGGTGCCGTTGGAGGACGGCGCATGCGCCGCCGCCTCGGTCACGCCCGTATGCACGCCCGGCTGGATGATGAGCCCAAGCGCGATGCCGATCAGCACCGCGATCAGCGCCGTGATGGCGAACCACAGCAGCGTCTGCCACACCAGCTTCGCCGCATTCTGCAACTGCCGCAGGTTGGCGATGGAGGCGACGATGGCGGTGAACACCAGCGGCGGCACCAGCGTGCGCAGCAGCGTCACGAAGATCGAGCCGACCTGCTGCAGCGTCTGCGTCAGCCAGTTGGCGTTGCCGGCAGCATCCGGGCCCATCTGGCGCGCGATGTAGCCGATGACGAGGCCGACGACCATCGCCGCCAGCACCTGGAAACCGAAGTTCGTGTAAAGGGGACGGTTTCTCGACGGCCGTCCGACCGTTGCTGTTGCAGCTGACATTATCCACCCGCTGAAATGCCGCCGCAGCCCCCGCCGCGACGATCACAGGCAGTATTCATCGGTCACCCGCAACAGCGCGAGTCATGGGGTTGCGCCGCCGGACCCGGCGCAGAAATGGCTTGGCGCAATGATTAGCAGGCTAGCGAAATATTTTGCTACGCCCAGCCGCTCTCGCCCGGGTAGCGGTGCGAGTCGAGGAAGGCCGGGTCCAGCTCCACCCCGAGTCCCGGCGCCGTCGAGACCTGCATCTTGCCCTCGCGCACCACCAGCGGGTTCGGACTGGCCCACTCGAGCGCGTCGGCGCGCCGCGTGCACTCGATCCGCGGGCAGTTGAACACCGAGGCGGCCAGTTGCTGGCTCGCCGCATTCATCAACAGCCCGCTGACATTGTGCAGCGTGATCGGCGTGCGGTAGAGCGCAGCGAGGTCGGCGATCTTCTTCGTGCCGGTGATGCCGCCCGACGAGATGATGTCGGGCTGCAGGCAATCGACCGCCTGGTGCTGCAGGAACGGCAGCGCCCCCTCGCCGAGTTCGATATTCTCACCCGTCATGATCGGGATGTTCGTTGCCTTGCGTAGCGCCAGCCAGTTCTCCGAAAACCCCGGCTGCAGCGGGTCCTCGTAGTAGATCGGCCTGATCTCCTCCACCGCCCCGGCCACCGCGATGGCGCTCGGCGTGTCGAGCTCGTTGTGGCAGTGGACGATGATGTCGATCTCCTCGCCCAGGTGCTCGCGCGCCAGCTCGTAGGAGCGGCGGATCTTGCGGATATCGCCCGGCGACAGGCTCGGCACGTATTCCTGCATATGGACGCCGATGGCGTCATGGATGTCGACCTTGAAGGTCCTGAAGCCGTGCGGGTCGGCCTTCAGCTCCGCTGCCGCATCCGCCCACGCCCCGGCATCGGTAAGGTCGAAATGCGGGCAGTGCGAGTAGAGCTCCAGCTCGCTGCGGAACGCCCCGCCGAGCAGCTTGTGCACCGGCTGCCCGAGCAGCTTGCCCGCCAGGTCCCACAGCGCCATGTCGAGGCCGGAGCAGACCATGACGTGCGCCGGCCGCTGCCGGTAGGCGTAGAACATGTTGTGGTGGTGCACGCCGATATCGAGCGGGTCCTTGCCGACCAGCTGCAGGTGCGGCAGCCGCGCCCCGCCCTTGGCATGCGTCAGGATCGCGGCGCGCACCAGGTCGCCGTCGAGGTCGCCGCACTCGCCATAGCCGGAAATGCCGGCATCGGTGTCGATGCGGACAAGGCAGAAGCCGCTGTCGAGCCGCAACGCCTTGATGTCGGTGATGGTCGCCTGGCCCCGGTCGGCCTCGCTGAGATGCGCTGTGCCCGCCATGATTCCTCCCTCGTGCGGGGAGGTCTATAGCCGGGCCGGCGATGCGGGGGAACGGGTGGTGCGGGCGGTCGGACTCGAACCGACATATCCTTTCGGACGGCGGATTTTGAGTCCGCTGCGTCTACCATTCCGCCACGCCCGCAGCGGCCCGGTGGGGCGCCGGCGAGTTAGGGCAATTCCGCGCATCGCGTCAATGCCCCGCCCGCGCGGCAACGCTCGCCCCGCCGCGGGAGTTGACCGCGCATGCAAGGCGATATCCGTATCGGCGTCTCCGGCTGGACCTACACCCCGTGGCGCGGCAACTTCTATCCCAGGGGCATCGCGCACAAGCGCGAGCTGGGCTACGCGGCGACGCAGTTCAACGCCCTCGAGATCAACGGCACCTTCTACGGCATGCAGACGCCGAAAGCCTTCCGGCAATGGGCGGCGGCGGTGCCCGACGGCTTCGTCTTCGCCGTGAAGGGGCCGCGCTACCTCACCCACATGCTGAAGCTGACGAACCCGGAGCCGCCGCTCGCCAACTTCTTCGCCTCGGGCCCGCTGGCCATGGGCGACCGGCTCGGCCCGCTCCTCTGGCAGTTCCCCGAACGCTTCCGCTTCGACCCCGACCGGATCGAGGCCTTCTTCCACCTGCTGCCGCGCGATACCGCGGCGGCGGCAGCCCTCGCCCACCGCCACGACCACCGCCTCAAGGCCCCGGCCGACTATGGCGATGGCATCGTCCGCCCGCTGCGCCATGCCATGGAGATCCGGCACGAAAGCTTCCGCGATCCCGCCTTCATCGCCCTGCTCCGCCGCTACGGCGTGGCGCTCGTCTGCGCCGACACCGTCGACTGGCCGCTGCTGATGGATGTGACTGCCGACTTCGTCTACTGCCGCCTGCACGGCTCGGTGGAGCTCTACAATTCCGGCTACACCGATGCCGAGCTCGACACCTGGGCAGAGCGCCTCCGCAACTGGTCGCGCGGCCGGCCGACGGACGGCAATTTCGTTGTCGGCCCCACCGGCGACGACCGCGCGCGCGACGTCTTCCTCTTTTTCGACAACACGGACAAACTGATGGCGCCCGGCGATGCCCGCGGGCTAATGCGAAGGCTCGGCATCGAGTGGGAGGCAGGCGATGGTAGGGACGATCCGGCTGGGGACCGCAGGGTGGGTGTATGAGCCCTGGCGCGACAACTTCTACCCCAAGGGCCTGAAGCAGAAGGACGAGCTCGCCTACGCCTCGGCCCGCCTCGGCAATATCGAGATCAACGCCACCTTCTACTCGCACCAGAAGGCCGCGAGCTTCCAGAACTGGGCCGCCGCCACCCCCGACGCCTTCGTCTTCTCGGTCAAGGGCCACCAGCTCGTCACCCACATCAGGCGGCTGAAGGATGTCGAGCTTCCCCTCGCCAACTTCTTCGCCTCGGGCGTGCTGGCGCTCGGCAGCAAGCTCGGCCCGTTCTGCTGGCAGCTGCCCGGCAACAGCAAGTACGACCCCGACCGCATGGAGGCGTTCCTCGGCCTGCTGCCGCACACCCCGGAGGCGCTGCTCGCCCTCGCCGGCAAGTCCGAGGGCCTGAAGAACGAACCCTGGCTCGACACCACCGGCATTTCAAAGATCCGCCACGCCATCGAGGTCCGGCACGAGAGCTTCGCCACCCCGCGCTTCATCGAGCAGCTGCGCGCCCACAACGTCGCGCTGGTCGTCGCCGATACCGCCGAGTGGCCCCATATCGACCAGACCGCCGACTTCGCCTACGCCCGCCTGCAGGGCGCGCCCGGCGCCGAGCGCTACACGCCCGACGAGCGCGACGTCCGCGGCCGCTGGCTGAAGGCCTGGGCCGAGGGCCACCCGGTCGCCGAGGGCCGCTACGTCACCGGCCCCGAAGCGAGCGCGCCGCCCCGCGACGTGTTCGCCTTCTTCGTCTCGACTGACAAGGACAACGCCCCCGACAATGCCCGCGCCGTCATGGCGCAGCTCGGCCTCGTCGGCACGGGGGAATGAGCACGCGGTCGTGAGCGCGCGCGCCGTTGACTTGCCACCCGCCCCCGGGAATATGGCCGCCAGATCGACCCGGAGTGAGCAGCCGTGACCAGCGCAACCCACGATGCCCCGATGACCAGCGGCGGATGGCTGACCGATCGCGGCCGGCTGCTGGCCGGCCTCGCCTTCCTGCTCGGCCTCGCCGCCATCCTCGGTGCCTGGGGTTCGGAGCTGTTCGGCGGCCTCGTCCCCTGCGAGCTCTGCCTCGAGCAGCGCCTCGCCTACTACTGGGGCCTGCCGGTGCTGGCGCTGGTGCTGATCCTGTGGAACCGCCTGCCCCGCGCCGCGCTGCTCGCCGGTCTCCTCGTCGCGGCGGCGATCTTCGCCTGGGGCACCTACATGGGCACCTACCATGCCGGCGTCGAATGGCGCTTCTGGCCCGGCCCCACCGCCTGCACCGGCACCGGCGGCGACGTCAGCTTCTCCGACCTCACCAACCTCAACGCTGCCCCGCGCGTGGTGCCCTGCGACGTGGTGCAGTTCCGCTTCCTCGGCCTGTCGCTCGCCGGCTACAACGCGCTGGTCTCCATCGCCATCGTGGTGGCGCTGCTGGCCAGCGCCGGCCTCGTCCGCAACGCCCGCGCATCTTCCCGTTGATGGCGCGGAACTCCCACTAGCGGCAGCCGGGCGGCTTTGGCATTGTCCCGGCAGCGCACTGAGGAGCCAGCCGATGTCCGAGAGCACCGTGTTCATTCCGTCCGGACGCCGGTCGTCGCGCGGCCCGTTCATCCCGCCGCTGCTGCTGATCCCGCTGATCGCCTACAATTTCTTCGGCTTCCTGTTCATGCAGGGCAGCCCGGCGGGCTGGTCTACCCAGCTGCTGACCATCCCGATGGTCTCGGGCACCGCATGGTCGCTCACCGCCGGCGACCTGCTGCTGGTGGTCGGCCTCGCCTGCCTGTTCTTCGAGGTGCTGAAGTCGACCAATACCGGCCGCTCCTCGGTGATCGAGCACATGCTCTCCACCGTGGTGTTCATCATCTTCCTGGTCGAGTTCCTGCTTGTCGGCGTCGCCGCCAGCTCGGTGTTCTTCATCCTGATGATGATGTCGATCTTCGACGTGGTCGGCGGCTTCACCGTCTCCCTCACCGGGGCGGGGCGCGACGTCTCGATGAACTGACGGCTTTTAGGCCACCACCGTCTTCCGATACCCCGCGGGCAGCCGCCGCACGGTGATCTGGCTGCCCGCCTCGTAGGCGCCGAGCGCGGTGCCCAGGTTGTCGTTGGCGAGCGGCAGCTGGTCGCGTTCGGCGATCAGCTGGCTGACGAAATCGGCGCTCGGCGCGCTCTGCAGCAGCCGGATCTTCTGCTGCGCCCGGCGCTCCAGCCCCACCGGCCAGCCTTTCGTGCCATTGTCGTCCATCTGCGCGTCTTCCCTGTCCGGAAGCGGGACGCCTGTTTCGTTTTGGGACAGGCTTTCCCGCATCTGGGGGTCAACGTCGCAACGGGCATGCCAGGTTGCAATGTTTCGTTAAGGTTTCCCCCGCCAGGGTATCCGCATGGTTAACGGCCGCCGGGCGGCCTACCCCTTGAACTCGTCCTTCGCCTTGCGCAGCCGGGCGAACACGTCGACCGGGTCCGCCCCCGGCGCCAGCCCCACCGCCTTGGCGAGCGCCGGCTGGTCGGCGCGCAGGAACGGGTTGGTGGCCTTCTCCATCCCGAGGCTGACCGGAATGGTGGCGTGCCCGTCCGCCCGCATCCGCTTCACCTCGGCCGCGCGGATGTTGAGCGCCGCATTCCTCGGGTCGACGCTGAGCGCGAACGCCGCGTTCGCCTCCGTGTACTCGTGCCCGCAATAGAGCAGCGTATCGTCGGGCAATGCCTTCAATTGCTCGAGTCCCGCCCACATCGGCCCCGGCTGGCCCTCGAACATCCGCCCCACCCCGAGCGAGAACAGCGCATCGGCCGAGAACAGGTGCCGCCCCGCCGGCTCGAAATAGACGATGTGCCCCAGCGTGTGCCCCGGCGTGTCGATCACCACGAACTCGCTCTCGCCCAGCTGCACCGTGTCGCCGGCCTTCACCAGCACGTCGAGCCCCAGGATCTTGCCCGCCTCTGCCTCCGGTCCGGTCACCCGCACCCCCAGGTCGCGCTTCAGCACCGGGATGCCCTCGACATGGTCGGTGTGGTGGTGGGTGATGAACACCTCGCTGACCGTCCAGCCGCGCCGCGTCGCCGCCTGCCTGATGGCCTTGGCGTCGGGCGCATCGATGGCGGCGGTCCTGCCGGTAGCCACGTCGTGGACCAGGTAGCCGTAATTGTCGGTCCGGGCGGGGAAGATGTCGATCAGCAGGGGCACGTGGTTTCTCCAGGGCGCGCATCCGGCCGAACTCCTCCGGTTCGAAAGCGCGAAAGCAGGGGCTGCGCCGGCCTCGGGGTGACAAGCCGGGCCGAAGCAGGCAGACTCTAGTGCAGCACAACAGGCAATGAAATGACTCCGGACGTCGCGCGCCTCATCGAGTTCTACCGCTCGCCGCTCGGCAATATCAGCCGGGCGCTGCTGCGCCGCGAGATCATCCGCCTCGCCGGCAGCATCCGCGGGCAGCGCGTCCTCGGGCTCGGCTTCGCGACGCCCTACCTGCGGTTCGCACTCGCCGACGCCGAGCGCGTCCTCGCCTTCATGCCGGGGCGGCAGGGCGCCTCCGCCTGGCCGCGCGAAGGCCCGTCGCACACGGTGCTATGCGACCCGCTCGAAATGCCGCTCACCGATGCCTCGATGGACCTGATCATCGCCGTGCACGCCTTCGAGCACATCTCCGACGCCGAGGAGCTGATGCGCGAACTCTGGCGCGTCGCCGCCCCCAACGCCCGCCTGGTCGTCGTCGTCCCGAAACGCCGCGGCATGTGGGCAGCGGCCGACAACACGCCGTTCGGCGACGGCCATCCCTATTCGCGGGGCCAGCTCGAACGCCTGCTCCGCGACCACAGCTTCGTCCCCGTGCACTGGCGGGACGCGCTCTACCTGCCGCCCAGCCAGAACAGCCTGCTGCTCAAATCCACCCGCTTCTTCGAACGCGCCGGCCGCATCTTCGGCCCGGCTTTGGCCGGCGCCCTGGTGGTGCTGGCCCGCAAGGAACTGTTCCCCGCCATCCCCCGCCGCCGCAAGGCCGAACGCTACGTCCGCGTCCCCGCCCTCGCCCCGCAGGCAGCAATGGAGATTCCCGAGGCCTGAGCCAATCGGACGGCCCCCTCCCGGCCTCCCCCATGAAGGGGGAGGTGAAGAGGGCGCGCGCCGCGGCGGTGAGTGCCACTACCTGGCACCCTCCCCTTTATGGGGAGGGCTGGGGAGGGGCCGTCCGCTGGCAAAATTCTATCTCCTGCCGCAGGCGGCGATGGAGATTCCGGGGAAGCGCCAACGCCCGCCGCTACCCCCACCCCAGCTCTGCTAGCTCGCTGCGCTCGCAAGCTTCGCTACCCTCCCCACAAGGGGGAGGGAGACCAGAGTCCCTGCCCAGCCAACGCGGCACCCTGCCCACAAGGGGGAGGGAGACCAGAGTCCCTGCCCAACCAACAGCGCCTCCCTCCCCTCGATGGGGAGGGTAGCGCAGCTTGGCGCGTAGCGCCGTAGCGCAGCTAGGGTGGGGTGAGCGGCGGTGACCGCACGCCTCCGCCCCCTACCCCATCATCGCCTGCCGGGCCAGCGAGACGATCTCCGCCGGGCGGCCGGCGAGCGCGTCGCCGACCTTGTCCATCAGGATCTGCAGGCTGAACGGCTTGGGGAGCACGTCGTAGATCAGCGCGTCGAGCCCGTGCGCCCGCTCGCGCTGGTCGGCAAAGCCGGTCATCAGCACGATCGTCACCCCCGGCCAGCTCGCCGCCACGTTGAGGGCGAGCGCGATGCCGTCCATCACCGGCATCTTGATGTCGCTGAGCAGCAGGTCGAAGCGGCCGCCCTCGGCG
>JBQCFF010000258.1:0-2892 GCA_051959485.1 Devosia sp. | reverse complement strand
CTCTCGTAGACCAGACCCGCGTCGACCAGCGCGTTGGTGACGGCCTTCTTCAGGTCCTCGGCGGCCTTGCGCTGCATGCGCGCAGGGATTTCTTCCGAGAACAGTTCGAGCAGGAGTTCGGGCATGGCGGAAACCGGCGGTTCGTAAGCGCGCGGAGGACTAGCAAGGGGACGGAGCGTTGTCCATTGCGGGGAACATGGCACGACCAGCCAACCTGCACTGTCATCCCGGCGGAGGCCGGGATCCAGCCTGAGACGTAGCCGCATGGTCATCGCGCTTGAAAGCGGCCAGGATGGGCCCCGGCCTCCGCCGGGGTGACAGTGGAACCTGAAACGGCGTGCCCTCGGCTCGGCCCTGCCCTACCAGCCGCCGCCGCCCCCTCCGCCGCCGCCACCGCCCGAGCCGCCGCCTCCCCCACCGGAGGAGAAACCCGACCCCGACGAGCTCGAGGGCTGGGCGGCGATCATGGCGGCGCTCATTGCGCTCGTCGCGGTGGTGACGGCGTTGGAGAAGCCGCCCGAGCCCGACGACCACGAGCGGCCGGAGTAGAAGCTCGGCTGGTAGGTGCCGCTCGCGTCGGCGACGGCGTTGCGGGCAAGCTCGGCCTCGAAGTGCTCCGACCACGGCTTCTCGACGCCGAGCGCGATGGCATAGGGCAGGATGCGCTCGAACCGCTCGACAGTCATCGGCGGCTCGCCGGTGATGTTGAGCCGGTTCTTCTCGGCCGTATCCATGTACATCTTGAAGCCGTCGATCTGGTCCATCAGCTTGCGGCCCTGCACGGTGGGCGCGCGCAGCAGGATGGCGAAGACGACGTTCACCACCACGATCGATACGGCCGCCAGCAGCGGCGTGTCGAAGCGGATGCCGGTGGTGACGTTCAGCCCGCTGCCGATGAGATTGCTGCCGAAGATCAGGGCCCAGACCGCGAAGATGATCTTGCCCAGCACCGGGCTCGACCAGAAGCTGCGGAGCGCCGAGCCGAGGATGCCGATGAACACCCCGCCAATGGCGGCGAAGATCAGCACCAGCGGGTTCAGCAAGTCGAGCAGCACCATGCCCAGCAGCGCCGCGATCGACAGCCCGATGCCGAGCACGACATAACCGGTATTGTTGCGGAAATAGGCCTGCCGGTTCTCACCCTCGACCAGCTTCAGGAAGCTGCCGCGCTTTTCGTTGAGCTCCGGGCCGTTGGCGGTGTCGACGGTCACCATGCGCCGGCCAGCGAAGTAATCGGCCAGCAGCTTCTCGCCCGGCGGCAGGTCGGCGCCCGGCGCCCTGCCGGTGGCTTTCACCGTCAGCGTCTTGCCGACATTGTCGATGCTGACGAGGCCGCGCACGCCGAGGTCGAAGATGGTGGCGGTGAAGGCGGTCCAGCCGCTCTTCTGCCAGCCCATGCGGTGGATGTAGTGGGCCAGCGCCGGCGACACCCCCTTGGGCGGATGGAACAGCGGGATGATCGTGCCCTTGGCTGGGTCGCGGCCGACGGCGTTCCAGGCCAGCAGGTTGTAGGCCAGCACCACCAGCAGGGCGAGCACCGGCAGCACGAGGTCGCGGTGGTCGGAGAGCCAGTAGAGCGCCGCGTCGACGCCCTGCGGCCGGGCCAGGATACCGGACTGGAACGCCGCCGCCACGCTGACGCCCTCACCGGGTCCGAGCCGCCGCGTGGTGCGGAAGATCGCCTGGTTGTCCGACACGCGGGTGATGCTCACCGCCTCCTCGGTCGAGCCGGGCCGGCCGGTATGGCCGACGAGGTTCTGGATCACCGCGCCGGGCGGCAGCGTCACGCGGGTCACCGACGCGAGGATCGGGAAGTCCCAGTAGTTGCCGGTCGCATTCCAGAACAGCTCGTCATGGTCGGGGAAGCTGCGGCCCATGCGGGTCATGCTGTAGCGGATCGTGTAGGTGTGGGGCCCGCGCGACAGGAACACGTCCGGGTCGCCGATGCGGATGCGCCTGAACCCGGCATCGAGGTTTTCAAGCGTGTAGGGCTCGCTGCGGCCGTCGCGCTTCACCTCGAGCACGTCAAGCCCGGAACGCAGCCGCGAATTGTCCGCGTTCACCAGCAGCGTCGGGATATCGCGGAAGATGCCGCGCCGTATCGCATCCCCCTCCGCGTTGACCGCAATCGTCTCGGTCACCTCGACCGACCCGTCGACCCGCAGCGTCACGTCGGTGGCAAACGAGGTGATGGCCTCTTCGGCGAGGGCGGGGGCGGCGACGAGGGCGAGCAGCAACATTACGAGCGGCAGCAACACCCCCCGCCTAGCTGCGCTACGGACCTGCGGTCCTAGCTTCGCTACCTCCCCCGCAAGGGGGGAGGTGACGGTTGGGTTCGTTCGTCCGACGTGGCAAGTACCGCGGCGCCCCACCGCCCCCCTTGCGGGGGAGGTAGCGGAGCTTGGCGCTGCAGCGCCTAGCGCAGCTAGGAGGGGGGTGCGCACCGACGACGCCACCGAGCGGCTAGAACTTCACCGTCGGCACCGCCCGATCGGCTTCGTTCTCGAGCTCGAAATACTCGTCCTTCTCGAACTTGAAGGTGCTGGCGATGATGTTCTGCGGGAAGCTTTCCACCGCGGTGTTCAGGTTGCGGACCGCGCCGTTGTAGTAGCGGCGGGCGAGCTGGATCTCGTCCTCCACGCCGCGCAGCGCATCCTGGAACTCGAGGAACGTGGTGTTCGCCTTGAGCTCGGGATAGGCCTCGGCGATGGCCAGCAGCCGGCCCAGGGCGCCCGACAGCGCCCCTTCGGCGGCGGAGCGCTCGGCGGGTCCGGCATTGGCGGCGGCGGTCGCGTCGGCGCGGGCCTTGGTGACCGCCTCAAGCGTGTCACGTTCGTGGCCCATGTAGCCTTTGACCGTCTCCATCAGGTTGGGGATCAGGTCGGTGCGGCG
>JBQCFF010000257.1:0-2606 GCA_051959485.1 Devosia sp. | reverse complement strand
CGGCGCGCCTTCATCCCCTACCTGATCGCGACGCCGGTGTTCTTCTTCGCCGGCGGGCTGCTGGTCTATTACGCCGTGCTGCCCATGGCGATGCGCTTCTTCCTCTCGATGCAGACCCAGGACATCGAGATGCTGGTGCAGGTCTCCGAGTACCTGGGCCTCGCCATGACGCTGATCCTGGCCTTCGGCGTCTGCTTCCAGCTGCCGGTGATCCTCACCCTCCTGGCGCAGATCGACCTGATCTCCTCGAGGACGCTCGCCAAGGGCCGCCGCTACGCCATCGTCGGCATCCTGATCTTCGCCGCGTTCATCACGCCGCCCGATCCGGTGTCGCAGATCGGCCTGTCGCTGCCCATGTACCTGCTCTACGAGCTGTCGATCTGGTCGGTGAAGATCATCGAGAAGCGCCGCGCCGCCCGCCTCGCCGCCGAAGGCGTCGCCGACGCGGCCGAGGCCAAGCCGGAATAGGCGAAGCCGACGGCCCCCTCCCAACCTCCCCCATAAAGGGGGAGGTGCTGCCTTGTGGAACACTACGCCGCAGCGCGCACCTCTTCACCCTCCCCTTCATGGGGAGGGCCGGGGAGGGGCCGTCCGCTCGCTGCTGGATGGGCCGCAATCCGGCCACACCTCTGCCGTCCCTGTGTCTGGATAACGGCTTTGGCGCTACCCAAGGGCCGAGGCCGTTGCTAGACCTGAACCAGGCCGATTCGCCCGGGGGCAATCTCAAGGTATGGCACCATTGCCACTCGATGAGGACAACTATCCGAACCCGCTCCTGAGCCGTCCGCGCAGCACTGCCGGGCTCTGGCGCGTGGTGGCGCTTGCCGCCTTCTTCATCCTCGTCGCGGTGATGCTCTCCACCATGGGTGATCGCATCCCGGCCGACCTGATCCTCATCTTCCTCGGCCTCTTGGCCGTGGTCGGGGTCTTTTCGCTCTTCGCCCTCGCCGCCGGCCTGTTCCGCTTCGGCGCCGCCGGCGACGACCGCACGCTGGCGCGCGCCGTGGTCGACAGCCTGCCGTTCGGTGCCCTGGTCAGCGACCGCGAAGGCAAGATCAGCTACGTCAACGCCCACTACGGCGAATTCCCCGGCGCGCTGAACGATTCGCTGCCCGTCTCCGTGCCGCGCCTGTTTGCCGGCGAGCCGGAAGCGAGCGAAGCCATTTACCGGCTGGCCCGCGCCGCCCGCGACGGGCGTCCGGCCAGCGAGGACATCCGCATCATCGGCGGTCTCGGCGGCTCGGCCGGCGGCTCGTCGAAGCCGTTCTGGTACCGCGTCGGCGTCCGGGCGCTGCCCGAGGTGGACGGTGCCGGCAAGCCGCTGGTGCTTTGGAGCGTCGAGGACATCACGCGCGACCGCGAGCGGCAGGACAACGCCTTCGCCGAGCTGCAGCGGGCCATCGACTACCTCGACCACGCCCCGGCCGGCTTCTTCTCGGCCGATGCCCACGGCCGCATCCAGTACCTCAACTCGACCCTCGCCGACTGGCTCGGCTACGACCTCGCCGAGTTCGAGAGCGCCTCCATCCGCCTCGACGACGTCATCCGCGGCGACGGCGCCAGCCTCCTGATGCGGGGCAGGGCGGATGGCGAGATCCGCACCGAGATCATCGACATCGACCTGGTGCGCCGCAACGGCACCACCTTCCCGGTCCGGCTGATGCACCGCGCCGCCCGCCTCGCCGACGGCGAACTCGGTGAAACGCGCACCCTCGTGCTCGACCGCCGCCAGGGCACCGACAAGGAAGAGGCGCTGCGGGCCTCGGAAGTGCGGTTCTCGCGCTTCTTCAACGACACCCCGTTCGCCATCGCCACGCTCGACCAGGCGGGGCGCATCGTGCGCACCAACGCCCCCTTCAGCCGCATCTTCGGCTGGACCGGCTCGGAACAGTCGATTGACCTCAAGCCGATGGCCGAGCTGATCGCCGAGGCGAGCCGCGCCCCGTTCGCCAGGGCCGTCGCCGCCGCGATCGGCGGCAAGTCCGAGATCGAGCCGATCGACGCCACCCTCGCGAGCGGCGGCGACCACGCGGTGCGCCTCTACATCTCCGGCTCCGAGGAGGTCGCCGGCTCGCCCGAGCACGTCAACGTCTACGCCCTCGACATGACCGAGCAGCGCAAGCTAGAGGCGCAGTTCGCGCAGGGGCAGAAGATGCAGGCCGTCGGCCAGCTGGCGGGCGGCGTCGCGCACGACTTCAACAACGTGCTCACCGCCATCATCGGCTTCGCCGACCTGCTGCTGTTGAAGCACAAGCCGGGCGATCCGAGCTTCGCCGACCTGATGTCGATCAAGAACAGCGCCAACCGCGCCGCCGGCCTCACCCGCCAGCTGCTCGCCTTCTCGCGGCGCCAGACGCTGCGGCCGCAGGTGCTGGAGGTGCCGGGCCACCTCGACGACCTCACTGTGCTGCTGAAGCGCCTCATCGGCGAGCAGATCACGCTTTCGGTCGAGCACTCCAACCCGGTCTGGCCGGTGAAGGCCGACCTGGTGCAGCTCGAGCAGGTGGTGGTCAACCTCGTGGTCAACGCCCGCGACGCCATGCCGAACGGCGGCGCGATTGCGCTGCGCACCCGCAACGTCACCGAGGCCGAGGCCGCCACCTACA
>JBQCFF010000256.1:0-3524 GCA_051959485.1 Devosia sp. | reverse complement strand
GGCTTCGACGAGCGCGGCAAGGTCCGCCTCTCCATGAAGATCGTCGACCAGGCGACCGGCAAGGAGATCACCGAGGAGAAGGCGCCCGACGCCGCCGAGTAATCGGCCCTCACCGCAAAAATGCAGAAGGCCCGGAGCGATCCGGGCCTTCGTCTTTCCTGTGGCAGTGCCCCCCGCGCCGCCCCTGAAGAGAGGGCAGGGCGGGGGAGTGGCAGCGCTTACTGGAGCGCCAGCGGGTAGGCGTAGAAGGCGCCCGGGTCGTCGGTGCCGCCCATCTTCGAGAACTTCGCCTCGACCACCCAGAGCGTGTCGCCGACCTTGGTCACCGCGGTGGGGGCATCCCAGTCCTGCTTGGCGACGACGGCGATGTTGGCCTTGTCGCCGTCAAAGGTGATGGCGCTGACCTGGGCGCTGCCGTTCTCGGCGAGGTAGAGCACGCCGTCCTCGCCGAAGCGCATGCCGTCGGGGCCGTTGAGCTCCTGGCTGAGCGTGAGCTCGGTGAGCGTGCCCGGCGTGCCGTCGGCATTCATCGCCAGGCGGAACAGCTTGTTGGTCTGCACGCCGTTGAGGTAGAGCGCGCCGTCGGGGCCGAAGCTCAGCCCGTCGAGGCTGGCGAGCGCCTCGTCCTTGATGAAGAGCTCGGCCGTTGTGGCGCCCGGCGCCACCTTCAGCACCTGCCCACCGGCGGTGTCGGCGGCGTAGGCGGTGCCGTCGGCGGTGGTGGCGATGTCGTTGCAGAACGTGCCATCGCCAAGCGGCACAGCGCTCTTCAGCTCGCCCGATGCGAGATCGTAGCTCCGCAGCACCGACGCCTTGCCACCCTGTCCGGCAAACATGGCGAGGTCGGCGTAGCAGGCCCAGAGCGTGTTGTTGGCTTCATCGGCGTAGACGCCGAGCACCGCAGTCGGGCCGTCGGTGACTGCGGCGATCCAGCCCTCGGCGGTCGTGGCGCCCGGCGCGGCGCGGTAGATCTGGCCGGTGCCGACGCTGCCGGCGATCAGCGTGCCATCGGCAGTCGAGGTAATGCTTTCGGGGAAAACGCCCTTGTCGCCGATCTGCACCTTGTCGGCGGCGTAGGCAGTGGTGCCCATCAGGGCGAGCATGAGGCCGGAAACAAACAATGTCCGCAATCTATCCTCCGGTATTGGGGAGGCGACCCTGCCATTGGCTGGCCTCGGACGGCCCAATGCTGGGCATAGGCTGTGCCCATGCTGCCGGGCGACGGCGCGTGCCGGGGACGGATGCGGGTTCCCTTCGGCGCCCCGATCTGGCTCACTGGCTGGCCCAACCAGCGGAGGACGCCATGCGCTACATGATCATCGTGAAGACCACCGAGCCTGCGCCGCCGCCGAGTTCGGAGCTGATCGCCGCCATGGGCAAGTTCAACGACGAGCTGATCGCGGCCGGCGTGCTGCTGGCGGCCGAAGGCCTGCAGCCCAGCGCCTCGGGAGCCAAGGTGAAGAAAGAGGGCGGCAAGGTGGTGGTGCAGGACGGTCCGTTCACTGAGGCGAAGGAGCTGATCGGCGGCTTCTGGATCATCGAGGCCGATTCGCTGGCGGCGGCGATCGAGTGGGTCGCCAAGGTGCCGCTGGACGAGGGCAACGAGCTGGAAATCCGGCGCGTGTCGGAGGTGACGGACTTCGTGCGCGACGACGTCTCGGCCGAAGCGCTCGACCACGAGCAGGCGTTCCGCGACCGGACGCAGGCGAGCTGAGCCCGGATGGCGGGCGTTGCACCCCCTTGGCGGTGGCAGGGGGTGCAACCGTTCCGCCTTCACCTTACCGGTGCACCGGCGCCAGCCGGTGCCGCTGCGTTTCGAGCGGCCTTACCGAGGCCAGCAGCCCGGCGAGACCGGCGAAGTGTCCGCCCCGCGGCCCGCGCCGGTCGCACGCCACCGGCTCCGCTTCCCGGCTGCGCGGGTCGCCCCACGCCTGGGTGAAGACATCCGTGTACAGATCGCTCGCAGGGATCATAGAACCCTCCGGTCTAGTGGAGCGATGCAAACATACGACGCGGTGTGTCGTTGAATCGGTTCAAAAGCATACGCTCCTCGCGGTGGCTGTCAACCATCATTTGAACCGATCCAACTCCGCGTGCTATAGGATTGGCGCGACGCGCGGTCGGCCGGGAAAAGGTGAGGCATGGCAAGAGGTTCGGTGAAGCTGGCCGACGTGGCGAAGGCGGCGGGGGTGTCGCAGGGCACGGCCTCCAACGTGTTCAGCCGCCCGCAGCTGGTGCGCGAGGAGGTGCAGCAGCGCGTCCGCGCCGCGGCCAAGCAACTGGGCTATGCGGGACCTGACCCGAAGGGCCGGCTGCTGCGCGCCGGCAAGGTCAACGCGGTAGGGGTCGCCACTGCCGAGCCGCTCTCCTACTTCTTCGAGGACGAGTTCGCCCGGGTGCTGATGCAGGGCATGGCCGAGGCCTGCGACGCGGCCGGCGCCGGGCTGGCGCTGGTCTCGGCGCAGAACGACGAGCGGCTGGCCTGGAACATCCAGAGCGCGCTGGTCGACGGCTTCGTGCTGCTCTGCATCGAAGGCGGCGAGCGGCTGGTGGAATTGACCCGCGAGCGGCAGCTGCCATTCGTCGCGCTGGCGCTCGGCAAGCCCGACCCGACGGTATCGGCGGTCGGATCGGACGACAACGCGGGCGGCGTGCTGGCGGCCGAGCACATTGCCGGGCTGGGCCATCGCCGCGTCGGCGTGCTGTCGCTCGAACTCGACGACGAGCAGGAGGGCCCGGCCAGCCTGGAGCAGATCGAGCAGGCGACCTACTCCACCAGCCGCGACCGGGCGCTCGGTTATTTCGAGGTGTTCGAGCGGCATGGCGTCGACCGCCGGGACATCCCGGTCTACGAGACCCGCAGCACCCGGGACAGCACCAGGCGCGGCCTCGAGTTCCTGTTCGCGCGCCCCGAGCCGCCCACCGCCATCCTCGCCATGTCGGACCGCGTCGCCATGTACGCCATCGAGTGGCTGAGCCAGCGTGGCCTGCGGGTGCCGGAAGATGTCTCGATCATCGGTTATGACGGCGTGCCGGAAGCGGCGCTCTGCACCCCGGCGCTCAGCACCATCGAGCAGCCGATTGCCGAAATCGGCCGCCGCGCCGTGCAGCAGATCCTCGAGGGTGACGGGGCGGTACGACGCGAGACCCTGCCGGTGCAGCTGCTGGTCCGGGGCTCGACCGCGAGGCCGCCGCAATCGTGATTTGAGCTTGAGCACTGCCTCGCCCATATTCGGGGCATGCGCACGCTGCTTGCCACACTGCTGCTCGTTGCCACGACCGGCGCCGCCAGCGCCTATTGCGTGTCGGTGCCCGATGATCAGTCGACCGGCTACGTCCGCAACAACCTCAAGAAGACGATCTGCCTCAACAACGAGCTGGCGCAGGACACCGCCCAGAAGAACTGGGAAGTGAAGGTGGACACCGCGCTCAGCCAGCTCGACCGCGCCTTCGTTGCCGACAAGCTGGAGGCCATCAAGCCGGTCCAGATTCCCGGCGTGAACTCGACCTGGCCGTAACCGTCA
>JBQCFF010000255.1:0-4338 GCA_051959485.1 Devosia sp. | reverse complement strand
GACAGCGCGGAAATCGGCAAGCGGCGGTGAGCGAGACCGTCACCGGTGGGCGCACATCCTCGCCACCCACTCGGTGTCATCCCAGCGAAAGCTGGGACCCCTTTCACCGCCCGCGCCAGCTGATAGTTGGGTCCCAGCTTTCGCTGGGATGACAGCCGGTGGAAGGGGTGAGAATGGGGCTCAGCCGCAGAGCGCCTCAGTCGTAACGCACTAATGCTTCAGCAGCTCGTCCTTGCTGACGTTCAGCATCAGCCCGTCGCTCGACACCGAGTCGATCTGCTCCGGCATCACAAATCGATCGGCGGCGAACAGCCCGTCGGCATCGATGCGGACGAAGCCCTGGGGTGCCAGCCGGTCGCGCACTTCTTCAGGAACATTGTCGTCGCTGAAGGCGCGGGCGAGCACATCGACCAGCGTGTCGTCCTCGCGTCCGGCCGAGGGGCCGCTGGCTTCCACTTCCGGCGTTTCGGGATCGTCATCGCCGAACTGCACCCACTCGACCTTGCCGATCTCATGGTGCTCGCGGTCGAATACGCGCATGCCCTGTTCGACGAAGCGCAGGCTGGAGCTGGTTTGCATGATGTCTCTCCTCATCTTGTGATGGAGACAGAATGTGCGGCGCTTGGCGGAAGTTCCCTCAGCCGGCTTTGGCCTTCTCGATCGCCGGGATCACTTCCTTTTCCAGCGACTCGGGCGAGATCGGCCCGACATGCTTGAAGGTGATCACCCCGGCGGCATTGACGATGAAGGTCTCCGGCACGCCATAGACGCCCCAGTCGATCGACACCCGGTTGTCGGTGTCGCCGCCGATCCGCTGATAGGGGTTGCCCAGCTCGGTGAGGAACGCCACGGCATTCTCGGGCGCATCCTTCTGGTTGATGCCGAAAATCCGCACCCCGGTCTCGGCCCGCAGCCGCTCGAGCAGCGGGTGCTCCTCGCGGCATGGGATGCACCAGCTGGCGAACACGTTGACCACCGTCACCTCGCCCTTGAGCGACGCGGTGTCGAATCCTTCGACGCCGGTGCCGGGCACGGCGGGCAGGGCGAAGGCCGGCGCCGGCTTGTTGATCAGCACCGAGCGCACCAGGCTGGGGTCGCGGTCCATGTTCAGCGCGAACACGGCCACCAGCCCGACCAGCAGCAGCAGCGGCAGAACGGCGAGCAGGACACGCTTCAACTGTTCGATCCTGCCGACCGCCGACGAATCCCGGCCTTGTCGAGCTCGGCCAGCCGCTGCTTCACCCGCCGGGCGTCCCAGGCGACGTAGCCGCAGAGCGCGAGCGTCAGCACGGCGACCCCGGCATAGGCCCAGGCGATGAACTCGAGATGTGCGCCTTCGGCGATCATTTGGCGGCTCCTGAGCCTGAGGGGGCGCTGAAGGCGGCCTGCCGGCTCAGCGTCTCGGCCCGCCGGCGCAGGATCTCGGTGCGCATTCGCACCACCTGCAGCAGCGCGAACAGCAGCGTGAAGGCCAGCATCATCACCAGAAGCGGCGTGAGAATCGAAGCCGGCATTTTCGGCCCCGAGGCGGTGAACACGCTCGCCGGCTGGTGCAGCGTATTCCACCAGTCGACCGAGAACTTGATCACCGGGATGTTGAGCGCCCCGACCAGGGTGACGATGGCGATGATCCGCCCCGCCTTCAGCTGGTCGTCGAAGGCTCGCCACAGCGCGATGATGCCGAGATAGATCAGCAGCAGTACCAGCGTCGAGGTCATCCGCCCGTCCCATTCCCAGAACGTGCCCCAGGTCGGCCGGCCCCAGAGCGCCCCGGTATAGAGGGCCAGCGCGGTGAACACGGCGCCAAGCGGCGCCGCCGCCTTGTTGGCGACGTCGGCCAGTGGGTGGCGCCACACCAGCGTGCCGAGCGCCGAAACCGCCATCACCCCGTAGACCAGCTGGCTGAGCCAGGCATTCGGCACGTGCACGTACATGACGCGCACCATGTCGCCCATCTGGTAGTCTTCGGGCGAATTGAAGAAGGCGAACCACAGCCCGACGGCAAAGCTCAAGAGGGTGGCGATGGCCAGCGGCCAGACCAGGTAGCGCGACCAGGCGAGGAACTGCCCCGGATGCGCCAGGCGGCTGAACCAGTTGGGTTGTTTGACGGTATCGACGGACATGGCACTCGCTTTTCAGGCTTGGCTCTATTCCCCGGCCACGCGCAAGGCAAGCGCGGCCGCGAAGGGTGAGAAGGCCGTCACCACGAGGCTCAAGGCAATGAGGAACAATGTCGCGCCACCCCCGGCGAGTGGATCGGTCATGCCGACCCCGAAGATCATCACCGGAATCGACAGCGGCAGGATCAGCACCGGAGCGATCAGCCCGCCCCTGCGCAACCCCACGGTCACCGCGGCGCCCAGCGCGCCGAAGCTCACCAGGGCCGGCGTGCCGATGGCGAGCGCCAGCACCGTCTGCCCCCACTGCGCCCACGACATCGACAGCAGCAGCGCCAATACCGGCGTCGCCAGCAGCAGCGGCAGCGCCGTCACCAGCCAGTGGGCCATCACTTTTGCGGCAACCACGGCTTCGAGCGGCAGGTCGGCATGCCGCAGCAGGGTCAGCGCGCCATCCTCGTCGTCATTGCGGAACAGCCGGTCGAGCCCCAGCAGCATCGACAGGAACGCCGCGATCCAGACGATGCCCGGCGCCAGCCGGCTGAGCTGCGGCCGGTCCGGCCCGATGGCGAACGGCACGATCACCGCCACCATGACAAAGAACAGCACCAGCGTCAGCGCCTCGCCGCCGGCCCGGAACGCCAGCTTCAGGTCGCGCCCGATCAGGGCCAGGAAAGCGCTCATCTCGCGCCCCCCAGGGTCAGCGTCTCGATCCCCGCGGGATCGGCCAGCGACAGGTCCTGGTGAGTGGCGATCACCGCGATGCCGCCCCGCGCCCGATGCGCATCGATCAGTCGGCCGAGCAGCGCCTCGCCCGCGGCGTCCAGTGCGGCACTCGGCTCGTCCAGCAGCCAGATCGGCCGCGCACTCACCAGGAGCCGCGCCAGCGACAGCCGCCGGAGCTGTCCGGAGGAGAGATAGCCGGCCTCCAGCCCGCCGAGGCCGCCGATCCCGACCATGTCCAGCGCCGCCTCCACGGCGAGGCCGTTCGCCCCGTTCATCGCCTGCCAGAATTTCAGGTTCTCGCCGACCGTCAGCCGGCCCTTCAGCCCGCTCTGGTAGTTGACGAGGTGCAGCTCGGTCGGCTCGGCCCCCTCGATGCTCCCGGCATCGGGCCGCACGATCCCGGCGAGCGCCAGCAGCAATGTCGACTTGCCCACCCCGTTGGGTCCCCGCAGCAGCAGCACGCCGCCTGGGCCCAGCGCAAAATCGAGATCGGTGAACAACCATCGCTCGCCGCGCCGCACGCTGAGGCCGCGAACACTGAGATGCGGTTGAAAGGCCTCGGAAACGGGCATCGGCTGGTTCATGGCCGCCATGCCTAATGAACCCAAGTCACCACTGGCAAGCGTCATGTAGTTTCTCTATAAGCCAGCCCTAGATTGGAATGCTTCCAGTCAGACGTCCTCTGCCCCCGGTCTCCCGGGCCTTTTTCGGTCCGGCGTCAGGACCGGGCGGCGCCTGCAACACCAGCGCGTGAAGGCGACACCCGTGACCTCGAAATCCCTCGACAGCTTCAAGTCCAGAACCACGATCACCGTCGGGGACAGGACCTACAGCTACTTCTCCATTCCGCTGGCGGAACAGAACGGGCTGAAGGGCGTCTCGCAGCTGCCGCACTCGATGAAGGTGGTGCTGGAAAACCTGCTGCGCTTCGAGGACGGCGTTACGGTCACCCGCGCCGATATCGAAGCCGTCGCCGACTGGCTGCGCACCCGCATTTCCGAGCACGAAATTTCCTACCGCCCGGCGCGCGTGCTGATGCAGGATTTCACCGGCGTCCCCGCCGTGGTCGATCTCGCCGCCATGCGCGACGCCACCGCCAAGCTCGGCGCCGACCCGCAGAAGATCAACCCGCTGGTGCCGGTCGACCTGGTCATCGACCACTCGGTGATGGTCGATAGCTTCGGCACGCCGCTGAGCTTCCTGCAGAACGTCGATCTCGAATATGAGCGCAACGGCGAGCGCTACGAGTTCCTGCGCTGGGGCCAGAAGGCCTTCGACAACTTCCGCGTCGTGCCGCCCGGCACCGGCATCTGCCACCAGGTGAACCTCGAATACCTGGCACAGACGGTGTGGACCCGCCAGGACGAGGCGACCGGCGAGATCTTCGCCTATCCCGATACGCTGGTCGGCACCGACAGCCACACCACCATGGTCAACGGCCTCGCCGTGCTTGGCTGGGGCGTCGGGGGCATCGAGGCCGAAGCGGCGATGCTCG
>JBQCFF010000254.1:0-12576 GCA_051959485.1 Devosia sp. | reverse complement strand
TGGGGGAACAGAGGGCATCCCTCCGCATTCAAACCCTTTGCGAACCGGCGTTTACGGGCGCATCATCAGGTTCGCTTTGCAGCGCCCGGCCCCGCCGGGCGGCTTCATTTCTTTGAGGAACGATACGAGGTGGATGGTATTTTCGGTGCGCTGGGTCTGGCCGGCGCCATAGCCCTGCTGTTGTGGGGCACGCACATGGTTCAAACGGGAATGCAGCGGGCCTTCGGCCCCAGCCTGCGTTCCGCACTCGCCAGTACCCTGCGCAACCGCTTTGCCGCCTTCCTCGCCGGCATCGGCGTCACAGCCTTGCTGCAGTCGAGCACGGCAACCGGCCTGATGGCCACCAACTTCGCCGCCGGCGGCCTCGTCGCGCCGGTGCCGGGCATGGCGATCATGCTGGGCGCCAATGTCGGTACTGCCCTCATCGTCACCGTGCTCTCGTTCAACGTCTCGGTACTCTCGCCGCCGCTGATCCTGCTCGGCGTGCTGCTCTTCCGCCGCGACGGCAGTGCACTGACGCATGACCTGGGGCGCGTCTTCATCGGCCTCGGCCTGATGATCCTGGCGCTGCACCAGATGGTGAGCCTGCTCGAACCGCTCGAGCAGTCGCCCGATCTCGCGATCCTGCTCGGCCTCATCGCCGGCGCGCCGCTGCTGGCGATCCTGCTCGGCGCCCTCGCCGCCTGGGCGACGCATTCGAGCGTCGCGGTGATCCTGCTCGTCATGTCGCTCGCCGCCAGCCACATCATCACGCTCGAGCCGGCGCTGCTGATGGTGCTGGGGGCCAACCTCGGCACCGCGCTCAACCCGCTCTTCGAGGCCACCGGAACCGATCCCACGGCCCGCCGCCTGCCGCTCGCCAACCTCGGCAACCGCGTGGTCGGCCTCGTGCTCGCCTGGCCGCTGCTGGGCGCCGTGGTGGCCGGCTTCGCCGCGATCGGGCTTGCCGACGCGGCCGCCGTCGCCGCCTTCCACCTCGTCTTCAACCTCGTGCTGGCGCTGGTCACGCTGCCGGTGCTGACGCCGCTGGCCCGGCTGCTGCAGCGGCTGATCCCCGAGCGCGCCGACCCTGCCGACCCGGGCCGTCCGATCTACCTCGACCGGGCCGCCCGCGAGACCCCGATCGTGGCCATCGGCGGCGCCGCGCGGGAAGCCCTGCGCCTCGCCGATGCGCTCGAAGCGATGCTCGTCGGCGCCCGCGAGTCGCTGACCCGCGGCGACCGCAAGCTGATCGCCGAGACCAGGGCCCGCGACGACGTGCTCGACAGCCTCAACACCGCCATCAAGCGCTACCTCACCGCCTTCGATCCCGAAGAGCTCAGCGAGGACGACCAGCGGCGGCTGCAGCAGGTCCTGGTCTTCGCCATGAACATGGAACAGGCCGGCGACGTCATCGACCGCAACCTCCTGCCCCATGCCAGCAAGCGGCTGAAGCGCGGCCTGCTGCCCGATGCCGACAACGAGGCCGAGCTGGTCGACATGATGGATCGGCTGATCGCCAACACGCGCACGGCCGCTTCGCTGTTCGTCACCGAGGATCCGCGTACCGCCCGCACTCTCGCCGAGGAGAAGCTCGCCTTCCGCCGGGCCGAGCAGCACGCCACGACCAGCCACTTCGCCCACATGCGCGACGGCATCAGCGGGGCCTCGCAGTCGAGCGCCATCCACCTCGACCTGGTGCGCGACATGAAGCTGGTGAACTCGCACATCGTCGCGGCGGCCGCCTATCCGGTGCTCGATCGGGCCGGCGAACTGCTGCCGACCCGGCTCGCCTCGCTGAGCGATCCGGCGGAGTAGCCGCTACTCCGCCGGCAGCACTTCCGGCTTGAACCCGGCCGCTTCGAGCTGCGGCACCAGCGCTGCCGGATCGCCACCGATCACCACCACCGCCCGGTCGAGCTCCGACAACCTCGTTGCCTCGGCCTGCACATCCGGCAGCCGCAGCGCCACGATATCGTCCATCAGGTCCTGCGACCGCTCGGGCGTCATGCCGACGCCCTCCGAGCTGACCACCAGCCGCATCAGGCCGACACCGGTCTCGCCCACCGATGCCGCGACCGTCGCCGCGCTCATCACCGTGCGGGTCAGTTCCACTTCGGTCACCGGCTCGGTGGCGAGGCTGCCGAAGCCCGCGACGATATCCTTCAGGGCCTCCCCCACCCGGTCGGCCTGCACCGGCGCCGATACGGTCAGCAGCCCGCCTTCCAGCAGGTCGTTGGCGAGCCCGGCGCTCACGCCGTAGGAATAGCCCTTGGTCTCCCGCAGCACCCGGTTGAGCCGGCTGGTGAAGTCGCCGCCGAGCAGCGCCACCGTCGCCGTGGCCTCGAGGAACCCCGGCTCGCCGAACGCCGGGGCCGGCCGCGCCAGGTAGATCACCGCCTGCGCCTCGGCGGCGAACGGCTTGATGTAGACGTGCAGCCCCTCCGGCACCACCGCCGGCGGGTGCCGCAGCAGCGGGATGCCCGCGCTGTCGCTTTTCCAGCCGCCGAACGCCGCCTCCAGCGCCGGCTGCACGCTGCCGAGATCCTCCGGTCCCACCGAATAGATCGTCATCGTCTTCGGCGTGAACAGCCGGGCATAGGTGGCCCTGGCGTCGTCGAGCGTCAGCGCGGCCACCGTCTCGGGCTCCGGGTCGAGCGCCGCGCGTCCCGGCGGCAGCGGAAACACCTTGTCCTGCAGCGCGTAGTAGCCCACTGCCGGGCCGCTCATCTTGCGGTACGCCAGCCCCTGCACCACCTGCGCCTGGATCAGCTTCCATTCGTCGGCGTCGAAGCGTGGCCGCAGGATGGCGTCGGCCAGCAGCGTCGTGCCGGCCGCGAACCGGTCCGGCGGAACCCCAAGCACCACCGCCGTGCGCGCCACGTCCGCCAGCGTGGAGATGCTGGCGCCGAGATCGCTGGCTGCCTTGCTGAACGCCTCGTAATCGCGCTCGCCCGCGCCGCGTGACAGCATCGACCCGGTGAGTTCGATCAGCCCTTCCTTGCCCGGCGTGTCGGAGCCGAACCCGCCGCTCACCGAAGCCACCACGTAGCTCATCGGCGAGCCCGGTACCCGGTAATGCACGAGCCCGATGCCGTTGCTCAGGTTCCCCATCTCGCGCGCCGGCAACGCCGCCCGCTGCGGCGCGCCCGCTTCGAGCTTCGGGATCGCGACTTCCGGCCGCTCCGCCACCACGATCGGCGCCGGCACGCCGGTGCTCTCGTCGAGAACCGCCGGCACCGGGCCCGGCGCGCCCGGCGAGATCGTCAGCACGCTGAAATGATCGGGCGTCAGCAGGGTCCGCACGGTGGCCTGCACCTGGTCGCGCGTCAGCCCCGCCAGCACCGGATCGTCGGTCAGCCCGTAGGATCGCGCGCCGAACAGGTCGTAGCGCTCGGCCAGCGCGCGCGCCCGCGACAGCAGCCCCTCGCTCGAGATTCGCCGCCCCAAGAGCAGGTTGTCCCGCACGCGGGCCACGTCCTCGGCGTCCAGTTCGCTGGCGGCAAACTTCGCTACCGCATCCCGCAGGGCCGCCTCGAGGGCCTGGGCGGTCACGCCGTCGGCGGCCGTCGCCGACACGGTGAACTGTCCCCCCAGCCGGTTGGCATCCCAGTCCGCCGATGCCGAGGTGGCCAGCCCCGTGTTGACCAGCGTACGCCGCAGCATGCCGTGGTTCGGGTTGCCGAGCAGGTCCGAGGCGAGCCCCAGCGCCGCGCTTTCCGTGGTGCCGACCGTCGGTCCGGCGAGCGCCATGGTGACGATCGGCGTCACCACGCGGTCGGTCGTCTCGATCCGCACCGCCGCCGGTTCCGGCGGTTCCGCCGCCGGCACCGCGACATCGGCGCCCCGCGGCACCTTGCCGAAGGTCTCGGCGAGCAATGCCTTCACCGCATCGACCTGGAAGTCGCCCGAGATCGCCAGCGTCGCGTTGTTCGGCACGTAGTAGCGCGCGAAGAACGCCCGCACGTCGGCCAGCGTCGCTGCGTCGAGGTCCGCCGTCGAGCCGATCGTCGCCTCCGCATAGGGGTGCGGCTTGGGGAACAGCGCCGCCTTCAGCTCGATGACGCCGCGCTGCCCGGGCGTATCCAGCACCTTCTGCCGGATCTCGTTCTTCACCACGTTGCGCTGCAGGTCGAGTTCGGCCTGCGTCACGTCATCGCCGAGGTTCGCCATCCGATCGGCCTCGACCGACAGCATCACCGGCAGCGCCGAAGCCAGCCCGCCCGAGATGTAGGTCGTCCGGTCCTCTGCGGTGAAGGCGTTGTTGTCGATGCCGAGCGCCGAATAGACTGCGTCGAAGCGCGGATATTCCGGCGTGCCCGAGAACATCAGGTGCTCGAACAGGTGCGCGAAGCCGCTGCGGCCCGCCGGTTCGTTCATCCCGCCGACCCGATAGACCAGCGTCAGCCCGACCTTGGGCACCTTGTGGTCGGGCGCCAGCAGCACCTCGAGCCCGTTGTCGAGCGCGAACTGCACCACCTCCGGCGCCTCGTCCGCCCGCGCCACGGCGCTGCCGCAGAGCAGCAGGAATCCAAGCAGGTATCCGGCAACGCGCATGGGAAGAGCTCCTGGTGGGTGGGTAGAGGGCGCCACTCATGCCACCGGCAGCCACGCGCGTCCATCGATTGTCCGGCCGGGTAAGCGTTCCGCCTGTGTGCCGAGATTGGCCAGCTGCCCACGGTTCTGCTATGCTGGGCCCGACGCATGGCTAGGTTCGAGCGCCATGAACACCGACACACGCACCAAGCCCAGGACCCGTACCCGCACCAAGGTGGCGCGGCCGCCGCTGCACAAGGTGATCCTCGTCAACGACGACTACACGCCGCGCGAGTTCGTGGTGCGCGTGCTCAAGGCCGAGTTCCGCATCACCGAGGACCAGGCCTACCGCATCATGATCACCGCCCACACCAGGGGGGCCTGCGTGGTCGCCGTCTTCACCCAGGAGATCGCCGAAGCCAAGGCGACGCGCGCCACCGAGATGGCCCGCAACGAAGGCTATCCGCTGCTCTTCACCACCGAACCCGAGGAATAGGCGCCGCTGCCGCTCGGCCGGCGTGCCGTGGCTTACGTCAGGAGGGCAATGCCCATCGCCATCATGATCAGCACGATGATGATGCCGATCACCATGATGCCGAACACGATCTTGGCCGCCGTCGCTGCTCCGGCGGCAATGCCGGTGAAGCCGAGGGCACCCGCGATCACGGCGATCACGATCAGCGCGATCAACAGACCAACCATTCCGAGCCTCCGTCCGATCCTGTTTGCATCCAAACGGCTTGCGGCAGCCACGGTTCCGCCCCCATCGGCCGCGTTCGCCACAATCGCGTTCGCCACAATATCGTCAAGCAGCGCACCGGTTTAGCGCCGCGACTTGCTGCGCTCGTTCATCTCCCAGTCAGGTACAGTAACGATACTGCGACGATGACCGCATTATCTCGCGGAATCCCGCTAAATCAGGCTAGGTTCCGTTCCGATTATCCATTTGCCCGATCCCGGAGTTGCAATGCGCCTGCCATCGAGCCTCAAGGTCCTCGCCCTCGTTCCCGCCTTCCTCGTCCCGCTGTCGCTGCCTGCCCTTGCCGGACAGGCCGAGAACGCCCTGCTCGCAAAGTATGTCGGCAACTGGCGCGGCACTGGCGAAGTGAAGGGCCCCGATCCCGGCTCGGTCGTCTGCCGGCTGAGCTTCAAGCCCACCGAGTCCGGTGCGCTGTCCTACTCCGGCCGCTGCTCCTTCGGCTCCGGCGGCTACTCGTTCCGCGGCGCCATGGCGTTTGACGACGCTGCCGGCCGCTTCTTCACGCAGTCGACGGTGCAGGGCGAGCAGGTGAGCACCACGGGCAAGCGCTCGGGCAACACCGTAACCTTCGCCTCGTCGATGGAAACCCGCTACGGCAACGCCGCGTCCAGCTTCCAGCTCGCCGGCAACGCCATCAAGCTGAGCTTCAAGCTGCTCGACAAGAAGGGCCGCGCCACCTCGTCGGCCATCACCTTCTCCAAGCAGTAAGCCGAACCCCACGCCCCCTGCTCCACCCGGACAGGGGGCGTTTTCCTGCAAGCTCTGCCGGCCGTTGACGGGCGATCCCCTGCCCTATACTTAAGCCAAATGTTAACTGACAGGAGCCGCCCATGCCGCATGTGACCTCCGCCGATGGCACCCGCATCGCCTACACCGCAACCGGTAGCGGCCCGGCCGTCATCTATGTCATGGGCGCCACCGCCTACCGCGCCGTCGACCAGCTCGCGGCGCCGCTCGCCGCCGCCCTCGCCGACCGCTTCACCTTCATCACCTATGACCGCCGCGGCCGTGGCGAGAGCACCGATACCCTGCCCTACGCGGTGGCCCGCGAGATCGAGGACATCGCCGCGCTGATCGACGCCGAGGGCGGCCGCGCCCACCTCTTCGGCCTCTCGTCCGGCGCCGTCCTTGCCGCCGAGGCCGCTGCCGCGGGCCTCCCCGTCGACAGGCTGGCGCTCTACGAGCCGCCCTTCGTCACGACACCTGGTTTCCCGCCGCCGCCCGCCGACTACGTCGAAACCCTCGACGCCTTCACCGCGCGCGGCGACAAGGGTGGCGCCGTCGCCTATTTCATGTCGACCGTCGGCGTGCCTTCCGAGCAGATCGAGGGCATGAAGGCCTCCCCGTTCTGGGCCATGCTCGAACCGATCGGCCCGACCATCGCCTATGATGGCCGCATCATGTTCGGCGCCTACTATACCGAGGGCCGCTTCCCCGAGCGCTGGCAGCGTATCAGCCAGCCCACCCTCGTCATCAACGGCGATGCCAGCTTCCCCTTCATCCCGATGGCCGCCGAGGCCGTGACCGCAGCGCTGCCGAACGCCACGCACCGCGTTCTCGCCGGCCAGGGACATGGCCCGGCGCCGGGCGTGCTCGCGCCGGTGCTCGCCGAGTTCCTCGCAGGCTGAGCCGGCCCGTTTACGCCGCCTAAAGGCCGCTGACGCCATGGTGCGGGGTCCCGGAGGCCCCGCCCGCAATGACCGACTCCAACGTGGTCGCCAACACGGCGCCCGCCGCCATCGAGCCCGCCACCGACCGGCCGATTTCCGACGCGGTGATCTACGCGCTGGTGGCGCTCATCGCCCTCGGCACGACCTGGTTCCACCTGTCCGGTCCGCTGGGCCCCGATGTCTCGTGGCTCATCACCGTCTCCGAGCGCATCCTCGCCGGTGGCCGGCTCTACGTCGACATCCTCGAGCCCAACCCGCCGATGGCCGGCTACCTCTACATGCCGCCGGTGCTGCTCGCCCGGGCCCTGGGGCTGCCGTCCGAGCCCTTCGTCGTGCTGTGGACCGTCGGGTTCGGCCTGCTCACCACCGGCTTCGCCGCCCGCCTCGTCACCCGCCATCGCCTGCTGCAGCATCCCGAGCTGTTCTGGCCGGTGACGCTGCTGCTGTTCCTCTCCGCCTGGGGCGAGGATTTCGCCCAGCGCGAGCACTTCGCCGCCATGGCCGGCCTGCCGCTGGTCGTCTCGCTGGCGCTGCGCGCCACCGGCAACCGCCCGCCCCTCCATGCCTGGATCATGGCCGGCCTCGCCGGCGGCTTCATGCTGGCGATCAAGCCGCACTTCGCGCTCCCGATCCTTTTCGGCGTGCTCTACGTGGCGTGGCGCCGCCGCTCGCTCACGCCGGTCTTCGCCCCCGAGATGTGGCTCGCCGGCAGCCTGTTCGTGGCCTTCTGCGTCGCCACGGTGGTGTTCTACCCCGAGTTCCTGAGCAACATCCTGCCGGTCGCCACCACCGTCTACATCCCCGACCGCCGTCCGCTCTGGCTGCTGCTGTCGGTCCGCGCGACCGCCTATTTCGAGGTGATCCTGCTCATCGCGCTGATCGGCTTCCGCCGCCACCTCACCGCGAGCCCGCTGCTGGGCGTGATGTTCGCCGCCGCAATCGGCTTCCTGCTGAGCTACCTGGCGCAGGGCAAGGGCTATCCCTACCAGATCCTGCCCGGCACGGCCCTCATCGGCAGCTTCGTGCTGCTGGGTTTTTCCGAGCAGCGCGACACCACCCGGCGCCTGCTCGACAGTGTCCTGCCGATTGCCGCCGCGGCTGTCCTGGCAATCATGCCGATGCTCGACGATGTCGGCCAGTGGCGCGGCCGCCAGCCGCTCGAGGACGCCATCCGCCCTTACGGCCCGGGCCTCCGCATCGCCAACATCACCCCCGACCTGACCGTCGGCAGCCCGCTGCACCGCCGCCTCGGCGCCGAACTGATCAACGCCCCGCCGTCGCTGCTGATGAGCATCAGCGCCTGGCGTCTGCGGATCGAGCGCCACCCCGACGCCGAATGGGCGGCAAAGATCGACGCCTTCGAGGCCGCCGAACGCCGCCAACTCCGCTCCGACATGCAGGCCCGCCCGCCGGATATCGTCGTCAGTTCGGTGGATGGCTTCGACTGGCTCGCCTGGGCCCGGGAGGACCCAGACCTCGCCTCGATCCTCGCCGGCTACGAGCAGTTCGGCATCGTCACGTTCTTCAACTACGACCTGGTGCTGCTCAAGCGCCGCGGCCTCGAGCCCGGCGCCTAGCCGGCGCGGGCGTAGCGCTCCTTCGCCCGCTCCCGGGCCCGCGCGATCAGCACCTCGCGGTCGCGCTTCGGCGCATCGGTCTCGAGCTCCTTCAGCATCCGCCGCACCACCTTCTCGATGTCGTCCACCGCGGCGTAGAACGCCGTCTCGTTGGTCTTCGAGGGGTGCGTGTAGCCCGAGACCTTGCGCACGAACTGCAGGGCCGCGTCGCGCATCTCGTTGCTGGTCGCCGGCGGCTCGAAGTTGAACAGCGGCTTGATGTTGCGGCACATGGCGGCCTCCTTGTTACGTCCGTCGATACTTCACCAGCGCGACCCCCTCCGGCAACCGCTCCGTGGCGATGAGTTCCAGCCCCGTCGGCGCTGCCCCAGCGGCGAAGAACGGCTTGCCGCCGCCGAGCACGTACGGCAGCAGGTAGAGATGGTACTCGTCGATCAGCCCCAGGGCGGTCAGGCTGGCTGCCAGCTGCGGCCCGGCGACCTCGATCTCGCCCTCGTAGCTAGCCTTCAGCCGCTCGACCTCGGCCTGCAGGTCGCCGCCCAGCAGCTCGGCGTTCGGCCCCACCTTGTCGAGCGTCCGCGACACCACCCATTTCGGGCTCGCCCGGAAGGCCCGGGCGAAATCCGGCTCGGCCTCCTCCCCCTCCGGCCCGTCCCAGAACGCCATCAGCTCATACATGCGGCGCCCGTAGATCGCGCCGGCGATCCTCGCCATGTGTTCGTTCCAGTACTGGTGCAGCGCCGGCCCGGGCGGCGGCAGCGTCAGCTTGCCCTCCGTCCCGTCGACGTAGCCGTCGAGCGACTGCATCATCCCATAGATCAGCTTCGCCATCGTTTTCCCTCCGCCCCCCGCAAACTTGGCGCTTCACGGGCCGTCGTTCAACCGCCGTGACAGCCCCGCGCCGATGCGCTACCCCGCGTGACAACTTCGGAGCCCATGATGTACCGCCCCTTCCTCGCCCTCGCCGGCCTGCTCGGCGCCGCCGGCGTGGCCATCGCCGCGGCGGCGAGCCACGGCAGCGACGCCAACCTCGGCATCGTCGCCAATTTCCTGCTGTTCCATGCCCCCGCCCTGATCGGCCTCAGCGTGATCCCGCGTTCTCGCCTCGTTACGGCTGCCGGCTTCGTGCTGGTCCTCGGCCTCGCCGTCTTCTGCGGCGACCTCGCGATGCGCAGCGCCACCGGCAATGCACTGTTTCCCATGGCGGCGCCGCTCGGCGGCGGCGGCCTGATGCTCGGCTGGCTGCTGGTCGCAGCGGCTGCCCTGCGCACACGTCGCACCGCTGACTGACTGCCGGGGGTTCCCTTCCCCACCGGCTTCCGTTACAGAGCCCGCTTAGCCCACAGAATCCATGCCACTGGCCCGCGACCGCGGGTCTTTCCGCGTGCCCGAGAGAACGAACATGCCCAAACGTACCGATATCAAGTCGATCCTCATCATTGGTGCGGGGCCGATCATCATCGGACAGGCCTGCGAGTTCGACTATTCGGGCACCCAGGCCTGCAAGGCCCTGCGCGAGGAAGGCTACCGCATCATCCTGGTCAACTCCAACCCGGCGACGATCATGACCGATCCCGATCTCGCCGACGCGACCTATATCGAGCCCATCACCCCCGACATCGTCGCCCAGATCATCGAGAAGGAGCGCCCCGACGCCCTGCTGCCCACCATGGGCGGGCAGACGGCGCTCAACTGCGCCCTCAGCCTCAAGAAGATGGGCGTGCTCGACAAGTTCGGCGTCGAGATGATCGGCGCCGACTCCGAGGCCATCGACAAGGCCGAGGACCGCGAGCTCTTCCGCGACGCGATGAAGAAGATCGGCCTCGAGACGCCGCGCTCGATGCTCGCCCACAACACCATCGAGGCGCTGCAGGCGCTCGAGGTGATCGGGCTGCCCTGCATCATCCGCCCCAGCTTCACCCTCGGCGGCACCGGCGGCGGCATCGCCTACAACAAGGAAGAATACCTCGCCATCGTCGAGAGCGGCATCGACGCGTCGCCCACCGACGAGGTGCTGATCGAGGAATCCGTGCTCGGCTGGAAAGAGTACGAGATGGAGGTCGTGCGCGACCGCAACGACAACTGCATCATCGTCTGCTCGATCGAGAACGTCGATCCGATGGGCGTCCACACCGGCGACTCGATCACCGTCGCCCCGGCGCTGACGCTGACCGACAAGGAATACCAGATCATGCGTGACGCCTCGATCGCGGTGCTCCGCGAGATCGGCGTCGAGACCGGCGGTTCGAACGTGCAGTTCGCCATCAACCCCGCCGACGGCCGCATGATCGTCATCGAGATGAACCCGCGCGTCTCGCGTTCGTCCGCCCTCGCCTCGAAGGCCACCGGCTTCCCCATTGCCAAGGTCGCTGCCCGCCTCGCCGTCGGCTACACGCTCGACGAGCTCGAGAACGACATCACCGGCGGCGCCACCCCGGCCTCGTTCGAGCCGGCCATCGACTATGTCGTCACCAAGATCCCGCGCTTCGCCTTCGAGAAGTTCCCCGGCGCCAACAACCGGCTCACCACCTCGATGAAGTCGGTTGGCGAGGCCATGGCCATCGGCCGCACCTTCCAGGAGTCGCTGCAGAAGGCCCTGCGTTCGCTGGAGACCGGCCTCACCGGCCTCAACGAGATCGGCATCCCGGACTACGTCACCGGCGCCCCCGAGGACGACAACGAGAACGCCGTCTTCGCCGCCATCTCCACGCCCACGCCGGAGCGCCTGCTGCACGTGGCCGAAGCGATGCGCCTCGGCTTCTCCCTCGAAGAGATCCACGACGCCTGCAAGATCGACCCGTGGTTCCTCGAGGAGATCAAGGGCATCATCGACACCGAGCAGCAGGTCCGCGAGTACGGCCTGCCGCAGGACACCGCGACGCTGCGCCGCCTCAAGTCGATGGGCTTCTCCGACCGCCGCCTCGCCGATCTCGCCGGCAAGCAGGCAAAGGACGTCCGCGCGCTCCGCAAGCAGCTTGGCGTCCGCCCGGTGTTCAAGCGCATCGATACCAGCGCCGCCGAGTTCGCCTCGCCCACCGCCTACATGTACTCGACCTACGAGGCCCCCTTCTTCGGTGACCCCGAGGACGAGGCGCGCCCCTCCGACCGCAAGAAGGTCGTGATCCTCGGCGGCGGCCCGAACCGCATCGGCCAGGGCATCGAGTTCGACTATTGCTGCTGCCATGCCAGCTTCGCCCTGCGCGATGCCGGCTACGAGACCATCATGGTCAACTGCAATCCCGAGACCGTCTCGACCGACTACGACACCTCCAACCGGCTCTACTTCGAGCCGCTCACCGAGGAAGACGTCATCGAGATCCTCGAGACCGAGAAGCAGAACGGCACCCTGCACGGCGTCATCGTGCAGTTCGGCGGCCAGACCCCGCTGAACCTCGCCGAAGCGGTCGAGAAGGCCGGCGTACCGATCCTCGGCACCCAGCCCAGCTCCATCGACCTGGCCGAAGACCGCGACCTGTTCTCCAAGCTCATCGCCCGGCTCGAGCTGACCCAGCCGAAGAACGGCATCGCCTACTCGCTGGAGCAGGCCCGCATCGTCGCCGAGCGGCTCGGCTACCCGCTGGTCATCCGCCCGTCCTACGTGCTGGGCGGCCGCGCCATGCAGATCGTCCACTCGCCCAGCGAGTTCGAGAACTACGTGCAGGGCACGCTCACCTCGCTGGTGCCGCCGGATATCCTGATCCGCTACCCCAACGACAAGACCGGCCAGATCAACTCGGTCCTCTCCGACAACCCGCTGCTGTTCGACGGCTACCTGAGCCGCGCCATCGAGATCGACGTTGACTGCCTCAGTGACGGCAAGGACGTGTTCGTCTGCGGCATCATGGAGCATATCGAGGAAGCCGGCATCCACTCGGGCGACTCCGCCTGCTCGCTGCCGCCGATCCATCTCGGCCCCGAGGTGATCGAGGAGCTGAAGCGGCAGACCCGCGAACTCGCCCTCGCCCTCAAGGTGGGCGGCCTGATGAACATCCAGTACGCGCTCAAGGATGGCATCATCTACATCCTCGAGGTGAACCCGCGCGCCTCGCGTACG
>JBQCFF010000253.1:0-2283 GCA_051959485.1 Devosia sp. | reverse complement strand
ACCGTGGTGTACGGCACCGGCACCGGCATCATGACCATCGTGCGGGGCATCGCGATCCCGGAGATGATCTCGCGGGAGAGCTACGGCGCCATCTCGGGCGTCATCGGCACCGGCATGGTGCTGGCGCGGGCGGTCGGACCACTGGCGGCCGCATGGATCGCGCTCGAGACCGGCGGCTATACGGCGACGCTGGTCGCCATGCTGGTGGTCGGGGTAGCCATCGCGCTCTGCTTCTGGGCCGCAGCGCGGGCGGCGCGGCCGATCACCTGAGATGGAAAGCCAGGGGCCCGGAATCTCTTCCGGGCCCCTGCTCTATCCGTGACGCTTGCCGGTCAGCGCAGCAGTGCGCGGGCCTGGTCCGGCCCGAGGGCAGCCGGGCGCTCGCAGGTGGTCTGCAGCGTGATCACCTGCCCGGTTTCGCCGGCGCGCAGGATCGAGGTCATCACGTCGACCGCATGCAGGGCGACGTCGAGGTCGCAGCGGGCATGGCGGCCGGTTTCGAACGCGTCCATCATGTCGCTGAGGCCGGCGTTGCGGTAGTTGGCGCGCGGCGTGGGCGTGTCGAGGCCCTGGTTGGCGACGCCGAACGGGTGGTCCCACGGGGTCACCTGCTGCTTCGTGCCCGCCTTGTCGGTGATGGTGACATCGCCGTTGAAGAAGTTCGGGTCGGGTACGTAGACCGTGCCCTCAGTGCCGTAGAGCTCGATATTGTGGTGGCCGTGGCTCGACACGTCCCAGCTGGCACCGAGCGTGACGATGGCGCCCGAGTGCAGCTCGAGGATGGCGTGGATCGTGGTCGGGGTGCCGACCTTGACGAAGGTGCCCTTGAACGGGCCCTCGGCGGTCACCTCGCGCTCCGCGCGCGCCATGCCGGTGAAGGCGGAGACGCGCTTGATCGGGCCGGCGAGGCTGATCAGGTCGGTGATGTAGTACGGGCCGAGATCGAGGATCGGGCCGCCGCCGGGCTGGAAGAAGAAGTCCGGATTGGGGTGCCAGTGCTCCATGCCGCGGCTCATCACGTGCATGGTGCCCGAGGCGATCTTGCCCAGCTTGCCCGAGTCGATGATCGAGCGGGCCTGCTGGTGCGCGCCGCCGAGGAAGGTGTCGGGCGCCGAGCCCACCTTGAGCCCATGCTCGTCGGCGAGCGCCTTGAGCTGGATGCCCTCCTCCACCGACAGCACGAACGGCTTCTCGGAATAGGCGTGCTTGCCGGCCGACAGGATGTCCTTCGACACCGAGAAGTGCGCGGCAGGCACGGTGAGGTTCACGATCACGTCGAGCTCGGAGTTCTTCAGCAGCTCGTCCGGGGTCTGCGCCGCGACCTTGTACTCCTCGGCGCGCTTCTTCGCGGCCTCCGGGATCACGTCGGCGATGGCGCGGACTTCGAGGTTCCTGAACAGCGGCGCGAGGCGCAGGTAGGCGGCCGAGATGTTGCCGGCACCCATGATGCCGACGCCGTAGGTCTTTGCCATTCTTAGGCTCCGAGGGATTTGATGAAGGCCATCGAGCGGCTGGCGAAGCGGTCGATGTCGTTGGGGTTGTCGTGCTCGGCGATGAAGTAGCCGGCGCGGGTCTTGTTGCGGATGATCGGCCACAGCGTCTTCCAGGGCACGGTGCCGTGGCCGGCATCGGCCCAGCCGCCCTCGTCCTCTGCCTCACCGGCCGGCGCGAGGTCCTTCACGTGCACCGCGATGATGCGGTCGCCATTCTGCTCGAGCCACGGGGCCGGGTCGGCGCCGCCGCGCACGATCCACGCGATGTCGGCCTCGCAGGCGACGGCGGGCGCCGCCTCGAGCAAGTAGTCCATCGCATAGCGGCCGTCATAGGTGGCGAACTCGAAGTCATGGTTGTGGTAGCCGAAACCGAGGCCGGTATCCTGGAACGGCTTGCCGATCTTCTGCAGCCGGTCGGCGAACCGCTTCCAGCCGTCCGCCGAAATCGGCCGCTCCAGGGGGGCGAGCCAGGGGCAGACCACCACTTTGATGCCCAGCGTCTCGGCGAGCTTCAGCGTCTTCGCCGTGTCCTCGAGGTCGCCCAGCGAGATGTGGGCGGTCGGCATGGTGAGGCCGTTCTGGTCGAGCAGTGCCTTCAGCGCCGCCGGGTCCGGGTTGGCGTAGAGCGCGCCGTAGCCCTCGACCTGGGTGTAGCCCAGCGCCGCGACCTTCTTCAGCACCTCGGCCAGCGGGTAGTTGCGGGCGCTGTAGAGCTGGAAACCGATATCCAATTGCATAGTCCTCCGAATTACTTCCAGGCCTTGACGGCGGCGAGCGAACGGCTGGCGAA
>JBQCFF010000252.1:0-16304 GCA_051959485.1 Devosia sp. | reverse complement strand
TCGACATACTTGATGTCCTCATCCTTGAGCTTCTTGAGGATGTCGCTTCCAGTGGTCATTAGGTTCCCCTGTTAAAGTCTGGAGTGGGTATGTGGACGGGCATTGACGCGCGGGCGCCCTAGAGCGCGTCGTCGCCGAACTCGCCGGTGCGGATGCGGATGGCCTGCTCGATCGAGTAGACGAAGATCTTGCCGTCGCCGATGCGGCCGGTCTGGGCGGCGGTGCGGATCGCTTCGATCGCCTTCTCGGCGAGGTCATCGGGGCACACCACCTCGACCTTCACCTTGGGCAGGAAATCGACGACGTACTCGGCGCCACGATAGAGCTCGGTGTGGCCTTTCTGCCGGCCGAACCCCTTAGCCTCCGTGACGGTGATGCCCTGCAGGCCAACTTCCTGCAGCGCCTCCTTCACCTCATCCAGCTTGAACGGCTTTACGATAGCCTCGATCTTCTTCATTCAGGCCTCCAACTGGGCACCGGTCAGTGCCGCGGGTGTGTATGCAGGGGCCGTGCCAGCGCATTCCGGCAACAAACAGAGTTGTATTTTCAATCACTTAAATCGGAAGCCGCCGCAGCTGGCCGCCGTGACTGCCGGCACGGATGATGAAAGAATGTGCAGGGTGACGCCTGGCTAGGCAAGTCGCGCTGATGCTCGTGCGCTGATGATGAGCAGCGGTCGCAGGGAAAGAGCAGGCGCAGGTGCCATCTCGAAAGCGGCCAATCGGGCCCTGCGCCCCTTTGACCTTCCCGTGATCTTGCCATATATGCACGCGATCCCCGGCCGGCGGGGTGCCTTGCGGGTGTGGCGGAACTGGTAGACGCACTGGATTTAGGTTCCAGCGCCGCAAGGCGTGGAGGTTCGAGCCCTCTCACCCGCACCACTTCCGCGGAATCCCCGGCCAAACGAGATTTTTGAGACAACGGGAAACCCAATGCAGGTCACGGAAACCCTCAACGAGGGCCTCAAGCGCAAACTCTCCATGGTCATTCCGGCCGCGGACCTGAGCCAGCGGCTCGATACGCGCCTCGAGGAGATGAAAGGCACCGCCAACATCAAGGGCTTCCGCCCCGGCAAGGTGCCGATGTCGCACCTCAAGAAGATGTTCGGCCGCTCGGCGATGTCCGAGGTGCTTTCCGATGCCATCAACGCCAATGTCTCGCAGGCACTGGATGACCGTTCCGAGCGCGCTGCCACGCAGCCGAAGGTCGACCTGCCGGACGACCAGGACGTGATCAACAAGGTGCTCGACGGCGCCGCCGACCTCAACTTCGAGGTCAGCTACGAAGTGCTGCCTCCGGTCACGCTGATGGACTTCAAGGGCATCGCGGTCGACAAGCCGGTGGTCGAGATCGCCGAGGACGAAGTGGACGCCGAGGTGAAGCGCGTGTTCGCGCAGCAGACCGGCTATACCGACAAGGGCGACGAGGGCGTGGTGGAGACCGGCGACCGGCTCGGCCTCAGCTTCAAGGGCACGATCGACGGTGAAGCCTTCGCCGGCGGCACGTCGGACCATGCGCACCTGGTGGTCGGCTCGGGCGAGTTCATCCCCGGCTTCGAGGAGCAGCTGGTGGGCATGAAGAAGGGCGACACGAAGACCGTGAAGGTCACGTTCCCCAAGGACTATGCCCAGGAGAACCTGGCCGGCAAGGACGCCGAGTTCGAGACCACCATCCTGCACGTCGATGGCCCGAATGCCGGCGAGCTCAACGATGACTTCGCCAAGCAGCTCGGCCTCGAGAACGTCGCCGCGCTGCGCGATGCCGTGAAGGACCAGATGCGCGCCGCGCTCGACTCGATGAGCCGCCAGGCCGTGAAGCGCCAGATTCTCGACGCGCTCGACGAGGGCCACAAGTTCGAGGTGCCGCAGCAGCTGGTGGACGCCGAGTTCGACACCATCTGGCAGCGGGTGGTGCACGAGGTCGAGCATCACGGCCGCTCGTTCGAGGACGAGGGGACGACCGAGGAAGCCGCCAAGGAGCAGTACCGCAAGATCGCCGAGCGCCGCGTGCGCCTCGGGCTGGTGGTCGCCGAGATCGGCAACGAGAACAAGGTCGAGGTGACCGAGGAAGAGCATCAGCAGGCGCTGATCGCCGAGGTCCGCCGCTTCCCCGGGCAGGAACAGCAGGTTTACGACTACTACCGGAAGAACCCGCAGGCGCTTGCCGCGCTGCGCGCCCCGGTGTTCGAGAACAAGGTCGTCGACTTCATCGCCGAGCAGGCGACGCAGACCGACAAGGCGATGACCCGCGCCGAACTGGCGAAGATCATCGCCTCGGAGGACGACGAGGTTCCGGAGGAGCACCACCACTAAGCGGTGGCGCGTTCCGCAAGTTCAGGGCCGCCCCTCGGGGCGGCCTTTTGTTTGGCGAAAGCGGGTTTGCGGCGGAGTTGGCGAGGCGTATCTTCGCGGCATGAGATTTCGCGTGTTCGACACGGCGCTGGGGTGGATGGCAGTCGGCTGGACCGAGGCCGGGATTTCGCGCGTCTTGCTGCCGGGAGAGCCGCCGGAGCGGATGCGGGAGCGGCTCATCGCCATGGGCGGTGTCGAGGACGAAGCGGGGCAGGGCGCGCTCGTGGCGCGGATCGTTGCCTATGCCGAGGGGACCGAGGATGCGTTCCAGGACGTGACGCTCGATCTGTCGGGCGTGTCCGAGCTGCAGCGGCGGATTTATGGGCATATCCGCCAGCTGGGCTGGGGCGAGACCACCAGCTATGGCGCCATCGCGCGGTGGCTGGGGGACGTGGCGCTGTCGCGGACGGTGGGTACCGCGATGGGACAGAACCCGATTCCGCTGATCGTGCCCTGTCATCGGGTGCTGGCGGCCGACGGGCGGACCGGCGGGTTCTCGTCGCCCGGCGGCGTGCGGGCCAAGCTGGAGATGCTGGCGCTGGAGCGCGCCGCGAGCCCGACGGGACAGTTCTCGTTCGGCTTCTGAACGAGTTTCAGCCCTCGTGGCAGACGAACTCGAAGTTGTAGCCGTCCGGATCGAGCACGAAGGCGGCGTAGTAGCGGTCGTGATATCGTGGCCTCAGGCCGGGGGCGCCATTGTCCCTGCCGCCCGCGGCGATCGCGGCAGCATAGGCGGCGTCCACGACGCCCGGACTCTCGGCGGTGAAGGCAAAGTGCGAGCGCGGCGTATAGGGCTCGCCGGTCGAGATCCAGAAGTCGCCGCCCGGATCGGTCGAGCGGCCAAAGCCTTCCAGCACGGCGAATCCGACGGCCACGCCGAAATCCTTGCAGACGACGTAGCCCAGCGGTGCGAGGGCAGCGACGTAGAACGCCCTGCTGCGCGCCATGTCGCTGACCGCGATGCCCGTGTGATCGATCATCCCTACTGCCCGCGCTTGAAGACCTTCAGATAGGTCAGCTTGTTGGCCACCTTCGCCGCGATCGTCTCGACCGGGTCGTCCACGTCCACGGTGAGGACATTCTCGTCTGCCGTCGGGCGCTCCAGCGTGGCGAACTGGCTGTCGAGCAGGTTGGGATTCATGAACTCGTGGCGGCGGGCCTCGATGCGCTTGCGGATGACCTCGATGTCACCGTCGAGGAAGACGAACAGGATCGGCTCGCCGGCCTTCTCGGTGAGGAAGTCGCGGTAGGCGCGCTTCAGTGCCGAACAGGCTCCCACAGCCACGCCCTTCTGCTGCGCCGCGTCGCGCAGGGCGCCCGCAAGCGTCTCGAGCCAGGGCCAGCGGTCCTCGTCGGTGAGCGGGATGCCGGACCGCATCTTTTCCTTGTTGGCAGGCGGGTGGTAGCCGTCGCCGTCGAGGAAAGGGGCATGCAGCCGGCGCGCGATGGCGGCGCCGGTGGCGGACTTGCCGGAAGAGGAGACGCCCATCGCGATGATGATGCGGGCGCCCTCAAACGGTGGCGGTGAAGGCTCCGTCGACATAGAGGATGTGTCCGTTCACGAAAGTTGCAGCATCGGAGGCGAGGAAGATGGCGGCACCGCCGAGCTCGGCCGGTTCGCCCCAGCGGGCCATCGGGGTGCGCTGTTCCACCCAGGCGTTGAACTCCTCGTTCTTGAGCAGCGCCTCGTTGAGCTCGGTGCGGATGTAGCCCGGCGCAATCCCGTTGACGTTGAGGCCGTGTTTTGCCCAATCGACGGCCATGCCGCGGGTGAGGTTGGCAAGCGCGGCCTTCGACGCCGAGTAGGGCGCGACCGAGCCACGGGCGAAGGTCGAGAGCACCGAACAGATGTTGATGATCTTGCCCGAGCGCCGGGCGATCATGCCGCGGGCCACCGCCCGGCTGACCAGGAAAGCGGAGGTCAGGTTGGTCGACATGACCTGCTCGAACTTTTCCAGCGGCCAGGTCTCAAGCGGGGCGCGATGCTGCATTCCGGCATTGTTCACCAGGATATCGATGGGGCCGATCTCGGTTTCGGCATAGGCGATGGCATCCTCGACGCTTTCCTCGCTGGTCACGTCGAAGGCGAGGCCACGCGTCCGCACGCCGGATTCCGCCAGCCTGGCAGCGGCGGCGCCCAGCGCCTCCTGGTCCCGGCCGTTCAGGATCACGTCGGCCCCGGCGCCAGCCAGCGCCCCGGCAATGGCGAAGCCGATGCCACGGCTGGAGCCGGTAACCAGCGCCCGCTTGCCGGCGAGCGAAAACATAGAAAGCGACTCCAAGTCCAAAATCCCTCCAGGGCACCCAAGCGCCAAGATTAGTATATGCCCCATTGCAGGGTAAGTATGGAAAGCCTGGCAATGCCGCTTTGGTAGGGACGTTCGGGGGTGGCGTTCGCCGGTGGCACGTGCCAAATAGCCGCGCGAGGAAAACCAATACATATCGACGGAGAATATGATGGCGTCTGCCGACATCGGCCTGATCGGGCTCGCGGTAATGGGCTCCAACCTGGCGCTGAACATCGCCGAGAAGGGCTACACCATTGCCGTGCACAACCGGACGGCCGCGCGCATCGACGACTTCGTTGGCATGGCGAAGGAGCAGGGGCTCGACGGCAAGGTCGTACCGGAGGCCGACCTCGTGCAGTTCATCCAGTCGGTGAAGCGGCCGCGCTCGATCATCATCATGGTCAAGGCGGGCAAGCCGGTCGACGACATGATCGAGCAGCTGCTGCCGCACCTCGAGCAGGGTGACGCCATCCTCGAATGCGGCAACTCGCTCTACACCGACAGCCAGCGGCGCTTCGAGTACCTGCGCGACAAGGGCATCGGTTTCCTCGGCATCGGCGTCAGCGGTGGCGAAGAAGGCGCGCGGCACGGTCCGTCGATCATGGTGGGCGGCCCCGAGCAGCAGTGGAAGAACGCCCAGCCGATCCTCGAGGCGATCTCGGCCAAGTTCAACGGCGAGCCCTGCTGCGCCTACCTGGGCGAAGGCGGCGCCGGCCACTTCGTCAAGATGATCCACAACGGCATCGAATACGGCGACATGCAGATGATCGCCGAGGTGTACGGCGTGATGCGCGACGGCCTCGGCATGGACCCGGCAGCGGCCGCCAAGGTGTTCAAGGACTGGGACAAGGGCCAGCTCAACTCCTACCTGATCGAGATCACCGGTCACGTGCTGGAAGCGGTCGAGCCCAAGACCGGCAAGCCGCTGGTGAGCCTGATCCTCGACAAGGCGGGCCAGAAGGGCACCGGCACCTGGACCGCGATCGCCGCGCAGCAGCTGGCGGTGCCGGCGACGGCCATCGAGGGCGCCGTGGCGGCGCGCTCGATCAGCTCGCGCAAGGATGAGCGCGTCAAGGCCGAGGCGGTCTACGGCAAGCCGGCCGCCGGCAAGGCGGACGTATCGCTGGACGAGCTCGAGCAGGCGCTGCTCGCAGGCAAGATCGTCTCCTACGCGCAGGGCTTCGCGGTGCTGTCGAAGGCGTCGGAGGAGTTCGGCTGGAACCTGCCGCTGGCGACGATCGCCAAGATCTGGCGCGCCGGCTGCATCATCCGCTCGCGCTTCCTCGACCAGATGTCGGCGGCCTACGCCAAGGGCGAGGCCACCAACCTGCTGATGGTGCCGGATTTCGTGGCGATCATGAAGACGGCCAACAAGTCGCTGCGCAAGGTGGTGGCGGCCGCGGCGCTCGGCGAGTTCCCGCTGATCTGCCTCAGCGCCTCGCTGGCCTATTTCGACAGCTACCGCCAGGCACAGGGCACGGCGAACCTGACGCAGGGCCAGCGCGACTTCTTCGGCGCGCACGGCTTCGAGCTGACCGATCGCCCGGGCGAGCAGCACGGCACCTGGCCGAGCACGCTCGGCAAGTAGCTAGACTAGACCGGACGGAACATCACCAGCGCGTCGACATAGCCGAGGCGCGGGTGGTGGAAGGCGCCGGGCAGGTGGGCCAGGGTCTCGAAACCGAGACTGGTCCACAGGTGCACCGCCGGGGCATTGCTCGACACCACGAAATTGAACTGGATGGCGCGGAACCCCATGGCCCGCGCCGTCTCGATCGAATGGACGCACAGCGCCCGGGCGATGCCACGGCCACGCGCTGCCGGCACGGTGATGTAGCCACAATTGGCGACATGGGCCCCACCGCCCAGCTGGTTGGCGCGGATGTAGCTGGCGCCGAGCACCCCGCTTGCGTCCTCGGCCACGAAGTTGGTCTTCTCCGGGGACGCGAAATAGGCGCGGCCTACCGACTCGTCGCCATCGCGAGGCAGCGACAGCGTCTCGCCCTCGCGAATGATCGGCTCGAGGATGGCCCAGATCGCCGGCCAGTCGCCCTCACCGGCGCGGCGGATGGCGACCTCAGCGCTGCCCATTGCCGTTATCCACATGCGGTGCGGTCTGCTGCTGGCCCGGCTGGCCGATCTCGTGCGGATGCTCCTTCCTCGACACGCGCGGGCGGTGCATCAGGTCGAAGCGCCAGGCAGTGAAGACGAACAGCGCCGCGGCCCCGATCACCAGCAGGCCCGAGCCGAGGAACGGCGCGCCGGGGAAGTAGCCGGGCGCGCCCTTGTCGGGGTGGGTGAAGTAGTTGAAGAGCTGCGTCGCGAGCAACGGTCCCAGGATCGCGGAGAGCGAGTTGGTGGCGTTGATGGCGCCCTGCAGCTCACCCTGCGCGTCGTCGGCGACCTGATGCGACATCAGCGAGTTGATTGCCGGGCCGGCAAGACCGGCCATGGAGCCCACCAGGAGGAAGCCGTACAGCCCCACCTGCGTGTGAATGAAAGCGGTGCCGACCATGGCGATGGCGGCAAACAGCATGCCGATCAGCACCGTGAACCACTCGCCCAGCCGCCTCGTGGCGGGCCCGACCAGCAGCGCCTGGCTGACCGCGAAACCGACGCCGAAGGCGCCGAGTGCCGCGCCGATCTGCAGCGACGAGAAGTTCAGCACCTCGATGGTGAAGAACGGCCAGGCCGTCGGGAAGGCCTGGCTGGCGAGGGTGAAGAGCCCCAGCACCGCCAGCAGCCAGAGCACCACCGGGTTCTTGCTCAGGGCCCAGAGGGCGCCGAACGGGTTGGCGCGGCGGATGTCGAACTTGCGCCGCCGGTTCTTCGCCAGGCTTTCGGGCAGCACGAAGAAGCCGAACAGCAGGTTGGCGGCGGCCAGCGCTGCGGCGGCGTAGAACGGCCAGCGCGGCCCGAGTTCGCCAAGTGCGCCGCCGACCACCGGGCCGGCGATGAAGCCCAGCCCGATCGCGGCGCCGATAAGACCGAAGCGCTGCGCCCGCTGCTCCTTGGGTGTGATGTCGGCGATGTAGGCCGTCGCGGTGGCCACGGAGGCACCGGAGATGCCCGCAATGGTGTGGCCGATGAACAGCCAGACGATGCTCGGCGCAAACCCCATGATCGTGTAGTCGATGGTGAGGCCGGCCAGCGAGATCAGGATGATTGGCCGACGACCGAAGCGGTCACTGAGGTTGCCGAGCGCCGGGCCGAACAGGAACTGCATCAGCGAGTACGAGAACACCAGGTAGCCGCCTATCACCGCCGCCTGCGCGTTGGTGCCGTGGATCAACCCGCCGATCAGCTCCGGCAGGACGGGCAGCACGATGCCGTAGCCGAGCATGTCGAGGAAGATGGTGAGGAGGATGCAGGCGAGGGTGAGCCTGGAATTCGGGGAAACGGGCATCAACGGGCGCTTGATCCTTTGCGGGGTGGGCGGAGATGACACGCTGACGCGCATCTGTGCAAGTCGCCAGGGCGTCGGCAGGTTGCGGGTCAAGGGATCGAACCGGAAAACTCGGCAACTGTTCCTGATCCTGCTCAGGTGGTGTCGCGCTCTTCTCGTTGCGGTGCTGGTGCGATGCCGGCCGGATCGGGTGCCGGGTCATAGCCATAGAGCCAGGCGAGGCGCTCCAGGTGTCCCCGGCCGCCCTGCAGCTTCACCACGGTGTCGCGCCCGAGGCTGAACGGCCATTCGAGGTGGAAGGCAAAGCCGTTGGAGCGGCTGAGCTGTTTCACCCGCTCGACCCGTGGCTGGCGGATCGACTGGTAGCGGCGAAGCGCGGTCTCGGCATCGCCGTCGGTCATGAGGAGCGGCGCCAGCACGGCGGCATCCTCGATCGCCATGGCAGCGCCCTGGGCCTGGAATGGCACCATGGCATGCGCGGCGTCGCCGATGAGGCCGATGCCGCCCTCGGCCCACTTCTCGGTATCGACGGTGAAGAGTGGCCAGTAGGCCCAGTCGTTGCCGGCCGCCCTGACGATGTCGTCGAAACGGCGATGGCCCGAAAGCGCCCGGGGCAGCTTCGGAGCGCGGGGCGGCGTGTCGCCAAGCACGTCGGCAGCGTTCGCCTTCAAGAACAGCGCGACGTTCATCTGCCGCCGGTGCGGCAGCGGATAGGTGACGGCATGGAAGCCCGGCCCCCACAGCAGGCTGGCGCGGTCCTGCGCGACGATGCCGGCCAGATCCGATTGGCCCAGCGTGGTGCGCCAGGCAACCCGACCGGTGTAGTCGGCCTTCGGCCCCATCAGCACGTCGGTGCGCGTGCGCGAATGCACGCCGTCGGCGCCGATGAAGGCGAAGGCGCGGGCCGAACGCGATTTGCCGTCCGCTTCGTCCACGGTGACCGAAACGCCGCGCGCGTGACTCACGACGTCATAGGCACGGATGCCGAACAGCACGTCGATGTTGGCGAAGCGCTTGCACGCCCGGTAGAGCAGTTCGGCGAGGTCGGCGCGGTGGATCACCGCATAGGGGGCGCCGAACCGCTCCAGGACGGCGCCGCCGAGTTCCAGCGTCACCAGCGGCTGCCTGGCGCCGTAGGGATAGACGTCGATGCCTTTGGGCTCGAAGGCGGTGTCGTGGAGGGTGCGCTCGACGCCCAGCCGATCCAGCACGCGGCGGGCGTTGGGGCTGATCTGCAGCCCCGCGCCTACTTCCTGCACCCTGGGATTGCGCTCCAGCACCACCACCTTGGCGCCGAACTTGGCCAGGGCCAACGCGAGCGTCAGCCCAGCGATGCCGGCGCCGGCGATGTAGACCGTGCGTCCGTTGCCGGACATCGCCGGTCAGGCGTCTTCGGAGTGATAGACGGCCGACAGCGGCTCGGAAGTGCCGGGGGCGAGTTCGGGGTTATAGACGTAGAGGGTCGAGCAGTAGGAGCAGACCACCTCGTTGTCCTTGCCCATGTCGATAAAGATGTGCGGGTGGTCGAACGGGGGCAGGGCGCCGACGCACATGAATTCCTTGGAGCCGACTTCGATCTTTGCGAGGCCCTGAGTGTTGTGGAAGTGCGGGGTGCTCTCGTGCGCCATGATCGGGATTCCAGGGGAGTTGAATTCGGCCGGAACATAGAGGAGGGGGCAGACGAAGGGAAGGCGCTTTGACCGGGTGGGGCTTGCAACCACCCCTCAATCGATTAAAGCAGAACGCCTCTCCGACGGCAGGTTTCCCATGCTCGACATCAACTGGATCAAGGCCAACCCCGAACTTTTCGACCGGGCGCTCAGTGGGCGCAAGAACGTGCCGTTCCGGTCCGCCGAGCTGATCGCGCTCGACGAGCAGCGGCGGTCGGTGATCGTGTCGGTGGAAGAAGCGCAGGCGAAGCGCAACGCGCTGTCGAAGCAGATCGGCCAAGCCAAGGCGCAGAGGGACGAGGCCCGGGCGCAGGCGCTGATGGACGAGGTCGCGTCGCTGAAGGACCTGGTGCAGAACGGCGAGGCGGCGCGCCGGGAGGCCGAGGAGCGGCTGCGCAACGCGCTCAGCATCATCCCGAACCTGCCGCTCGACGAGGTCCCCGCCGGCGAGGACGAGAGCGACAACGTCGAGTATTTCGGCCGCAACGGCTCGCCCGAGACGGCGGCGAAGAGCCGGCCGCCGAAGCCCGGCTTTGCGTTCAAGCCGAAGGAGCATTTCGAAACCGGCGAAGCCCTCGGGATGATGGACTTCGAGGTGGCGGCGAAGCTGAGCGGCAGCCGCTTCGTGGTGCTGAAGTCGCAGCTTGCCCGCCTCGAGCGCGCCATCGGCCAGTTCATGCTGGACCTGCATGTCGACGAGCACGGCTACACCGAGGTCGAGCCGCCTTATCTGGTGCGTGACGAGGCGCTGTTCGGCACCAACCAGTTGCCCAAGTTCGAGGAAGACCTGTTCTTCGTGAAGCATGGTGACGGCCGGCTTGGCCTTATCCCAACGGCAGAGGTGCCGCTCACCAACTTCGTGCGCGAAACGATCCTGTCGGCCGACGAACTGCCGATGCGGCTCACCGCCTTGACGCCGTGCTTCCGCTCGGAGGCTGGGTCGGCGGGTCGCGATACGCGCGGCATGCTGCGGCAGCACCAGTTCAACAAGGTCGAGATGGTGGCGATCACCACGCCGGAAACGTCGGGCGACGAGCACGAGAAGATGCTGTCGGACGCCGAGGACGTGCTGAAACGGCTGGGGCTGCACTACCGGGTGATGATGCTGTCGACCGGCGACATGGGGTTCGGGGCGCAGAAGACCTACGACCTCGAGGCGTGGCTGCCGGGTCAGGACACCTATCGCGAGATTTCCTCGGTCTCGTTGTGCGGCGATTTCCAGGCGCGGCGCATGGATGCGCGCTACCGCGACGCCGACGGCAAGGTGCGCTACGTCCACACCCTCAACGGCTCGGGCGTCGCAGTGGGCCGGGCACTTATCGCCGTGATGGAGAATTACCAGCAGGAGGACGGCTCGGTACTGATCCCCGATGTGCTGCAGCCTTACATGAAGGGCCTGAAGTCGATCGGCGCCAGATCCTGAGAAAGAGTTTCGCGTGAGAATTCTCATCACCAACGATGACGGCGTCGATGCCCCCGGCATCAAGGTCATGCGCGAGATCGCGGCAGAACTCAGCGACGACGTGTGGGTGGTGGCGCCGGACGGCAACCAGTCGGGTGCATCGCACCGCTTCACCTTCGGCCGGGAGCTTGGGCTCGAGCAACGCGAGGACCGGGTGTTCGCCGTGGTCGGCGGGTCACCGGCCGACTGCGTGGTGACGGGCATGACGCATGTCTGCAGGGACCTGCGGCCGGAACTGGTGCTGTCGGGCGTCAACAACGGCCAGAACCTGGGCGACATCCTCAACTGTTCCGGCACGGTGGCAGGCGCGCGCGAGGGGGCGTTCCATGGGGCGCTGGGGATCGGCATCTCGCAGGCGGTGAACTACGAGCTGGGCGATCAGGTCGAATGGACCAATGCCCGGAAGTATGCGGCGGGCGTGGTGCGCTCGCTGTGGGATAACGTTGCGGCGCGCGGGCAGGTCTGCTTCAACGTCAACATCCCGTACCAGGCCGAAGTGACTGGGGTGCGGGTGGTGCCGTCGCAGCGGTTCGCACGGTCGCCGATGGCGTATTACCCGAGCGACAACGCCGGAAAGTTCTTCATCGCCATTCCCGAGACGCCGCGGCCGCTCGATCCCGAGAACGACTTCCACCTGCTGATGCACGGCTCGGCGATCACCGTCACGCCGCTGATGCTGCAGGTGACCGACCATGGCGTGGCAGCGGAGCTGGACGGAGTGATCGGCTTCTAGCGCGACGCCAGGTCTCGCCGACCCTGTCAAACTTAGCTGTAGCGCTCTTCGTTCCAGGGATCGGCGTGGTTGTGGTAACCGCGGACTTCCCAGAAGCCGCGATGGTCGGCGCGCGCGAACTCGATGCGGCGCAGCCATTTGGGGCTTTTCCAGAAGTAGAGGTGCGGCACGACGAGCCGCACCGGACCGCCATGCTCGAGGGTCAGCGGCTCGCCTTCCCAGCTGTGGACGATCATCGCATCGGGATGGGCGAAATCCTCGATGGCCATGTTGGTGGTGTAGCCGTCGTTCGAGGTGAGGAGCACGTAGCGCGCTTCGGGCTGCACGCCCACGGCGCCGATCAGCTGCTCGGTCGAGACGCCATCCCAGTGGTTGTCGTAGCGCGACCAGGTGGTGACGCAATGGATGTCGCTGACCCGGGTGACCTGCGGTTGCGCCATCAGGGCCTTGAAGTCCCAGCTCGTGGGGTGCTCGACCTCACCGGCGATGTCGAGGCGCCAGACGTCTTTGGGGACATTCGGCGTCTGTCCGAGATCGAGGATCGGCCAGTTCTTGACCAGGTGCTGACCGGGCGGCAGGCGCTCCTCCTCGGGGCGAGCGGTGTGGCCGGTGAGGAACTTTCCAGATTCCGCCCAGCGCGACTTGGTCCTGGTGAGCTTGCTGTCTTCGGGGATTTCTTGGTCGGCCATCTTCGCCTCGTGCGGTTGCACGAGGTTGAACCTGCGGCGGGGCAAGTTCAACCATGCTTCAGTGCATGACAGACCCCGCACGTCCGTTTTGGCTGGGTGAACCATTGCCGGGGCCGCCCGCGGTCCCCATGTGACCTCCCGACGTTACGCTCGACATCGGAGACCAAGATGCTGACCCCTGAAGATCGCCGCGCCATCGAAGGCTTGTTCGACCGACTCGCCGAGGCCGAGCGGCGGGCGCCGGAGCGCGACCGTGACGCCGAGGACCTGATCCGCGCCGAGATCGGCCGCCTGCCCAGTGCGTCGTACTACATGGCGCAGACCATCGTGGTGCAGCAGCAGGGCCTGGAAGCCGCCGAGGCGCGCATCAAGGAACTGGAGGCGCAGGTAGCGCGGCGCGAACAACCTCAGCGCGGCCCATGGGATCGCGCGGCCGGAGAGGGTAACGATCCGCGGCAGCAGCGCGGCGGCTTCGGGGGAGGTGGGTTCCTCGGTGGGGCGATGCAGACGGCGCTCGGCGTCGCCGGCGGCGTGCTGCTGGGCAGCGCCGTCGGGTCGCTGTTTGGAGCCGGCCACGCCAATGCGGGAGAGGCTAGCGCCGGTGATCAAGCACAGGATCAGGCCAACGGCCAGGACCAAGGCAATGACCAGGATCAGGGCAACGACGCCGGAGATAGCGGCTTCGATTCCGGCGGCGACGATTTCGGCGGCGGTTTCGACATGGGTGGGGATTTCTGACGCACCGGCTTTGGCTTGCCCAATACAAGAATCGCCGGGCATGATCCGCCCCCATGGCAGGGCAGCAAGCTGAACAAATCGACGGCGAGGATCACGGCAGCGCGGAATTCCGGCTGTCCGCGATCCTCGCCGATATCGCCTCCGGCAACGAAGACGACCGCGTGTCGATAGGGGACCTGCTGGTGGCGCTGAAGCGCCGTGCGCTGGGAGCCCTGATCTTCATCTTTGCGGTACCGGTGGCGCTGCCGCTGCCGCCCGGCGTCTCGACGGTGTTCGGGGCGCCGCTGCTGTTCCTCACCGCGCAGCTGATGCTGGGGATGAAGCCGTGGCTGCCCCGGATCATCACCGACCGGTCGCTGCGGCGCGGCGAGCTGCAGAAGATCGTGGGTGCCGCGGCGCCCTGGCTGCACCGGGCGGAGAGCGTCATGAAGCCTCGGCTGGTGTTCGTCGGGCAGCGCCCCTTCGTCTACCTGCTCGGGCTGATGTGCCTGATCCTGTCGACGATACTGTTCCTGCCCATCCCGCTCGGCAACATGCTGCCGGCATTGGCGGTGAGCATCATCTCGCTGGGGCTGCTGGCGCGCGACGGGGTGTGGATGCTGCTGGGGTTCATTACCGGCGTCGGAGCGATCATCGTCGTCTGGGGCGTGCTGTGGGCGATCGTGTTCGGCGCGCTGTTCGTGATCGGCAGCGTGCTGGGGATCACGTTCTAGGACGCCTGGCGCCTTACCAGGTGGTCAGGTCGGCGAAGGGGTTGTTGGAGAAGGTACCGGCCGTGCGCTTCTCGTAGAAGTTGTTCCCGCCCGCCTCGAGCACGTAATACATGTTGTTGTACGGGTAGCGGTACCCAGCGGTGTGGAAGTGCTTGACGTCCCTGCCGAGATTGGGGTGGCGGGCGCCGTGCAGGACCTTGTCGGCCATGGCGTAGGCGGTGGCCTTGGACGAGCCTTCCTTCAGCGGCTTGCTCAGCACCCCGGGGGCGAACTGGTTTTTCTGGCCGACGACGCCGCAAACCGTCTTGGGGTAAGCCTTGTCGGCGACGCGGTTCATCACGACCGTGCCCACTGCAAGCATGCCGTCGGCGCTCGAGCGGTTCGACTCGAAATACATGGCGCGGGCCAGGCAGTCGCGCGAGGAGAGGCCGCCGAAGGGGGAAGTGGCGCAGCCGGCGAGCGAACTCGCGAACAGGGACGCTGCGAGAAGCAGTCTGAGCGGTGTCGTCAACGCTGACTCCAGAACACGGTACAACTACGGAGCCTCGGGCCGACGCCGCCCGGGGACCGCAAAATACGCGTCCTGGAGTTAAGAGCTGGTTTCGCTATTGCCTGCGGCGACCGGCCCGGCCGGAAGCGAGGACCAGGCTGAGCAAGCATGCGAGGCCGGCGACGGCAACGACGGCCGGGACCGGGTCCCGGCGCACGGCCTTGCCGGCGCGCAGCGCCTGCTGGCCCAGCGCCTTGGCCGCGACAGCGCCTTGCTGCCACGCTTCGTCCGCAAGGTCATGGGCGAGGTGGCCAGCATCGCGCCGGGCATCGGCGGAGAAACGGGCCAAGAGGTCGGAGATGTGTCCCGCATCGCGCGCCAGCGATGAAACCTGCCGGCTGAGCTGGCGCTGCGAGTGGTCGGAGAGGAAGGGGAGATCAAGGGCCATGGCGTGACGCTCCAGCATACTGGAGGCGCTAACGCAGTGGCGACTTGCAGGGTTCCTGAAACTGGGCGAGGGCAGGGCCACCCCGCCAGGGGAAGCATGCCTGCCCTCTACTTAAGCTCGATCAGATTGCCGCCAATCCGTTAATGAGACGTTAACGCATGTCCCCCGGTGGCACGACGGCGCGGCGATAGAGGTGCCAGGTGGCGTGGCCGAGGAGCGGTACCGCGATGGCGAGGCCGACGAGGAGCGGTAAAGCCCCAAGGAAGAGGATGGCGGCGACCATCAGCCCCCACACGGCGATCATCACCGGGTTCCGTAGCGCGACACGAACGGAGGTCTGCACGGCCACAGCGGCGCCGACGTCGCGATCGAGCAGCAACGGGATGGAGACTACGGCCGTTGCCAGTACGACCACGGCGAAGCAGAGGCCGATCAGGTTGCCCCAGAGCAGCAAGGATCGGCCCTGCGGCGTGCTGAACACGTCACTGAGGAAGGCAGTGAACGAGGGCGGCGAACCGGGACCGTACAGCGACTCGAAGAGGAACTGCGCGACCATCAGCCAGACGGTGAAGACGATCATCAGCCAGACCCCCAACGCCGCGATGGAGGCAAAGGCAGGGGTGCGGAAGACGTCCAGGGCGGCGCGCCAGTGGGTATCGAGGCCCATTTCCTGGCGGCGACTCATTTCGTAGATGGGCAGGGCGGCGATGGGGCCGACCAGGGCGAAGCCGGTGACCAGCGGAAAGAGCAGCGGCCAGGAGTTGTTGCCCGAACTCCATACGGCGAGTACGCCGCCGGGTAGCGGGTAGATCAGCCCCAGGAAGAACAGGTGTGAGGGCTTTTGCCAGAAGTCGCGCCAGCCGTTCGCCAGCGAGGCGGTGAGGTCATCGAACGACAGCCGCCGAACCTCGGGGATGTCGATGCGTTGAGCGGCATTGGTCAGGACGTGGAAGGCAGCCATTTACATCCTCCGAGAAGGAAGCTGGCAACGGCTTCGCACAGGCGAATTCCGCCACCTGCGACTAGAGGACTGAAGCCTACGCCCGAAAGGATGTGAGGCAAATAAGCAATCTGTGATGCGCTCCGACGAAATTTCAAGAGCACTACGAGGGATTTTCGAGGGGCGCTTGCGGTTGTGCACTCTGCGACAGCAACCACGTTCCACCCTGTCGCCCCCCACGAAAGATGACGATGAGCAAGGAAGAAGCCAGACTCAATCGCCAGTTCGACCGCATCGGTCGCGCCGTGCCAGCCTCCTCCGGGTTTCTGGCCTGGATCCGGCGGCCCGGCTCGCGCTGGGTCCGCATTCCGCTCGG
>JBQCFF010000251.1:0-13490 GCA_051959485.1 Devosia sp. | reverse complement strand
ACCTGCGAGTACATCCTGAAGAAGGGCTACTATCGGCGCGACGCCCGCGTGGTGATCGAGAAGCCGCTCGGGCACGACCTGGCGTCGTCGATCGCCATCAACGACGAGGTGAGCCGCATCTTCAAGGAAGACCAGGTCTACCGGATCGACCACTACCTCGGCAAAGAGACGGTGCAGAACCTGCTGGCGCTGCGCTTCGCCAACATCCTGTTCGAGCCGATCTGGAACTCGGCACATATCGAGCACGTGCAGATCACCGTCGCCGAGTCGGTCGGGGCCGGCAGCCGCGGCTACTACGACGAGAGCGGGGCGCTGCGCGACATGGTGCAGAACCACATCATCCAGCTGCTCACCCTCGTCGCCATGGAGCCGCCGGCATCGGACGGCGCCGATGCGCTGCGCGACGAGAAGCTGAAGGTGCTGCGCTCGCTGAAGCCGATCGCCGGCGCCGACGTTCCCCGCTTCACCGTGCGCGGCCAGTATCGCGGCGGCTCGGTGGAGGGCGGCACCGTGCCGGGCTACCAGGAGGAACTGCCGGCCGACAAGCAGGGCTCGCGCACCGAGACCTTCGTCGCCGTCAAGGCCGAGATCGAGAACTGGCGCTGGGCCGGCGTGCCCTTCTACATCCGCACCGGCAAGCGCCTGCCGTCGCGCGCCTCCGAGATCGTCATCCAGTTCCGCAACATCCCGCACTCGATGTTCGACCACGCCGAGGGCAACCCGCGCCCCAACCGGCTGGTCATCCGCATCCAGCCGGACGAGGGCGTCAAGCTGTTCCTGATGATCAAGGATCCGGGCCCCGGCGGCATGCGCCTGCGCGAGGTGCCGCTGAACCTGAGCTTCGCCGAAACCTTCGCCGAGCGCACGCCCGAGGCCTACGAGCGCCTGCTGCTCGACGTCATCCGCGGCCAGCAGACGCTGTTCATGCGCCGCGACGAACTCGAGGCGGCGTGGATGTGGATTGACCCGATCCGCGACGGCTGGGATACCGCCACCGACGCACCGCAGGCCTACATGGCCGGCACCTGGGGACCCACCGCCGCCATCGCGCTGATCGAGCGCGACGGCCGCACCTGGCATGAGGAAGGGATTTGAACGCGACCCGACGCAGCTTCGGCACCAGGGAAGACCTGGCGCTGGCTTTGGCCGAGACCGTGGCCGAGCATCTCAACGACGGCATCGCCGCCCGCGGCGCGGCCTCGCTCGCCTTGTCCGGCGGCTCGACCCCGGGGCGGTTCTTCGCCGTGCTGGGGCGGCGCAAGGACGTCGACTGGTCGAAGGTCACCGTCACGCTGGTCGACGAGCGCTGGGTGCCCGAGACCTCCGATCGCTCCAACGCCGGGCTGGTCAACGAGAAGCTGCTGCAGGGCCCGGCCGCCGTCGCGCACTTCGTGCCGCTCTACGCCGGCGGCGCCGAGCCCGATGCGCACGGCATCGCCCGCACCAACATGCAGCTCTCTACCGTGCCGATGCCGTTCGATGCGGTGATCCTCGGCATGGGCAATGACGGGCACACCGCCTCGTTCTTTCCGGGCGGCGACAACCTCAATGAGGCGCTGACCGGCGAGGGGCCGGCGGTCGCCATCCGCGCGCCGGGGGCAGGGGAGCCCCGCGTCACGCTGGTCCTCAAGCGCCTGCTGATGGCGTCGGGGCTCTATCTGCATATCGAGGGGGAGGAGAAGGCGGCGACGCTGGAGAGGGCTGCGGCGGAAGGTCCGGTTGAGGACATGCCGATCCGGTCTATCCTGCGTCAAAGCCAGACACCGCTGACCATTTTCTGGAGCCCGTGACGCCCAACACGTCGCGCGTTCCCCCAAGGAGCATATCGATGTCCGTCGTCAAGATCGTCCAGGAGGTGACCGACCGCATCGCGGCCCGGAGCGCCGCCTCACGCCGCGACTATCTCGATCGGATCGAAGCGGCCCGCGGGCAGGGCGTGCACCGCGCGGCGCTCGCCTGCGGCAACCTCGCCCACGGCTTCGCCGCCTGCTCGCCCGCCGACAAGGCGAAACTCGCCGGCTCGCGGACGCCCAACCTCGGCATCGTTACCTCCTACAACGACATGCTGAGCGCGCATCAGCCCTACGCGACCTACCCGGACCTGATCAAGGAAGCGGCGCGCTCGATCGGCGCCACGGCCCAGGTGGCGGGCGGCGTGCCGGCCATGTGCGATGGGGTGACGCAAGGCCAGCCCGGCATGGACCTCAGCCTGTTCAGCCGCGACGTGATCGCCATGGCGACCGCCATCGCGCTCAGCCACAACATGTTCGACGCCGCCGTCTTCCTCGGCATCTGCGACAAGATCGTGCCCGGCCTGATGATCGGCGCGCTGACCTTCGGGCACCTGCCGGCGGTGTTCATCCCGGCCGGCCCGATGCCCACCGGCATCCCCAACGACGAAAAGGCCAAGGTCCGCCAGCTCTACGCCGAGGGCAAGGTCGGCCGCGCCGAGCTGCTCGAGTCCGAGGCCAAGTCCTACCACTCGCCGGGCACCTGCACCTTCTACGGCACCGCCAACTCCAACCAGATGCTGATGGAGATCATGGGCCTGCACCTGCCGGGCGCCAGCTTCGTCAACCCCGGCACGCCGCTGCGCGATGCGTTGACGCGCGAGGCGACGGTGCGCGCCCTGTCGCTCACGGCCGAGGGCAACAACTACACCCCGGTCGGCCACATCGTCGACGAGAAGGCGATCGTCAACGGCCTCGTCGGCCTCTTGGCGACCGGCGGCTCGACCAACCACACCCTGCACCTCGTCGCCATCGCCAACGCGGCCGGCCTCAAGGTGACATGGGAGGACATGTCGGACCTCTCGAACGCCGTGCCGCTGCTCGCCCGCGTCTATCCGAACGGCCTCGCCGACGTGAACCACTTCCACGCTGCCGGCGGCATGGGCTTCCTGATCCGCGAACTGCTCGAGGCGGGCTACCTGCACGAGGACGTGAAGACCGTCTGGGGCGCCGGCCTCTCCGGCTACACCGTCGAGGCGAAGCTCGCCGACGACAAGCTCAGCTTCGAGCCCGCCCCCGAGCTGTCGGGCGACCCCAAGGTGCTGGCGCCGGTGCAGTCGGCCTTCTCGCAGAACGGCGGCCTCAAGCTGCTGAGCGGCAACCTCGGCAAGTCGGTGATCAAGGTCTCCGCCGTGAAGCCGGAGAACCGCGTGGTCGAGGCGAAGGCGCGGGTGTTCCACAGCCAGGACGGCCTGCAGGCCGCCTTCAAGGCCGGCGAGCTCAATGGCGACGTGATTGCCGTCGTCCGCTTCCAGGGCCCGAAGTCGGTCGGCATGCCGGAGCTGCACAAGCTCACCCCGCAGTTGGGCATCCTGCAGGACCGCGGCTACAAGGTCGCGCTCTTGACCGACGGCCGTATGTCCGGCGCCTCGGGCAAGGTGCCCGCCGCCATTCACATGACGCCGGAGGCGTCGGACGGCGGCGCCATCGCCAAGATCCGGGACGGCGACCTGATCCGCCTCGACGCCAACGAGGGCACGCTGACCTTCCTCGGCGACGAGAAGGAGTTCTTCTCGCGCACGCCGGCGACCGAAGACCTCCGCCCGCAGCACCAAGGCATGGGCCGCGAGCTGTTCGCCGGTTTCCGCGCGCTGGTCGGCACCGCCGATCGCGGCGCCAGCGTCTTCGGCTGACGCCGGCCTGATCCTCGACCAGCGCGAGTTGCAGGGCGGCATCATGCGATGCCCCCTTGCCAACCACCGCGCTCACGCTCATACTGAACTACATGGTTCAGTTTCATCAGGCCCGCTGCGATACCTCGTTCGCCGCCCTGTCCGACGCCACGCGGCGCGGCGTGCTGGAGCATCTGTGGCGCACCGACGCGTCGATCACCGACCTCGCCGAGCGCTTCGACATGACGCTCACCGGCATGAAGAAGCACGTCAGCGTGCTCGAACAGGCCGGGCTGGTGACCACCGAGAAGGTCGGGCGCGTCCGCACCTGCCGGCTCGGCGGTCGCGGGCTGGCCGAGGAGGCCGCGTGGATCGAGCGCTACCGCCGGATGTGGGCCGAGCGCTTCGATGCATTGGACAAGGTCGTCGAACAGTTGAAACAAGAGGAGAAAGCGCATGGACGAGATGCGAACGAGTGAGCACGTCACGACCACGGACCGCGAGTCCGACCTTGAGCTGGTCGTCACCAGGACCTTCGACGGCCCGGCCCGGCATGTCTTCGCCGCCTGGACGAAGCCCGAGCTGATGATGCGCTGGTGGGCCCCGAAATCGTTCGGGATCAACCTGCTCTCCTGTGTCACCGACGTCCGGGTCGGTGGGTCGTACCGTCTCGAGTTCGGGGTGCCCGGCTCGGACCAGCCGGTGCCGTTCTTCGGCCGCTACCTCGAGGTCGAGCCGCCCACGCGCCTCGTCTGGACCAACGAGGAAAGCGGCGAGGGCTCGGTGACCACGCTGACCCTCGAGGAAAAGGACGGCAAGACGCTGCTCGTCCTGCGCGACCGCTATCCGTCGAAACAGGCGCTCGACGAGGCCCTCGCCTCCGGCAGCACCGGCGCCTACCCCGAGCAGTTCACCCACCTCGACGACGTCCTCGCCACCATGCCGGCCGGGTGAGCCAGACAGGCCGGGGCGCTGTTCGCAGCCCCCGCCACTACGCACATCGTGTCGACCTAGAGTCTGTACTAGATAGACCGAGGTGAGGCGCCTCCTCGCCCCGTCGGGGAGAGGATAGCGAAGCTTGGGCGCTTCCGCCCTAGCGTAGCTGAGGTGAGGGGTCTTTCTGGCGTCGTAGCAACCGCGGCGCAGTCGCGCAAAAGCGAATAGAGAAGACCCCTCACCTCAGCTCTGCTACGGCGCTGCCGCGCCTAGCGCCGCTATCCTCTCCCCGACGGGGCGAGGAGGCGCTGTTCGCTGCTCCGCGCCACTCCCCCCGAGTAAGGACCCTAGTCCTTGGTTCCGACTTCCACGTCGGAGAAGTGGATGAATGGGAACAGTTCGGGGATGTGCGAGTCCCAGATGCCGTGGGCGCTCCAGGCCCAGCCGCCGGGGTCGTTGGCGGGTGGCGCGGCGCGGTAGGTGTTGAAGCGGGAGAAGTCCATCCGCCAGGTGTCGCCGGGCCGCGGCGGCAGCGCCCGGCCATCGCCCTGCGCCAGCACCTGCATGCCGGCCCAGGGCAGGGCGATCTCGGCCGTCCAGCCGCGGTCGCGGTCGGAATTGTCGTTGATCGTGCCGTCGACCTGCACGGCGGTCCTTAGCCCCGGCAGGTCCCACTTGAAGAAGCCGAGCCGCGGCCCGCGCGGGTGCGTGGTGAAGCCAACGCCGTTCCACGGCGTCGCTCCGTCGGCACCGCGGGCGAGTTCCGGCCGCTGCGCATAGCCGCCCTTGTGGTAGGCGTCCTCGAACACGAACAGCGCCTCGTACACCGTGCCGAGCGCGTTGAGCTCGAGTTCGTAATAGGCGTCCTGCCCGGCAACGAAGACCTCGACGTCGTTCTCGGTCCAGATCAGGGCGTCGCGCTCGGTGAGCTTGGCCTCGACGAACGGCTCCTCCACCCAGAAGCCGACATAGAGGTACGTGTCGTCCCACAGCACCGCCGCCCGCGTGTCATGCACTGTCGGGGTGCCGTTGACGAGGTCGACGAAGCGCGGCGAGCGCGGCGCCTGCTGCCAGCTCGGCTTGTCGAGCCGGCCGTCGATCACCAGCGGCTCGGGCGCGCGATAGGCCGTGTAGTGGGCGATGCGATCCGCCGGCCAGGGGAACGGCCACGCCGCCATCAGAAGCCGCCGCCGGTCTTGAAGCCGCCACCCGAACTGCCGCCGCCGCCGGTACGGAAGCCGCCGGGCGAGGGGCCCTGGCGCGGCCGCGAGAAGCCGCCGCCGGTCGGCAACCGGCCCCAGCCGCCGCCGAAGCCGCCGCTGGTCGGGCGCCGTGAACGGCCGCCGCCGAAGCTCGAGTCGGGCCACTGGAAGCCGCCCGAGCTGCCCGAACCGCCCCACGGGTCGGTGTCGCGCCGCTGCCGCTGCGTCCAGCTCTGGCTGCGCTGCCACTGACCCCAGTAGTCGGCGGCGGAGATGCCGCCGCGCAGGAAATCGTTCAGCAGGTCGCCCACCAGCTTGTCGTCGCCGAAGCGCGAGCCGGCATTGTCGAAGCCCTGCTTCTTGAACTCGTACTGGATGTCCTCGAGCTCGCGCCGGCGCGCCGCCAGCGTCTTCAGCCGGTTGCGCTGCTCGCGGCTGTCGGCTTCTTCCTCCGCAGCCCGCTGCCGCACCTCGTCGATCTGCTTGACGATGGTGTCGTCGGCGCCGGTCTGCGTCACCCGCGCGGCGGCGAGCAGGTTCTGGATGTCCTCGCGCCCCAGGGCTTCGGCCAGGCCGTTCACCGCGGCGCTGAACGCCGGGTCGCTGCCCTGCGCCAGGTCGCGCTGTGCCTTCAGCTGCTCGTCGCGCTTGTCCTCGAGCGTTACCATCTGCGCATCGATCTCGGCGATCCGGGCCTGCGCCGCCTCGAGCCGGAGCCGCGCCGGCTTGCCGCCGCCGGCGTCGACCGCCGCCTTCTCGAGCGCCACCACCTCGGCTTCCGCCGCCTCGGCGACCTGCTCCTGCCGCTCGGCGTGCTCGCGCAGGCGCATCGGAATCTCGTTCAGCATGGCGAAGTTCGCCCGCGCCTCGGGGAAACCGACCAGCCGCGCCACCCAGGCATCGAGCAGCTGGATCAGGTTGTTCTCGCGGTAGTTGCGGGTGCCGAAGCCGCGCTCCCACAGGTACATGAACAGCGGGTCGTCGCGGTAGGGCTTGCCCTTCTCGTCCTTGTCGGCCTCGGCCTGCTCGGTCTTGCGCAGGCTCTCGGCGGCGACCGCTGCGAGCTCGGCGGCGGCCTTGCGCTTGTCGGCATAGACCGGGTCGCGCGCCGTCTCGGCGCTCACCCGGTCGGCAATGGCCTTGAGTTCGGCTTCGGCCGCGGCCACTGCCTTGACCTCGCCGCCGCGCTCGGTGGCCAGCGCCGCGATCTGCTTGTCGAGCGCCTTGAGCCCGCCCTCCACCGCCTCCAGCTCGGCGCCATGCTTGTCGAGCATGTCGCGGGCCCGGAGCTCGGCCTGGCTCAGCCGGTCGCCCAGCTCCTTCTGCGTCGCCGGGTCGAGCCGCACGCTGGCCAGCTGCCGGAACAGCTCGCTCTGGGTCTCGCGGAATTTCGTCACCAGCTCGGCCGAGCGCGCCAGCCGCTTGGCGATCTCATCCTCCTCGCGGCGGATGTCGCGCAGCGCGTCGTCCAGCGATCGGAGGGCGTCGGGGCCGGAAAGCGTCACTGCGTCACCACTTGGTCACTGCCCCGCCGAGCACCGGCATGGTGTAGTCGAGGTCGAGGAAGCCGTATTCCTTGAGCCCGAGCGTGCTGCGCTGGATGATGCCGTCGTCGCGCTTGTCGTTCTCGACCGCGCGATAGGTGCTCTCCGGCACCCGGATGCCCCAGATGTCGACGTTCTCGACCTTGCCGGTTTCCTCGTTGGTGATCGGCAGCGTCAGCGGCTTGTCGTCGGGCCCGATCGCCTGCACGATAAGGTAGTAGTTGGTGGCGCTGGGGTTGATGTCCGGCACCCGCCAGAAGGCCGAACGCTCGCCTTCCTTGCTGTAGATCCTCAGCGTGTATTCCGAGCGCAGCCGGTCGCGCAGCGCCGTCAGGTCGGCGATCGCCTGCTGCGCCTGGGCGCGGTTACCCTCGCTGGCCGCCGCCTTGCCCCGGTTGCGGATCGCGTCGGCCTCGGTCACCGCCTGCTGCACCTTGGTTTCGACGTAGATGGTCTGGTAGAGCGCGTCCATCTGCCGGGGCAGGCCTTCGGAAAGCTCGATCCGCGCCTGCTCGGCCTGCGCGTCCTGGAACGGCCGCCAGGCGAGGAAGTAGCCGCCGAGCCCGACGACCAGCACCAGCAGGATGGCCAGCGTCGCCGGCCCCCAGCGCTTCCGGCTCACATAGAGCCGGGCCAGCGAGGTGGCAAAGGACGGCTTGGGCGGGGTGTAGCTGAAGCGGCTTTCGGCCAGCGCCTTCACCCCCTCGCGCAGCACCGCGTCGCTGACCTCGATGCCCTGCTGGTGGTAGATGTCGCGCAGCTTCTCGAGCAATTGCTGCTCGCGCGCCTCGCCGGCGAGCTCGCGTTCGACCAGATCCTGGCGATGGCGGAGCGTGTCCACCACATCCATCGCCAGCATCACCTCGTCGAGCGGCGCCTTCTCGGCGCTTGCCGTCACCGTGCTCAAGTTGCGGACCCGGTCCTCAGCCCTGCTTGCTCTCGAGCAGCAGCGCGTTGCCCTCGGCGGCGAGCGAGGCGAGCCGGCGCTTGCCGTCCTCCACCGCATCGCGGATCTCGGCCGAGTTCTTCGTCGCCTGCTCGCGCATCTCGTTGATGATGGTGCGCGACTTCTCCTGGAAGCTCACCACCGAGTCGACCAGCTTCTTCACCGCGTCGGCGCGGATCGTCGGGCCGTAGCCGGCGCGCACTGCCGCCTCGCCCACCCGGTCGCCGATCTCCGACAGGGTCTCGAGGCTCTTCGACATCCCCTCCTTCATGGCGTTGAGCGTCTCGGTCGATTCATGCAGCCCGAACATGCCGGTGAACGAGGCGCTGAGCGCCGTGAACACCGTCTCGTTGGTCGAGAAGAAGCTCACCGCCTGCTGGTACACCCGCTCCTTGGCCTGCGTGGTCTGCATCAGCCGCGCCATGATCACTTCGGAGGTCGAGTAGCTGATCGTCAGGTTGTCGGCGAGGTCCTTGGCGATCTGGTAGCGCCGCTCCTCGTTCTGCAGGTCGCGCAGCTTCTCGTCGCGGTCCATCTCGAGCCGCGCCCGGTCGGCCGGCGTGCCGGCGGTGAACGCCGCCACCGCGTCGGAGGCGGCCTTGAGCACGCCCTTCTTGTCGTCCAGCACCTTGGTGGCGGTCTCGAGCAGCTCGAGCGCCATCACCTCGGCCTGCTTCAGCGCGCCGCGGAAATCGCGGTAGGCCTCGAGGATGGTGTGCTCGCGGTCGATCTGGTTCTTGGTTTCCTTCGAGACGTCGAGATAGGTGCCGCGGATGCGCTCGAAGCGGGTGGCGATGTCGCCGCGCGACACCTTCATCCACACGTTCGACGCCCGCTCCAGCAGGTCCAGCTTGCCGTCGTCGAGCTGGTCGACCATGCCCTTGGCGTCGTCGCGGATCGAGTTGAAGCTCTCGGTGATCTGGTTGTAGCGCTCGCCGACATTCATCTGCGCGATCTGCGAGCGGACCACCTCGTTGAAGGCGCTGGCCTGCGTCAGGGTGCGGCCGATGAGGATGACCTTGGTCTCGTCGAAGCCGGTGATCTCGTTCAGGAGGCCGGTGATCGGCTGCTCGGCCGGCTGCTGCGGCCAGATGCCGAGCTCCTTGATGGCCCCCATGGCCTTGTCGAGATATTGCAAGGGCTTATCCATCACTTCAGTGGCCATAGGACGCTCTTCCTCTTTTTGGTCACCGGGCGTGGTGACATGATTCACTGCCGGGGCGCAGCAACACAATCGAGCCGTTCGTCCGTGGGCTCGTTTTCCGCGATATGGTGCGCAAATGCCGCACGAAAAGGGCAGGGCACGCGATCGCGCGCGCACCGTTGCATCGCCGCCATGGATTGCGGCGGAACCCGGGAGCCACTAGCTCTCTTCCACCCTCAGTCAGGAAGGAACGTCTCGGCATGGAATTCGGCGGCAGGTACCTGTTCTCGGCCCCCCGCGATCGCGTCTGGGCCGGCCTCAACGACGCCGACGTGCTGAAAGCCGCCATTCCCGGGTGCAGCCGGCTGGAGTGGACCGGCGACAGCACGCTCGAGTGCGAGATCAAGGTCAATTTCGGCCTGGTGCAGCCCACCTTCACCGGCGACCTCGAACTGCGCGACGTCGAGCCGGCGGCCCGCTACACCCTGGCCGGCCGCGGCCGGGGCGGCCTGCTCGGCAAGGCCGAAGCCGCCGCCGACATCGCCCTCCGCGACGCGCCGGGCGGCACCGAGCTGACCTTCACCGCCGATGGCGGCGCCGATGGCGGCATCATGAAGCTCGGCCGGGCCGTGATCGGCAACTCCGCCCAGCGGATCATCGACGGCTTCTTCGAACGCATCGGCGAGGCGATGGGCACCACCGTGACGCCGCTCTCCGCCGTGCCCAGCCGCGACCCGCAGCCCTCGTCCTAGGCCCCGGCAAGTACTCGCCGGAGCTTCATCCACGAAATTTTGCCCATCTGGTCAAAGTTCCGCGCGGTTACCTCTTGCGTTGACTTCGCTTTGCAGGATTATTCCCCACCAACGCGCCTGGTCTGTCAGGGCGGCATTTGCCGTTGCCGGGGCGCGGAACAGGGAGAACAACGCATGACCTTCTTCACCAAGCACCTGGGTGCCCTCGCCGCCGGTGTTGCGGCGTCCGTGCTGCTCGCCGGTACTGCCCTCGCCGACCCGGCCATCATCTACGATCTGGGCGGCAAGTTCGACAAATCCTTCAACGAGGCCGCCTACAACGGCGCCGAGGCCTGGAAGAAGGAGACCGGCGGCAACTACCTCGATCTCGAGCTGCAGAACGACGCCCAGCGCGAGCAGGCGCTGCGCCGCTTCGCCAGCCAGGGTGCGAACCCGATCGTGATGGCCGGCTTCTCGTGGGGCACCGCCCTCGCCACCGTCGCCACCGAATTCCCCGACACCAATTTCGTGGTGATCGACGCCGTCGTCGATGCCCCGAACGTGGAGTCGATCATTTTCGACGAGCACACCGGCTCGTTCCTCGTCGGCGCCCTCGCGGCGCTCGAGTCGAAGACCGGCACCGTGGGCTTCGTGGGCGGCATGGACGTGCCGATCATCCACAAGTTCTACTGCGGCTACGCCCAGGGCGCGAAGGCCGCCAACCCCAGCGTCAAGGTGATCGAGAACTACACCGGCACCACCCCGGCCGCCTGGAACGACCCGGTGACCGCCGGTGAGCTGACCAAGGCGCAGTTCGATGCGGGCGCCGACGTGGTCTTCGCCGCCGCCGGCGGTTCGGGCCTCGGCGTGCTGCAGGCTGCGGCCGACGCCGGCAAGCTCGGCATCGGCGTCGACTCCAACCAGAACTACCTGCACCCCGGCTCGGTGCTGACCTCGATGGTGAAGCGCGTCGACGTCGCCGTCACCAACGCCTTCAAGGAAGCCGGCGACGACGCCACCTTCAAGCCGGGCCTCACGGTCCTCGGCCTCAAGGAGAATGGCGTCGGCTATGCGCTCGACGACAACAACAAGGCGCTGATCCCCGACGACATCAAGGCCAAGGTCGACGACTTCTCGGCCAAGATCCAGGCGGGCGAGATCAAGGTGCACGACTACACCGCCGACAACAGCTGCCCGGCCTAAGTCAAACGTGACTGACCCCGTGCACAGCGGCGGCAAGCCTGAGCAGCGGTCCCAAGGGGCCGCTGCATCCGATGGGCCCGCCAGCTCCGACCTGGCCATCGAGCTCATCAAGATCAACAAGCGCTTCGGCGCCGTCCACGCCAACCGCGACATCGACCTGAAGGTCAAGCGCGGCACCGTGCACGGCATCGTCGGCGAGAACGGCGCCGGCAAGTCGACGCTGATGTCGATCCTCTACGGCTTCTACACCGCCGACTCGGGCGAGATCCGCGTCAACGGCGTGGCCCACAACATCACCGATTCCCGCCACGCGCTGGCGCTGGGCATCGGCATGGTCCACCAGCACTTCATGCTGGTCGACAACTTCTCCATTCTCGAGAACGTCGTGCTCGGCGCCGAGGACAGCGCCATGCTCGGCCCCAGCCTGGCACGGGCCCGCGGGGAACTCACCCGCCTCGCCAGGGAATACCGGCTCGAGGTGAACCCCGACGCCATCATCGAGGACGTCTCGGTGGGCACCCAGCAGCGCGTCGAAATCCTGAAGGCGCTGTATCGCGGCGCCGACTTGCTGATCCTCGACGAGCCCACCGGCGTGCTCACCCCGGCCGAGGCCGACGACCTGTTCCGCGTACTCGAGACGCTGCGCGCGCAGGGCAAGACCATCATCCTCATCACCCACACGCTGCGCGAGATCATGGCGATCACCGACTACGTGTCGGTGATGCGGCAGGGCCAGATGGTCGAGACGCTGGAGACCAGGAGCACCAACCCCGAGCAGCTCGCCGAGCTGATGGTCGGCCGCCGCGTGCTGCTGCGGGTCGAGAAGACCCCGGCCAAGCCCGGCGACACCTACCTGTCGGTCGAGACCCTGGTGGTCCGGGACGACCTCGGCGTCACCCGCGTCAAGGACGTGAGCTTCAACGTGCGGGCCGGCGAGATCGTCGGCATCGCCGGCGTGGCCGGCAACGGCCAGTCAGAGCTGCTCGAATCCATCTCCGGCATGCGCGACCAGAAGTCGGGGACCGTGCGTCTCAAGGGCACGCCGCTGTCGCTCGAGGGCGACGACGGCGCGCACCGCGCCCGCAAGGCGGGCCTCGCGCACGTGCCCGAGGACCGGCAGCGCATGGGCCTCGTCACCTCGTTCGAGGAGTGGGAAAACGCCATGCTCGGCTACGAGGACGACCCCGCCTACGGCAAGGGCGTCCTGCTGGACATCCCCGCCGCCCGGGCGAAGGCCCGCGAGCGCATCAAGCAGTTCGACATCCGCCCCGACAACGAGCGGCTGAAGACGGCGAACTTCTCCGGCGGCAACCAGCAGAAGATCGTGCTGGCGCGCGAGATGTCGTCCAATCCCGACGTGCTGATCGTCGGCCAGCCGACGCGCGGCGTCGATATCGGCGCCATCGAGTTCATCCACAACCAGATCATCAAGATGCGCGACGCGGGCAAGGCCATCCTGCTCGTCTCGGTGGAGCTCGACGAGATCCGCTCGCTCGCCGACCGCATCCTCGTGATGTTCGACGGCCACATCGTCGGCGAAGCCGACCCCGCTACGGCCACCGAGGGTGAGCTGGGCCTGATGATGGCCGGCGTCACCGACAAGCAGGCCGCCGCCACGGCGCGCGTCGCGGCCGAAGGAAAAGTGGAATGAGCTCCGCCATCCTCAGGCCGCTGCCGCGCTGGGCCGACGTCATCCTGCTGCCGCTGCTCAACCTGCTGCTGGCCTTCGTGATCTCCGGGCTGGTGGTGCTGGCCATCGGGCAGGACCCGCTGGCGGCGCTCAACGCCATCACCACCGGCGCCTTCGGCAACGGCTACAATATCGGCTACACGCTCTACTACTCGACCAACTTCATCTTCACCGGCCTCGCCGTGGCGGTGGCGGCGCATGCCGGCCTGTTCAACATCGGCGGCAACGGGCAGGCCTATATCGCCGGGCTCGGGGTCATCGCCGTGGCGCTGCCGCTGCAGGCGCTGCCGTGGTGGCTCACCTTCCCGGTCGCCATCATCGCCGGCGGCGCTGTCGGCGGTCTCTGGGGCTTCATCCCCGGCTGGTTGCAGGCCAAGCGCGGCAGCCACGTCGTCATCACCACCATCATGTTCAACTTCATCGCCTCGGCGATCATGGTCTACATGGTCGTCAACGTGCTGAAGCCGCCGGG
>JBQCFF010000250.1:0-5900 GCA_051959485.1 Devosia sp. | reverse complement strand
CCGGTGCTCGAAGAAGTCCTCGTCGTGGAGAAGCGGCTGGTTCTCAAGGAGGAGCTCAGGCTCAAGCGTCGCGTGACCACCGAGCGGGTCGAGGTCCCGGTGACCCTGCGCAAGCAGCGCGCCGTCACCGAGCGGCTCGACCCTCCCAGCAACGAAGCGACAAAGGATGAGGCCAAATGAGCCAGTTCGATACCAGCACCACCAACACCACCGGCAGTTCCTACGGGAGCACCCTCTCGGCGTTCTTCGACGAGCGCGACGATGCCCAGGAAGCAGTGCAGAAGCTGCGCGACCTCGGCATCGAGACGGGCAGCATCCGGCTGACCGAAGGCAGCTCGAGCGCCGGCCAGCCGGCCGGCCGGGAGCGGCACCGGGGCTTCTTCGATGCCCTGGCGAACTTCTTCATGCCCGAGGAGGATCGCTACACCTACGCCGAAGGGCTCAACCGCGGCGGCTACCTGGTGACCGTCACCAACGTGCCCACCGCTCTCTATGACCGGGCGCTCGACATCCTCGACGACGAGGGTGCGATCGACATCGACGAGCGCGCCGACAGCTGGCGCTCCGAGGGCTGGACCGGCTACGCGCGGTCCGACTCGGCCGACCGCACCGGCACCTACACCGCCGGCAGCGGCATGGGGACCGGCAGCACCGCGACCGGCTACGGCGACACCGCCATGCCCGGCCGCCGTGACGAACTGGCCGCCGGTGAGGGCGAGGCCATCCCGGTGGTGCAGGAGCAGCTGCGCGTCGGCAAGCGTGACGTCAGCCACGGCCGCGTGCGCGTCCGCGCCTACACCGTCGAGGAGCCGGTGAACGAAGAGGTGAACCTCCACGACGAACGGGTCGTGGTGGAGCGCCGTCCGGTCGACCGCACCCTCAGCGGCACCGAGGCGGCCTTCCAGGACCGCACCATCGAGGCCGAGGAGCGCGCCGAGGAGGCCGTGGTCGACAAGCAGGCCCGGGTGGTCGAGGAGGTCTCGCTGCGCAAGGAGGCCGAGGACCGCTCCGAGACCGTGTCGGACACCGTCCGTCACACCGAGGTCGAGGTGGAGGACGATCGCGACAAGCAGCGCGACATCGACCGGACCCGCAGCGGCATGTGATCGGCCTGCTGCAAGCTTATGGCCGCCGGGCAGGTTACCCGGCGGCCTTTTCGCGGGCGGTTGCCAGCCTGCCGGTGCCGAGACTATCGATGGTCGAGCACCGATGCTTGTCCGGTCGGCAGAAATGGGGGAGGTCGATGGCAGTTCTCCGAGGCCTTGGGACGGTGGTCCTGGCGTTGCTCCTGCTGGTTTCGGCCGCGGCGGCGCAGCCGGCGCGCGACCTGTTCGGCGCGGTACATACGCCGACCACCGGCACCCAGACGCCGATCGGCGGCTATGCCAAGGGCTGCGTCGCCGGTGCGGTGCAACTCGCCACCGACGGGCCGGGCTGGCAGGCGATGCGGCTGTCGCGCGACCGGCGCTGGGGCACGCCGGAGCTGGTCACCTACATCGCCGCGCTGGCCCGGTCGGTGCAGCAGGACGGCTGGCCCGGCATCCTGGTCGGCGACATGGGCGGCGCCCGCGGCGGCCCGATGCCCAGCGGCCACGCCTCGCACCAGACCGGACTCGACGTGGATATCTGGTTCGAGCCGATGCCGGCCCACGTGCTGAGCGCCGGGGAGCGCGAGAGCATCTCCGCCGTTTCCATGCTGAAGCCGGGGACGCGCAACGTCGACCCCAGGCGCTTCGGCGAGGCGCAGCGGCTGCTGCTCTACCGCGCGGCGCTGCTGCCGGGCGTGGCGCGGATCTTCGTCGCGCCGGGGATCAAGGCATCGCTGTGTGCGATCAACTGGCGCGATCGCAGCTTCCTCAACAAGATCCGCCCCTGGTATGGGCATGACGACCACTTCCACGTGCGCCTGAACTGCCCGCCCGGCGCGACCCTGTGCGAGGACCAGGCCCCGGCCCCTGCCGGCGATGGCTGCGGCGACGACCTCGCCTGGTGGTTCACCGACGAGCCCTACAAGCCGAGCGACAAGCCGCCCCCGCCGCCGCTGACGCTGGCGGACCTGCCCCAGCAGTGCACGGCGGTGATCGGGGCGGAGTAGGGGGATCTGAAGGGTCCCCGGCGCGCGCTGCTCCCCCCTCCACCGCCTTCGGCGGTCCCCCTCCCCCGTAAACGGGAGAGGATCGCGCGAGGCATCGAAGGCGGACAGCAGGCATCCTCTCCCGCTTGCGGGGGAGGGGGACCACGCGAAGCGTGGTGGAGGGGGGAGCAACACACACTGCCCGCCGCCCGAGGTCCCCAGCCGGCGCTGCGCCACTTGCCATCCCCGGCGGCATCGGGGATATCCGGCGGCAGCGACGGGGTAGGACTTGCATGAACAGGATCAGCCATAACTGGGCCGAGCACGTGGCGTTCGGCGCGCGCTCCACGCATTTTCCGGCGAGCGTCGCCGAGGTGCAGGAGGTGGTGCGGCGCGAGACGAAGGTGCGGGTGGTCGGGGCGCGGCACTCGTTCAACCACATCGCCGATACGCCGGGGGCGCTGGTCTCGCTGCGCGGGCTGCAGCGGCGGGCGGAGATCGACCCGGCGGCGAAGACCGTCACCATCGATGGCGGCACCACCTACGCCGAGCTGGCGCCGGTGCTCGATGCCGCGGGCTGGGCGCTGTTCAACCTGCCGTCGGTGCCGGATTTCACCGTGGTCGGGGCGGTGTCGACGGCGACGCACGGCTCGGGCAACGCCAACCGCAACCTCGCCGCGGCGGTGCGGGCGCTGGAGATCGTCACCGCCTCGGGCGAACTGCTGCGGCTGCAGCGCGGTGACGCCGAGTTCGATGGCGCGGTGGTGGGACTCGGGGCGCTCGGCATCGTCACCGAGATGACGCTCGACCTGGTGCCACGCTTCGAGGTCCGGCAATCCGTCTATCGCAACCTGCCGTTCGAGACGGTGGTGGAGAATTTCGATGCGCTGATGGGCAGCGCCTATTCGGTGAGCCTCTTCACCCACTGGCAGGGCGATGTCGTCGACCAGGCGTGGATCAAGGACCTGGCCACGGCGCCCGCGCCCGGCGCCGGTTTCTTCGGCGGCACGCCGGCGACGGCGGAGATGAGCCCGGTGCTCGGCAAGGAGCCCTACGGCACGACCGGGCAACTGGGCACGGTGGGCCCGTGGTACGACCGGCTGCCGCACGCGCGGATCGGCGCGCTACCGGTAGAGGGCTACGAGTACCAGTCGGAGTACTTCATCGACCGGGCGGACGCGCCGGCGGCGATGCGGGCGCTTCGGGCGGTGCAGGATGGCCTGCACCCGGCGCTGGTGGTGTCGGAGATCCGCACCGTGGCTCCGGACGGGCTGTGGCTCAGCACCAACAACCGCGGGGACAGCGTCGGCTTCCATTTCTCGATGGAGCGGAACTGGACCTCCGTCAGCGCCGCGCTGTCGCTGATTGAAGGCGCGCTGGCGCCGTTCAGGCCGCGCCCGCACTGGGGCAAGCTGTTCGTGATGCCGGCGGCCGAGGTGATGGCCGGCCATCCGAAGCTCCCCGAGTTCCGGGCGCTGGCGGCCCGCCACGACCCGACGGGCAAGTTCCGCAACGCCTTCCTCGACGAGTACGTGTTCGGGGCGGGCTGAGACTCTTCGTCGCAACATTACGAAGTTTTAAGACCGGTGACACGCTGCAGAAAGGCGCGCGTCTCCATATCTCAGGCATCGATGCATGCCTGACCAAGGAGATTTCCATGCGCTCGACTTTCTCATCCCGTGCCCGTCGCTGGATCGGCGCCTCGGCCCTGGCAATCCTTGCCGGCCTCGGCGGCGGCACTGCCTTCGTGGCCGCTACCGCGCCCTCCACCGCCCAGCAGGCGGCGAAGCTGGTCCCGGCCGCGCAGATCACCGCGCCCGCCGTCAACGCCCCGAACTTCGCCGACCTCGTCGATGCGGTGAAGCCGGCGGTGGTGTCGATCATCGTCGAGGGCGCCGAAAAGCAGGACCGCCAGCTGCAGCGCGGCGGCGGCCAGTTCAACTTCAACTTCCCCGACCTGCCGGACAATCATCCGTTCAAGGATTTCTTCGACCAGTTCGGCCAGCAGTTCAATCCGGGCCAAGGCCAGGGCCAGCCGACGCCGCCGCGCAAGTTCATGGCGGCCGGCTCCGGCTTCATCATTTCGGCTGACGGCTACATCGTCACCAACAACCACGTCGTCGAGAACGCCGACAAGGTGACCGTGGTGTTCGACGACGGCACCGAGAAGCAGGCCAAGGTGATCGGCACCGACGTGAAGACCGACCTCGCGGTCGTGAAGCTCGACGGCGAGACCGACCTGCCCTTCGTCAAGCTGAGCCAGACCGAGCCGCGCGTCGGCGAGTGGGTGATCGCCGTCGGCAATCCGTTCGGCCTCGGCGGCACCGTGACCGCGGGCATCATCTCGGCCCTCGGCCGTGACATCCAGGGCTCCGCCTATGGCGACTTCCTGCAGATCGACGCCGCGGTGAACACCGGCAACTCCGGTGGCCCCGACTTCAACACGAGCGGCGAAGTCGTCGGCGTGAACACCGCGATCTTCTCCCCCAACGGCGGCAATGTCGGCATCGCCTTCGCCATCCCGGCGAGCGTGGTGAAGCAGGTCACCGACCAGCTGATGCAGTCGGGCACCGTGACCCGCGGTTTCCTCGGCGTCGGCATCCAGGACGTGTCCAAGGACATCGCCGAGAGCGTCGGCCTGAAGGACGCGCGCGGCGCGCTCGTCACCGAGCCGTCGAAGGACAGCCCGGCCGACAAGGCCGGCGTGAAGTCCGGTGACGTGATCACCGCCGTTGACGGCAAGGCCGTGAACAACGCCCTCGACCTCAGCCGCACCATCGCCGGCAAGAACCCGGGCACCAAGGTCGAGCTGACCATCTGGCGCGACGGCAAGGAGCAGAAGGTCACCGTCGAGCTCGGCAAGCTGGATGAGGCGCAGGTCGCCCAGAACGACCAGCAGCAGAACCCGCCGCAGGACCAGCAGGACCAGACCGCCCCGGCTTCGACCAGCGTCGGCCTGACGCTGGTGCCGAACTCGGACGGCGAGGGCCTGCTGATCCAGGACATCGACCAGAACTCGGCGGCTGCCGAGAAGGGCTTCGCGGTGGGTGACACCATCCTCGAGGTCAACAACCAGAAGGTGTCCTCGGTCGCCGACTTCGAGAAGGCGATCCAGGGCGTCAAGGACGCCGGCCGGGGCACCGCCCTGGTGAAGGCGCAGCGCGACGGCAACACCCGGTTCATCGGGCTGCCGCTGAGCTCCGACAGCAACCCCTGACGGCAACCGGCTCCGGGGCAGACGCCCCGGAGCCGTTCTTGATCCTCCCCTGCATGGCGGGGGAGGGGGATGCGAAGATGGTGGAGGGGGCGATGCAGCGCGGCGCGTGTTGCCGCCCCCTCCAGCACTTTCGGCGGTCCCCCTCCCCCGTTTTCACGGGAGAGGATCAAGAGCAGCGTAGTGACCGGTGGCATAAATGAGCATCAATGGCATTATGTCGGGCGAGGGCGCGGGAATGAAGATTCTCCTGATCGAGGACGATCGCGAAGCGGCGAGCTACCTGATCCAGGCGCTCGACGAAGCGGGACACGTGACCCACCACGCCACCGACGGCGAGACCGGCTACGCCATGGCGTCGTCGATGGATTACGACGTGCTGATCGTCGACCGCATGCTGCCGCGCCGCGACGGCCTGTCGATCATCGAGAGCCTGCGCGCCGAGGACAACAACACCCCGGTGCTGATCCTTTCCGCCCTCGGCGAGGTGGACGACCGGGTGACCGGCCTGCGCGCCGGCGGCGACGACTACCTGGTGAAGCCCTACGCCTTCACCGAGCTGCTGGCCCGCATCGAGGTGCTGGCCCGGCGCTCGTCGCCGGCCGAGGCGGC
>JBQCFF010000249.1:0-5224 GCA_051959485.1 Devosia sp. | reverse complement strand
GAAGTCGGTGAGGATGTCGAGCTCGCCGTTGCGGTAGCGGTTGAGCGCGGCGGTGAGGTCCTCGGTGTTGTCCCAGCGGATCTCGTCGATCTTCAGGTCGTCCTTGCCGTAGTAGGTGTCGGACTTGACGCCCTTCAGGTACGAGCCGGGCACCCACTCGACCAGCTTGTAGGGGCCGTTGCCGACGATGTTCTCGGGCTGCGTCCACTGGTCGCCGAACTTCTCGATGATGTCCTTGCGGATCGGGAAGGCGGTGTAGTGGGTGAGCGCGCCGATGAAGTACGGCGTCGGGCTTTCGAGGGTGATCTCGAGCGTCTTGTCGTCGATCGCCTTGACCCCGAGCTCGTTGAAATCGGTGATCTCGCCGGCGCCGATCTTGGCGGAATTCTTGATCGGATACTGCAGGTACGCGTAGTCGGCCGCGGTCTTGGGGTCGAACAGGCGCTGGAAGGCGTCGACGAAGTTCTGCGCCGTCACCGGCTCGCCGTCGCTCCACTTGGCGTCGGCACGCAGCTTGAAGGTGTAGACGAGGCCATCGTCGGAAATGGTCCAGGATTCGGCCTGGCCCGGGATCGGCTCGGCCTTGATGTCTTCGGCGGCGAGGCCCTCGAACAGCTCGCCGACGATGCGGTTCTCCCAGTCACCGCTCGCCTTGTGCGGATCGAGCGAGCCGGGCTCGCTGCCGTTGCCGAGGTTGAGCGTGACCGCCAGCGCCGTGCTGCTCATCAGCATCGCGAGCGCACCGGCGGTGGCGACCGCCTTCAGGACCTGCGTTATTTTCATTGTTGTCCCATCTCCTTGAATGTCGTTTCCTGACAGGCACAGCTTTTGGAATGCCATGCCATATTTTGGCCCGACTGGTCGAAACCACCCGATTGGGTACGGACCCTATGGCAAGCTTTAAAGCCTGACAAGCAGGATTGACGTATGCGTCAACGGGTGTGGAAACGGCGACGGGACGTGCGTCAGGGGTACTGCTGACGGGCGTGGACGACGTCCACTACCTCGACCCGGTCGGGCAGCACACGGTAGACGACGATATAGTTGGGGTGGGCTATTGCCTCACGGGTCTCCGGTACGCGGCCGACGCGTCCGAAGTGTGGATAGTCGCGCGCCGGCTCCATGCTCTCGACGATCCGATGAAGCATACGCCGGGCAGCGGCTGGGTCATGTTCCGCGATATAGGAGATCAGCTGGTAGAGGGCTGCCTGAGCTTCCGGGCGCCAGACGACGTCCGGCACGTCAGGCCTGCTTCTTCAAGCGGGCTTCGACCGCAGCAATAATGGCTTCGGCGCCGGCGACCACTTCGGCATGGGGAACCGATGGTCGCGGGTCCGCCAACGACTTCCCGACACGAACGGTGAGCCACGCCTCGTAGGCAGCCTCTGCCTCGGCACTTTCAAATTCCGAGATCCGCGGATCGTGGGATCGATCGACAGGCTTGTCGCCGCGGGCCGCAGCGGCGGCTTCGATCACCTCGCCCGTCCGCCGCATGACCTCATCGTGAGGAATGTCCTCGCCCGGTTCGTCAATGGCGGCTTGCACTTTTTCGCGGAACCACTTGTCGTACGACGCCGCCTCTTCCTCGGTGTCGAACTCGTAGATCAGCGGATCGAGCTTCTTGCCGTCGGGCATGATGGCCTCCTCGTCCGGCGAACCATAGGACAAAAGTCCTTGCCTGTCACGCCGCCCGCTCCACCAAGGCGGCGACGCCCATGCCGCCGGCGGTGCAAATGGAGATGAGCGCGCGCTGCTTCTGTTCGGTGTGCAGCAGCTTGGCGGTGAGGCCGAGGATGCGGGCGCCGGTGGCGGCGAAGGGATGGCCGTAGGCGAGGCTGGAGCCCTTGGTGTTGATCTTTGACGGGTCGATTTCGCCGAGCGGCGTCTCGCGGCCGAGCACTTCGCGGTTGTAGCCGGGGTCGCGCCACGCCTTCAGCGTGCTGAGCACCTGCGCCGCGAAGGCCTCGTGCAGCTCGAACAGGTCGATGTCGGCGAAGGTGAGGTTGGAGCGGCGGAGCATCTCGCTGACGGCAATGGTCGGCGCCATCAGCAGCCCGTCGCCGTGCGCGAAGTCGTTGCCCGCGACCTGGCCCAGCGTGAGGTAGGCGAGGACCGGCAAGCCACGGGCCCGCGCCCAGTCCTCCGAGGCCAGCAGCACGGCGGCGGCGCCGTCGGTGAGCGGGGTCGAGTTGGCGGCAGTGAGGGTGCCCTTGCCGGACTCCTTGTCGAAGGCCGGCTTCATCGTCGCCATCTTCTCGAGGCTGGTGTCGGCGCGGACATTGTTGTCCTTGAGCACGCCGGCGAAGGGAACGACCAGATCGTCGTGGTAGCCCTCGTCATAGGCGCGGGCGGCGTTCTGGTGGCTGCGGAGCGCCAGCGCGTCCTGCTCCTCGCGGCTGATGCCCCATTCGCGCGCCATCAGTTCGCAATGCTGGCCCATCGACAGGCCGGTGCGCTGCTCCTGCGTCGACGGCGCGACCGGGGTGAGCTCGCCGAGGTTGAAGCCCTTGAAGGCGGCCGCCTTTTCGCCGGCGGTCCTGGCGCGGTTGAGCTTCGCCAGCCGGTGCTGGAATTTCTCGCCGAAGACGATGGGAGCATCGGAGACGGTATCGGTGCCGCCGGCGATGCCGCTGTCGATCTCGCCGGTGGCGATCTTGGCGCCGAGGATCAGCGCCGCCTGCAACGAGGTGCCACAGGCGATCTGGATGTTCGTGCCGGGCGTGCGCGGCGACAGGCCGGCATCGAGGGCCGCCTCGCGGGAGACATTGAAATCGCGGCTGTGGCTGAGCACCGCGCCCGCCATTACTTCGCCGACCGGCTCGCCCTTGAGGTTGTACTTGTCGACCAGCCCGCCGAGCGCGGCGCCGAGCATGCCGAGATTGCCCTCGTCGGCGTAGCCGGTATAGGCGCGCGTGAAGGGAATGCGGGCCGAGCCGACGATGGCGACCTTGCGAAATTCGGCCATCAGGCCCTCCCGTCCTTGCGAGCTTTCATGGGGCCGCCGAGGAACGGCGCGAACCCGGTGCCATAGATGACGCCGATGTCGGCCAGGTCGGCCGAGGCGACGACGCCCTCGTTGACGGCGATCTCGGTGGTGTCGACCAGCGGCTGCACCAGCTCGCGGCCGAGCGCCGCGAGATCCGGATGGGGTGGCGGATCGGCCTTCACCGCCTTGCCGTCGACCCAGGTGTAGAACCCCTGCCCCGTCTTGCGGCCGAGCTTCTTCTCGGCGATCAGCCGGGCGAACTGGCTGCTCTCGGGCACCGGGCTGCCGAGCTCTTCGGCGACCGACTTGCCGACGTCGAGCCCCACGGTGTCCATCAGTTCGATCGGGCCCATCGGCATGCCGAAGGCCACGGCGGCGGCATCGATCTGCTCCTTGCTCTCGCCCGCTTCCACCCGCTGCACGGCGGCGAGCATGTAGGGCATCAGCACGCGGTTGACGAGGAAGCCGGGAGCCGACTTCACCACCAGCGGCGACTTGCCGATGGCCAGGGCGAAGCTGGCGCCACGGGCGATGTCGAGGTCGGTGTTAAACTGCGAGCGGATCACTTCGACCAGCGGCAGCTGCGCCACCGGGTTGAAGAAATGCAGGCCGATCAGCCGGCTGGGGTTCTTCAAGCCTTCGGCGATGCGCTCGAGTTCGATGGACGAGGTGTTGGTCGCGAGGATGGCGTCGGGTTTCGCGCGGGCCTCGGCTTCGGCGAACACCTGCTGCTTGACCTCGAGCCGCTCGACCACCGCCTCGACGATGACGTCGGCCCGCGCCATGCCCTTACCGGCAACGTCGGCTTCGAGCCGCGCGACGGCATTGTTGATCTCGGTCTCCGTGCGGAGCCGCTTCCTGAACAGCTTCTTCGCCCGATCGAGGGCGGGCTTGATCCGCTCCAGGTCGAGGTCCTGCAGCGTCACGCCCATGCCACGCAGGGCGCACCAGGCGGCGATGTCGCCGCCCATGACGCCGGCGCCGACCACGTGGACGCGGCGGAACACCGGCTTCTCGGTGCCCCGGACGCCCTGCTTCTTCAGCGACTCCGAGAGGAAGAAGACGCGGCGGAGGTTCGCCGCCGTCGGCGAGGCCATCAGCCGCACGAAGCGGGTGATCTCGCCCTCTTTCATCGCCCTCCAGTCATCCCCATGCGCCTCGAACAGGTCGATGAGCGAGTACGGCGCCGGAAAGTGCGCAGGGTTGGCCTTCTTGCGTGCCTCCTCGCGCATCTTGTCGGCGATGTACTTGCGGGCCGGCCGGGCCATGGCGACGGCGCGCTTGACGAACGGCGCGTCCTCGCTGTGGCGGTTCTGCAGCACGGCCTTACGGGCCTCCCACCGCAGGTTGTCACGGTGGCGGACCAGCTTGTCGACGCGGCCGAGCCCACGCGCCTGCCTGGCGCGCAGCAGCTTGCCGGTGAGCATGATCTGCATGGCGTCGACCGGGCCGGCCTGCCGGATCGAGCGACCGGTGCCGCCGAACCCCGGGAAGATGCCGAGGTTGACCTCGGGGAAGCCGATGCGCGTCGCGGGATCGTCGACGGCGATGCGGTAGCGGCAGCAGAGCGCCAGCTCCAGTCCACCGCCGAGGCAGAAACCGTGGATGCCGGCGACTACGGGCACCTTCAGCGCCTCGATCCGGTCGAAAAGCCGGTGGGTACGGTTGAGTGCGCCGGTCAGGACGCCCGGGTCCGCCATCTCGTCGAACTCGCTCACGTCGGCGCCGGCGATGAAGCCGGACTCCTTGCCCGAGAGCAGGATCACGCCCTTGAGCTCGCCGGCCGGGATCATGCCCTCGATCGCCGTCACGACCGTGTCGAGCTCGGTGATCGACTCGCGGCTCAGCGTGTTCACCGGCGCCTTCGGCGTATCGATCGTCAGCCAGCCGAGCCCCTCGAAATCCACGGTGAAGGACCAGTGCTTGAGATGCGGCAGGGTGTCGGCCATGTCGGCTCCTCTCGCTTATTCGGCGGCTGTGCCGAGCGGGCGTTCACGGTTCAGCTGCCGCGACCCGAGTTCGTCGGGGTCGAAATCGTCGACGCGGATGACCCGGTCGGTGGCCTGGTCGGCGAGGCGCAGCGTGGCGGCTTCGGCCTCGGTGAGCAAGCCGGTGTCGACGGCGTCGGTGATGGCGTCACGGTCGAGGCGGCGCTCGATCGTGCCCTTCTTGAGGGCGCGGATGAACTTCTTCTCGACGTCCTCGGCCTTGACGACCTTGAGCAGGGCATCCTCGAGC
>JBQCFF010000248.1:0-17258 GCA_051959485.1 Devosia sp. | reverse complement strand
GAGGCCGACGAGTTCATCGCGCAACTGGTCGACCAGAAGGGCAGGGCGGGCTACGACGCCTATGTCGGCGAGCGCGGCGTGAAGCTGTCGGGCGGGCAGCGCCAGCGCGTCGCCATCGCCCGCGTGCTGCTCAAGGACGCGCCGATCCTGGTGCTCGACGAGGCCACCTCCGCCCTCGATTCCGAGGTGGAAGCGGCGATCCAGAGCCAGCTCAAGCGACTGATGGCCGGCAAGACAGTGCTGGCCATCGCGCACCGGCTCTCGACCATCGCCGAGATGGACCGGCTGATCGTGCTCGACAAAGGGCGCATCGTCGAACAGGGCACTCACCCCGAGCTGCTGGCGCTGGGCGGCCACTACGCGCAGCTGTGGGCCCGCCAGTCCGGCGGCTTCCTCGACCTGAAGGCAGCCGAGTAGCGACGCCGACACAGTTGACCGCGGCGGCAGACGGGCGGACACTGCAGGCAAGGAGATGGACGTGACCAACAGCGAGCGACTGGCCATCGGCCTCATCGTCATCGGCGTGCTGAGCCGGCTGGTGCCGCACCCGCCCAACCTCACGGCGGTGGTCGGAGCCTCGCTGCTTGCCGGCTACGCGATCCGCAGCGTGTGGCTGGCGGCACTGGTGCCGGTCGCCATCATGGCGCTGGGCGACCTCGTGCTCGGCTGGCACAGTTCGGCGCTCTTCACCTACGCCGGCATGCTGGCCGCCGCGTTGATCGGCCGTGGTGTGATCCGCGAACTCTCGGTGGTGCGGCTCGGCGGCGCCGCATTCCTCGCCAGCGCCGTGTTCTTCCTGGTCTCGAACTTCGGCGTCTGGGCCGGCGGCTACTACGGCTACACCTTCGAGGGGCTGGTCGCCTGCTACGTTGCCGCCATCCCGTTCTGGGGTCTGAGCCTTATCGGCGACTTGGCGTCGACGGCGGTGTTGTTCGGCCTGTTCGTGCTCGGGCGTAACACTTTCGTCGCTTCGAACGGTTCCCCCGCCGCCCGGCATTGACAGCGGCGAGCGGTGCACCCTTTGGTGAGCCGCTGCCGCTCCCCTCGCGGCTCCGGAACCCAAATGACGACCACGATCGCGCCCGTCGAGGAGCGCCGCAACCTCGGCATCGGCATCCTGCTGATCGCGCAGCTGTTCTTCGCGGCCCTCGACACCTCGGCCAAGTACCTGAGCTTCATCGGCCTGCCGCTCGCGGAGATCGTGTTTGTCCGCTACGCCGTGCACGTCGCGCTCGGCATCGCGCTATTCCTGCCGGTGCAGCGCGACCTGTTCCGCAGCAACAACTGGCGCCTCGAACTGCTGCGCGGCCTCTGCCTGCTCGGCACCACGGCGGCGAACTTCCTCGCCATGCGGTTCCTGCCGCTGACCGTTACCGGCGCGCTGCTGTTCACCATGCCGCTGATGGTCACTGCGCTGTCCGGCCCGTTGCTCGGCGAAAAGATCGGCTGGCGGCGGTGGGTCGCCGTCGGCGCCGGCTTCGTCGGCATCCTCGTCATCGTGCGGCCCGGCTCGGAAGCTTTCCACTGGGCGTCGCTGCTGTGCCTGGTCGGCGCCTTGTTCGCGGCCTTCTACAGCATCATCACCCGCAAGCTCGCCGGCGTCGACTCGGCGGCGACGCAGCAGACCTATTCCGGCCTGATCGCCATGCTGTGCATCGCGCCGTTCGCCTTCCAGGACTGGGTCTGGCCGACCAGCGGGCCCGGCTGGTTCGCGTTCTTCGCCGCCGGCGTCGCCGGCTTCACGGCGCACCAGCTCAACACCATCGCCCACCGCTACGCCCGGCCCTCGGAGCTGGCGCCCTTCAGCTACAGCGAACTGATCCTCCTCGCCTTCGCCAGCTGGCTGATCTTCGACCAGCCGCCTGACGCCTGGTTCTATCTCGGCGCGCCCATCATCATCGGGTCCGGCATCTACATCTGGCTGCGCGAGCGGCAGCTCCAGCGCACGGTTAGCCTCGCGGCGGTGGAGGACTGATGGCCAGCCTCGTCAAGCCGATCGAGGATCGCCGGCTGCTGGGCATCGGGCTGATGCTCGCGGCCTATCTCTGCTACACGGTGATCGACAGCTGCGCGAAGCTGCTCGGCCAGCTCGGGCTGCCCACCATGGAGGTGGTGTTCGTCCGCTACGCCGGGCAGTTCATCCTGGTGATGGCGATCTTCCTGCCACGCGAGGGCAGGGCGCTGATCAGCACGCGCCAGCTGCCGCTCGAGGTGGCGCGCGGCCTCTGCCTGCTCGGCTCCACGGTCTTCAATTTCCTCGCCATCGCCTACCTGCCGCTGACGGTGACCTCGGCCATTTCCTTCACCATGCCGCTGATCCTGTGTGCGCTGTCGATCCCGCTGCTGGGGGAAACGGTGGGCTGGCGCCGCTGGGTGGCGATCGCCGTCGGCTTCAGCGGCGTGCTGGTGATCGTCCAGCCGGGCACCGAGGCGTTCCACCCGGCGGTCATCCTGTCGCTGATCACGGCAGTGTTCAGCGCGCTCTACAACCTGCTGACCCGCAAGCTGGCGGGCGTGGATTCGACGACCACGCAGCAGTTCTACGCCGCCGCTGTCGCCACGGTCTGCATCGCCCCGTTCTCGCTCGGTGGCTGGACCTGGCCGAGCGAATGGGTGGGCTGGTCGGCTTTCATCGGCATCGGCGTGGCGGCGCTGATCGGGCACCTGTTCGTCACCACCGCACATCGCTATGCGGCCGCCTCGGTGCTGGCGCCGTTCGGCTACCTGCACATCCTGTTCATGACGGCCTCCAGCTGGCTGGTGTTCAACCAGCCCCCCGATGTCTGGATCTTCGTCGGCGCGCCGATCGTGATCGGCTCCGGCCTCTACATCTGGCTCCGTGAACGCCAACTCGCCCGCGGCGTGGTGACCGAGGTCACGGTCGAAGACTAGCTAGAAGCCGAGAAAGATCATGTCGATGGCGGCTGAGATACGATCCTGGTGCCGCTTCAGGTTGTCGATCGGCCTGGTCAACTCCCTGGTCGGCACCGCGCCCATGAGTTGCGGGTGAAGAGCGTAGAGTTCGCCCAACACATCGAACACCGGGTTCAACCGTCCCGCGGGTATCGGTCCGTCATTCAATGAGAGCAGCGGGATCACCAGCCGCGTCGTCAGCCCATAGAGGAGGTCGGTCTGGACGTCGACAACGAGCCCCTCGCCGGAGCGGTAGACGTCATAGCGCGCCACTAGAACGTGCGATACTTGCGGAGAGGCAGACCGTTCTTCTCAACCCACCGGTTGATGCTCTCAATCGCTTCCGTATTTTCCTCGAGCCACCTGCGGCCCTCGTCGGAGATTGCCGGACGGCGTGATTCTGCCTGACGCGTGCTGGACGTCTTTTCAGCTTCGATAGCCTTCGCCGCCTTGGTCATGACGTCTCTCCGTTTCAGGGAGTATAGCCGACCGATCGCGCCCAGCTCAATCTCACAACCCGCTGCCGACGAAATCGACCAGCAGCTTCAGGTTGAGCAGGGCGATGGCGACTGCGATGAAGCCGGCGACGGCGATCAGCCACCTGGGCGCCACCATCGGGCCCATCTTCTTGCGGTCGGCGGTGAACATGACCAGCGGGAACACCGCAAAGCTCAGCTGCAGGCTCAGCACCACCTGGGTGAGGATGAGCAGCTGTCCGGTGCCCCGCTCGCCGAACCAGATCGTCACCGCCGCCGCCGGGATGATGGCGATGGCGCGGGTGATCAGCCGCCGCACCCACGGCGCGAGCCGGATGTTGAGGAAGCCCTCCATCACGATCTGTCCCGCCAGGGTCGCCGTCACGGTCGAGTTGATGCCGCAGCAGAGCAGCGCGATGCCGAACAGGGTGGGCGCGATGGCGAGCCCGAGCAGTGGCGAGAGCAGGGTGTGCGCCACGCCGAGGTCGGCGACCTGGGTGTTGCCCGAGGCGTGGAAGGTAGCGGCGGCCAGGATCAGGATCGAGGCGTTGATGAGCAGCGCGAACATCAGCGCCACCGTCGAGTCGATGGTGGCGAACTTCAGCGCCTCGCGCTTCTCCGGCAGGGTCTGGCCGAAGTCGCGGGTCTGCACGATGCCCGAGTGCAGGTAGAGGTTGTGCGGCATCACGGTGGCGCCGAGAATCCCGAGCGCGAGGTAGAGCATCTCGGGGTTGGTGACGATCTCGGTCGTCGGCGCGAAGCCGCGGATCACCTCGCTCCAGTTCGGGTCGGCCAGCGCGATCTGCACCGCGAAGCAGAGCGCGATCACGCCCAGCAGGGCGATCACCAGTGCTTCGACCCAGCGGAAGCCCAGCCGCTGCAGGTAGAGGATGAGGAACACGTCGAGCGCCGTGATCACCACGCCGAGCTCGAGCGGAATGCCGAAGATCAGGTTGAGCCCGATGGCGGTGCCGATCACCTCGGCTATGTCGGTGGCGATGATGGCGATCTCGGCGAGCAGCCAGAGGGTCCAGGCGACGGGCCTGGGGAAGGCGTCGCGGCAGGCCTGGGCCAGGTCGCGGCCCGAGGCGATCGCGAGCCGGGCGCACAGCGACTGCAGGATGATCGCCATGATGTTGGAGATCAGCGCGACGACCAGCAGCGTGTAGCCGAACTTCAACCCGCCCGCGAGCGAGGTCGCCCAGTTGCCGGGGTCCATGTACCCGACCGCGACGAGATAGCCGGGCCCGAAGAAGGCGAGGGCCCGCCGCAGCGTACTGGTGCCGCCCTTGCCGACCTTGATGCTGCGATGCACGTCCGACAGCGAGGCGTCGCCCCGGTCCTGCCGCCAACCGGCGAAGATGTCGCGCGGGGTCACGTCCATCGGGTCACTCGTTGGCCGGGGCAGCGCCGCGATGGCAGGCGCCGTCATTTTTGCGAATGGTTCTTAATAGCATTTGGTGTACCGCGTTTGTCAACTGCTTCTTGCGGGCGTTGCCTTCGAGGCCGCTTTCTTTCACCATGCGCAAAACCCAAGCGCGGGGATGCCCATGCCTTCATTCCGACTGGTCGACGCCAAGCTCCCGGAGTTTGGCGTTCCCAAGACGCGTCCGGAGCTTGAACGCTCGGTCTATGCCGAACGTTTCGCGGCGCTGGCGCGGGCCCGTCGCGGGGCAGGGCTCGATGCAGTGGTCGTCTATGCCGACCGCGAGCATTCGGCCAATCTCGGCTACATCACCGGCTTCGATCCGCGCTTCGAGGAGGCGCTGCTGGTGGTGGTGCCCGACGCGACGCCGACGCTGCTGGCGGGGCCGGAGAATCTTGGTCGCGCGGCGGCCTCCATGATCGACGTCGAAGCGCGGCTCTACCCGCCCTTCGGCCTGATGGGTCAGGACCGCTCGAAGACGCCGTCGCTGGAGGAAGTGCTGCGCAACGCCGGCATCCGCCCGGAGCACCGTGTGGGCGTGCTCGGCTGGAAGTATTTCGGACCCTACGAGGCCGCCAAGCCCGAAAGCTGGCTGGAGACCCCCAGCTACATCGTCGACGTGCTGCGCCGCATCGTCGGGGCCGATGGCCGCGTGGTGAACGCCAACGCGCTGCTGATGCACCCGGTCACCGGCCTGCGCGCCGTCAACGAGATCGTGCAGATCGCCCAGTTCGAGTTCGGGGCGGTGGCCTGTTCCGAGGCCATCAAGTCGCTGATCCGCAGCGTCAAGCCGGGCATGACGGGCTACGAGGCGGTGCAGACGATGCGGCTCGGCGTGCTGCCGCACTCGTGCCACACGATGTTTTCGTCCGGCGAGCCGCTAGTCGGCCTGAACAGCCCGTCCAACAACGTGCTGCAGCCGGGCGACCCGATGACCACGGCCGTCGGCTATTGGGGCGGGCTCTCGAGCCGGCTGGGCTGGCTCGCCGAGGACGAGTCGGGGCTGCCGGAGGGTGTCCGTGACTATGTCGAGAAGCTGGCGGGCCCATACTTCGCCTGCGCGGCGGAGTGGTACGAGACCATCGGCATCGGCGTTACCGGCGGCGAGCTCGATGCCATTGCCCGCAAGCACCTCGACACGCCGTTCTTCAACCTCGTGCTTAATCCCGGTCACCTCATCCATCTCGACGAGTGGATGAACACCCAGGTCTATCCGGGCTCGCGCGAGCCGTTCCTGTCCGGGCAGATGGTGCAGGTCGACATCATTCCGGCCGCCGGCCCGCCCTATCACGGCGCCAATATCGAGGACGGCATCGCGCTGCTCGACAAGCCGGGGCGCGACCGGCTCAAGGCCGAGTTCCCGGAGCTCTGGGGGCGGGTGGAGGCGCGACGCGCTTTCATGCTCGACGTCCTCGGCATCCGGCTGAAGCCCGAAGTACTGCCGATGTCGAACCTTGCCGCCGCCATGCCGCCGTTCTGGCTGGCACCGGATCGTATCGTCGCGCGAGCGTGATGCGACCTGTTCGCAGCCGCTTGCCAACTTGACCGGCGGGCTTTATTTATTCGAGCATCGACATTTGGCTGTAAGGCCGTATGCCACCGCTTCCGGTCAGGCGCACGCTTCCGACTCCAAACATCGACTGACCGGACAGGGTGATCCTATCGTTCTGTCCACAACACCGACGAGAGGGACCACCCTATGGAAAAGGGCACCGTCAAATTCTACAACGACCAGAAGGGCTACGGCTTCATCCAGCCCGATAACGGCGGCAAGGACGTGTTCGTGCATGCCACGGCGCTGCAGCGCTCGGGCATGGCCGGCCTGGCCGAGGGGCAGAAGGTTTCGTTCGAAACCGGCGAAGACCGCCGCACCGGCAAGATCGCCGTCACCGAGATTTCGCCGGCCTGATCGGCTGGTTTGATTTGAATGATGAACCGGGCGTCGATAAGGCGCCCGGTTTTTTCAGCGCTCGGCGAGCCTGGCGGGCTGCTTCTTCGGCGCCGCAGGTTCGGCCTGGCCCGCGCGCGCCGACGCTGCGCTCTCGCCGGCTTTGGTCTCTGACCGGGCGGCGCTGCCGGCTTCGCCCCAGGTGATCAGGCGCGCGCTGCGGTGGCCGCTGAGGTAGATCCAGAGCCAGCTCAGGGCGACGGAAATCCGGTTCTTGATCCCGATCAGGAAGTAGATGTGGGCGAGGCCCCATGCCCACCAGCCGACCCAGCCGGTGAGCTGCAACCAGCCGAAATCGATTACCGCCGCGCTGCGCCCGATCGTGGCGATGTCGCCCAGATGCCGGTAGCGGAAGGGCGGCACCGGCTGTCCGGCCAACTGCGCGCGGATCGCCTTCGCGGCGTGCTTGCCGCCCTGCTTGGCCGCATCGCCGATGCCCGGCACCGGCCTGCCGTCGGGCGCCAGCACGCTCACCGTATCGCCGATGGCGAAGATGTTCGGGCTCCCCGGCACGCTGAGGTCCGGGTTGACCTTGATCCGCCCGGCGCGGTCGGCCTCGGCGCCCAGCCACCTGGCCGCGGGTGAGGCGAGCACGCCGGCGGCCCAGATGATGGTGTGGGCATGCAGCACCTGCCCGCCATAGGTCACGGTGTCGGCCGTCACCTTGGTCACCGCCTCGCCCAGGTGCACTTCGACCCCGAGCCGTTCGAGCGCGCGCCTCGCGTAGTCCGACAGGTCCTCACGGAAGTTGGCGAGCACGCGTTGACCGGCCTCGATCAGGATTACCCGCGCTTCCTCGGGATGGATCGAGCGGAACTCGTCGCGGAGCGTGATGCGGGCGAGCTCGATGATCGAGCCGGCCAGTTCCACGCCCGTCGGGCCCGCGCCGATGATGGCGAAGGTGAGTAGCGCGCGCCGCTTCTCCGGATCGGTCTCGCGCTCGGCCGCCTCGAACGCGACCAGCAGCCGCCGGCGCATGGCGGTCGCGTCCTCCAGCGTCTTCAGGCCCGGCGCGAAGGGCTCCCAGTCGTCGTGGCCGAAATAGGCGTGCCGGGCACCGGTAGCGATGATCAGGCTGTCGAACGGCACCGTGCCGCCGCCTTCGAGCTCGACCAGTTGCGCATGCTTGTCGATGCCGGTGACGTTGCCGAGCACCGTCGTCACCTCCGGCCGGTGCTTGACCAGCATGCGGATCGGCCAGGCGATCTCGGACGGCGACAGTGAGGTGGTGGCCACCTGGTAGAGCAGCGGCTGGAACAGGTGGTGGTTGCGGCGGTCGATGATGGTGATGTCGACCGGCGCGCCCTTCAGCGCCTGGATCGCGGCCAGTCCGCCGAAGCCGCCGCCGATGATGACGACGCGATGTCTGCGAGCCCCGTTGGTCATTGCCTTAACCCCAGTTCAGTGCCCCACACGAGATGTAGGGTAGCGGGGGGACCGGCTCAATCAAACCGACCGGCGCCGGCTGCACCGCTCGCATGCGCGCAACGCAGGAGCGGGGGGCGCCGGCCCGGGGATCGTTGCCCCGGCCGCCGCTGGCAGCCGGGGCAGTTCGTCATTCGCCCATGGCGTGGGCCCGTTCCTCCGCCGTCATCACCCGCGGCGTCGGTTTCCGGAGCAGGAAGACCAGCGGCAGCGACAGCAAGGTGAGGATCATCATCAGGTGGAAGTCGTCGAGGAAGGCGAGCATCGCCGCCTGCTGCGTGACCATGCCGTGCAGCGAGCCCACCACGTTGGCGAAGCCGCCATACGCGGCCGCGAAATCGCGCAGCGGACCCCAGTCGAGCGTCAGCCGCTCGGTGAGCTCGCCGTAATTGGTCACCTGCATCTGCGCGAGGATCATCGTCACGATGGAGATGCCGACGCCCTGGCCGACATTGCGGATCAGGCTGAACATCGAGGTCGCGTCGACGCGGAACTTCGCGCTGATGGTGGCGAAGGCCAGCGAGTTGAGCGGCACGAACACCAGGCCCATGCCGATGCCCTGCAGGAAGCCCGAGAGCAGGATCGGCCCCGTCCCCATGACGATGTCGAACTGCGTCATCATGTAGAGCGAGTAGCCCATCAGCAGGGTGCCGCTGACCACCAGCAGGCGCGGGTCGTATTTCGAGACGAGGCGCCCCACCACGATCATCGAGATCATCGTGCCGATGCCGCGCGGGCCCATCAGCAGGCCGGTCTCGATCACCGGGAAGCCCATCAGGTTCTGCAGCATCGGCGGCAGCAGCGCGAGGCCGGAGAACAGCGTGATGCCGGTCATGAAGATCAGCACCAGGCCGGTGACGAAGTTCCGGTCCTTGAACATGCCAAGGTCGAGGAACGGGTTGTCCGCCGTGAGGCAATGCACGGTGAACACCCACAGCCCGGAGAAGGAGAGCAGCAGGTAGGTCCAGATTTCGGGCGAGTCGAACCAGCCGACGCCCTGGCCGCGGTCGAGCAGCAGCTGCAGCGAGGCGACCGCGAGCGCCAGCATGCCGAAGCCGAAGAAATCGAAGCGCCGGATCTTGATGGCGCTGCGCGGCATCAGCGCGAACAGCATCAGGAAGGCGATGATGCCGACCGGCAGGTTGACCAGGAACACGGCGCGCCAGCTGAAGGTCTCGGTCAGCCACCCGCCCAGCGTCGGGCCGATGATCGGGCCGAACATGATGCCGGCCCCGAAGATCGCCATCGCCTGGCCGAACCGCTCGCGCGGGTTGATGTCCATCATCGTCGCCTGCGCCAGCGGGGCCATCACGGCGCCGCACACGCCCTGCATGACGCGGAACAGCACCATCTGCGGCAGGCTGGTGGCGATGCCGCAGAGCAGCGACGCGCCGGTGAAGCCCACCACGGCGAACATCATCAGGTTGTGCCGGCCCAGCCGGTCGGAGAACCAGCCGGTGAGGGGCGTGGCGATCGCCGCGGCGACGATGTAGCTGGTCAGCACCCAGTTGATTTCGTCCTGCGACGCGCCGAGCGCGGCGCGCATGTGCGGCAGCGCGACGTTGGCGATGGTGGTGTCGAGCACCTGCATGACCACCGCCACCATGATGGCGAGCGTCAGCAGGCCCTTGTTCTTCACCTCCACCGTCGGCTTCGAGACGGGGGCAGCGGCGGCGGCGGCCATCCTAGTTCGCCCTGGCTTCCGGCACGCTGCCCTCCGGCTTGGTGTCGACGTTGACCACGGCGCTCATGCCGGCCCGCAGGGACGCGAGCTCGGTGCCTTCGATCCGGATGTTGACGGGGATGCGCTGCGTGACCTTCACCCAGTTGCCAGTAGCGTTCTGGGCGGGGATCAGCGCGAACTCCGCGCCGGTGGCGGCGCCGATCGAGTCGACGCGGCCCTCGAACTTGACGCCGGGGAAGGCATCGACGGTCACCTCGGCCGTCATGCCGTCCTTCAGGCCCATCAGCTGGGTTTCCTTGAAGTTCGCCTCGACCCACACGTCGCCGGTTTCCACCAGCGTGGCGATGGTCGATCCGGTGTTGATGAACTGCCCGACATTGAGGCTGCCCACCTGGCTGACGATGCCGTCGGCCGGGGCGTGCACGGTGGTCTTGTCGAGGTTGCGCTGCGCCACCTCACGGGCCGCCAGCGCCGCCCGCACCGCCGGGTGATCGTCGGTCTTGATGGCGGGGTCGCCGCCGAGGGCGGCCGTGGCGCCGGCGACATCCTGCTCCTCGAGCGCGACGTTGGACTGCGCCTGCTGCAGCGCGAGGCGGGAATCGTCGAGCGCGGACTCGGCCGAGATGCCCTGCTTCTGCAGGTTCGCGGCGCGGTCCCACTCCTTCTGCCGGATCTCGAGCGTGGCCTTCGCAGCATCGAGCTTGGCGACGGCGGTCGAGTAGGCGACGCGCAGCTGCTCGACATTGACGCGCGCCGTGGCGAGCGCCGCGTCGGCCTGGCTGAGTGCGATCTCGTAGGACTGCGGGTCGATGGTGAAGAGCACGTCGCCGGCCTTGACCACCTGGTTGTCCGCCACCGTCACCGAGGCGATGCGTCCCGCGACGTCCGCCGAGATCGAGATCTTGTTCTGCTGCACGTAGGCGTTGTCGGTTTCGACGTAGCGCCCGCCGGTGAGCCAGAAATAGCCACCGCCCGCCGCCAGCACCGCCGGCACTGCCAGCATGACCACGAGCCGCAACGGCGAGCGCTTATTCTTGGCCGGCGCCGTCGGGGCGGCCGCCGTCGCTGCGGCGGCAGCGGGCTGCTGCTGGCCGGCCTCGGCGACGGGCAGGGCTACGGGCTTGGCTTCGCCGGGCGCGGGGGGGCTGACACGGGCGTTCATGCTAGACTTCCTCAAGTTCGGCCGGCTGGCCGGAAAGGTTGGCGCGCATCTTCTCGAGCCCCGCCTGCAGCGCCTCGCGCTCGCCGGCGCTGAGCCCGGCGATGGCCGTCTGGTACATGGCGAGCCCGAAATTGCGGGCAATCTGGAACAGCTCTTCGCCGGCGGGCGTGAGCCGCGCGAGCTTGGCGCGGCTGTCGGAGGGATCGGCATAGCGTTCGATCAGCCCGCGCTTCTCGAGCCGGTCGAGGATGCCCGAGACGGTCATCGGGTCGGCGTCCATCGAGTCGGCGATCTCCCGCTGGGTGATGCAATCGTGGGTCGCGACCTGCGACAGCGCCCGCCACTGCGCCAGCGTCAGGCCGTGCGAACGGGCCTCTTCCTCGAACCGGCGCTTCATCAGCCGGGCCACTTCATGGACCAGGTAGCCGAGCGGCGCCTGGTGTCTAAGAATGGATTTCGGTTTCATAAGCGCACATATAATAAGCGCACTTACCAAGTCAACGAACGAGACAGCTAGCTAGCTAACGAATTCCGCATGGGTGCCATGCCGCCGGCGCTGGGCGGCGGGGCAACAGGGCTACCGCAGGAACAGGGACCTGCGGTGGTCCGTTGAGGGGAGGTACAACAAAGGGAGCTTGCGTTGGAGCAGCCGGTAGAGGTCTTCGATCTGCAGCGCATGCTGTTCGGCGACGAGTCGCCGCTCTTCCTGCTCGAGATCGTGTTCCGGACGGCTATCGTCTATGTCTACACGCTGCTGCTGCTGCGCTGGCTGGGCAGCCGCACGATCGGGCAGCTGTCGACGGTGGAGTTCCTGCTGGTCATCGCCCTGGGCTCGGCCGTCGGCGATGCCATGTTCTACCCGGACGTGCCGCTGATCCACGCCCTGCTGGTGGTCACCGCCGTGGTGGTGGCGAACAAGATGCTCGACCTGCTGCTGGCCCGCAGCAAGCGGGCGGAGCAGCTGCTGGATGGCTCGCCGCGGCACGCCATCGAGAACGGCGTGATCTGTCGGGATTTCCTGTCCGACACCGCACTCGGGCTCAGCGAACTGGCGCAGCAGTTGCGCCACAAGGGCGTCGAGCACCTGGGGCAGGTGGCGCATGCCTTCGTCGAGGCCGACGGCGTGCTCACCGTCTATCGGGCCAAGGAGGTCAGGCCCGGGCTGCCCATCGTGCCGCCGCCGGAACTCGTGCCGCTGCCGAAGCTGGGCGTCGACGAGCCGGCCGCGGATGCCGGAACGCTCGCCTGCCATCGCTGCGGCACGCTGGCGGAAGTCGGGGCCGGCCAGGCACCCGGCCGTTGCCCCCACTGCGACAATGACGAATGGACGCCGGCGCGCACCGGCGAGACCTATCGCAGCGACTGACCTGCCGGGATCTCGCGGGCCGCCCATTCCGGGACCGCCGATCCGGTCATTGCAGTGCCACCTGACGTGTCTCGGCATCGATGAAGGCCGTGGCGATGGCGCCCAGCAGCAACAGCACCGCGAACAGGCCGATCGCCGCAACGAAGCTCTGCGCGACAATCAGCGCCACGGCCGATGGCGCAAGCAGACCGCCCAGCCGGGCCATGGCGCCCGCCGCACCCATGCCGGTGGCGCGCGACGCCGTCGGGTAGAGTTCGGGCGTGAAGGCGTAGAGGGCGCCCCAGGTGCCGAGCAGCGCGAAGCTCATCAAGAGGATCGCCGCGCCGATCAGGATCGGCTCGGAGGCGATGACGAAGAGGCCGCAGCCGAGCGCGCTGAGGATGAGGAAGCCGAGCAGCGTCGGCCGCCGCCCCCACGCCTCGACGCCGTAGGCGGCGAGCGCGTAGCCGGGAACCTGCGCCAGCGCCACGATCAGCAGGAAGCCATAGCCGCGCACGAAGCCGAAGCCGCCCGTCGCCAGCTGCGCCGGCAGCCAGGTGAAGACGCCGTAGTAGGAAATGGAAACGAGAAACCAGACGGCCAGGATCATCACGGTGCGTCGCCGCAGCGCGGGGGAAAACACCGAGCCGGCCCCGTGCGACGGCGCCGGCGCCGCGACCACCGTATCACCCGGCAGTTCGGGCTTGCCGTTCGCTCGCAGCATCCGGTTGAGCACGGCCTTTGCCTCGTCGGCGCGGCCGGCCTTCAGCAGGTGCATCGGGGATTCGGGCACGAGCACGCGCAGCCAGATGCCGATCAGCGCCGGCAAGGCGGTGATGGCGAAGATCCAGCGCCAGGCATCCGGCGTGCCGAGCTCGGAGGTCACCCACGCCGCGATGGCCACGACAATGGTGCCGACCGCCCAGAAGCCTTCCAGCAGCACCAGCCAGCGGCCGCGGTTCCGGGGCGGCAGGAACTCCGCCATCATCGCATAATCGACCGGCAGCGTGCCGCCGACGGCCATGCCGGTGAGGAACCTGAGGCCCAGCAGCACGAGGAAGTTCGGCGCGAACACCGAGAGCAGCCCGAACACCGCGTCGCACCCGACGGTGATGAGCAGGACATTGCGGCGCCCGTAGCGGTCGGCCAGCCGGCCAAACAATGCGGCGCCGATCAGCATGCCGAGGAAGAACAGCGTGCCGGTCTGCAGCGCCTCGGGCACCGAAAGCCCGAAGCTCGCCGCGATCGAGGCGGCGGTGAAACCCACGGCCAGCACCTGCATGGCGTCCGCGGCCCAGACGAGCCCGAAAATCCCGAGCAGCCGCCGCTGGAACGACCCCGTGCCGGCCCGGTCCAATGCGCTCTCGATGGTGATCGTCTGCGTCATGCCTGCTGACTCCCCGCCCGCCCCATGCGAATGCCACAATTCCCGTCTGTGCGACGCGGCCTTGGTATCGCCCGGCGCGCACTATATAGCGGGCAGCATGCGCGAGGATAAGTTGATCAAAGGTCTGCCGGAGAGCCGCCGTTTCTCGGTGGCGCCCATGATGGATTGGACCGATCGTCACTGCCGCTACCTGCACCGGCTGCTGACGAAACGCGCCCTGCTGTTCACCGAGATGGTGACGAGCGCCGCCGTGGTGCATGGGCCGCGCGAGCGGCTGCTGGGCTTCGATGCGGTCGAGCAGCCGGTGGCCCTGCAGCTCGGCGGCTCCGATCCGGCGGAGCTGGTGCAAGCCACTCGGATTGCTGCGGAATTCGGCTACGCCGAGGTGAACCTCAACGTCGGCTGTCCGTCCGACCGGGTGCAGTCGGGCCGCTTCGGCGCCTGCCTGATGGCGGAGCCGCAGCTGGTGGCGGACTGCGTGCGCGCCATGCGCGACGCCACCGACGTGCCGGTGACGGTGAAGTGCCGGATCGGCATCGACGACCAGGACACGGAGGGGACGCTCGACCGCTTCGTCGACACGGTGGTGGCGACCGGCATCGAGGCGCTCTACGTGCACGCCCGCAAGGCCTGGCTCAAGGGCTTGAGTCCCAAGGAGAATCGCGAGGTTCCGCCACTCGACTACGACCGGGTGTACCGGCTCGCGGCGCGGCTCGACCTGCCGGTGCTGCTCAACGGCGGCATCAAGACGCTGAAGGACGCGGAGGCGCACCTGGCGGCGGTGGATGGCGTGATGCTGGGGCGCACCGCCTACCATGAGCCGATGCTGCTCACGATGGTCGACAGCCGGTTCTTCGGCGAGGCGGCCAAACCGTTGGAATTGCGTGAGATCATGCTGGCGATGGCGGAGTATGCTGAGCGCCAGCTGGGGCAGGGCGCGCGGCTCAACAACATCACCCGGCACATGCTCGGGCTCGCCAACGCGCGGGCCGGGGCGCGGACGTTCCGGCAGATCCTGTCGGTCGACGCGGCGAAGCGCGGCGCCGGGCCGGAGGTGATCATGCGCGCGTTCGACGCGCTGGAACCGGAGCTGGCGCTGGCGGTGTGATCCGCAATTCGGTGCGGAAATCGCCACGATGATGAACGGCGGCTGACGATCGGTTCATGTTGCAGATGAACCGGTGCTGACGCGAGTCTGAACGGGGCTCAGCCCTTGGCCTGCCAGAAGTCCGCCTGCAGTTGCGCGGCCTCGTCGGCCAGCAGCGGGCCGACGACCTCGGTCGGGCGCTGGCCGGCTTCGAAGACGACCTGGCAGGGGAGGTCGAGCGTCGGGTTCTCCTCGTGCGCTCCGGTCTGCGCCTTGAGCTCGCGTTCGGTCTGGCCGAAGACGACGCGGCCGATGCCGGCCCAGTAGATGGCGCCCGAGCACATCGCGCAGGGTTCGGCCGAGGTGTAGAGGGTGCAGCCCTGCAAGTGCTCGAGGCTCAGGTGCTTCGCCGCCCACGAGGCCAGCAGCCTCTCGGCATGCGCGGTGCGGTCGTTGCCCTCCGACGTGTAGCCGTTGCCCTGCTCGCGCAGCACGTTGCCGTCCCGGTCGGCCAGCAGCGCGCCGAACGGATGATCGCCGGCCTCGCGGGCACGGGCAGCGACGGCGAAGGAGCGGCGCAGCAGGACTTCGTCGTACGGGCGTTGCGGCATCGGGCGCTCCCGGTCGGTGCCGGGCGACTATGCCCGGCTCAATCCATCAGTTCCAGCGAATTGCCGCTCACCGCATAGCGGCTCAGCGTGCCGAGGAAGCTCATGCCGAGCAGGCTGGTATCGAGCGCGCCGCGCTCGGCGACGAAGGCGCGGACCCAGTTGCGGGTGATGCCGCCGACCTCGATCCTGTCGAGCGTCACGCCGGCGGCCCGGCCGGTGCCGTTCGCCGTCTGCACGGGAATGTCGTAGCGCAGCGTGTCGGTGTCGATGCCAGCCTTCACCGCATCGGCGTGGGTCAGCACCACCGCGCTGGCGCCGGTATCGAAGATGGTGCGCACGGTCTCGCCGTTGATATCGGCATTGATGGTGAAGTGCCCATCGAGCCCCGAACGGAAGCTGGCGCTGCCGCGCTGTGCATCGACCACCGCGGTGCCCGGCATGAGCTCGCCGAAGACGCGCGAGGCCACGCCCGACAGGTCGTCGCGATAGGCGTAGCCCACCATCACCATGCCGAAGATGCCGGCCCAGAGCACGACGTTGCCGAGCATCTCGCCCAGCCGGTGCCGGCGGCTGAACAGGCCCGAAGCGACCAGCAGCAGGATGACCAGCAGCGCGATCAATTGCCCGAACTGCGCCTGCTCGAGGCCGACCAGCGTCCCGGCATCCGAGACGATCAGCAGCGCCAGCCCGATGGCGATGAAGATGGCGACGCCGATGAACAGCATGTGGTGCGACTTCTCCTGTGTCGTCAGATAATGGGTAAGTGCCGAGGCAATTCAAGCGTTCCCAAGGCGGGACCGGAATGAACGTTCGGCAAGGTGGATCACGCGAAGGCGAGCAGCACGGTGAGCACGCCAACCTCGATCAGCGCCTGCAGCGCGCCGATCAGGTCGCCGGTCTGGCCACCGACGAGCTTGCGGCATACGGCCGTCCATCCCCAGGCGACAAGGCCGGCGACAAGAAACGCCAGCACCACCGCGACCAGGCTGGTGAACGGCGCCGCGACGATGAAGGCGATGATGGCCGAGAACAGCAGGCCGATGCCGAAGCTGTTGCGGCCGACCCGGCCGGCGCCGGCCGACACCCCCCCGGCGCGCGCGTTCGGCAGCTCGAGGCTGAGCCACAAGGAGCTCGAGCGGGCGAGCACGGTCGTGGCGACCAGGATCGCGGCGGCGGCGGCCGGGCCGTGCGCGACAGCAAGGCTGCCCAGCGCCACGACGCGCAGCACGATGTAGAGGCAGAGCGCCGCGACGCCGTAGGTGCCGTGGCGGCTGTCCTTCATGATCTCGAGCCGGCGCTCGGGCGTGGCGCCGCCCACGAGGCCATCCGCTGCGTCGGCCAGCGCATCGTCGGCCATGGCGCCGGTCACCGCCAGCATGGCGCCGACCGCCAGCGCGGCGGCGAAATAGCCGGGCAGCAAGAAGCCCAGCAGCATCAGCAGGGCCGCCGGCCCGAGCGCGATGATGACGCTGGCGAACGGCAGCGCCACGGCGATGCGGGTGAGGTCGGGCGGCTCGAATGGCCGGTCGCCGGTCGGCAGGCGGGAGAAGAAGCGCAGCGCCATCACCAGGTCGGCGCCGAAACCCCGGTCCGGCGGGCTGGGGGGCGGCTCGCGGAAATTGTCCTGCCGGATGCGTGGGCCGGGCCCGTCGCCGCTCAATTGCAAATGCTCGCCGATTGGTCCAAACCTCGCCTCCTTACCACGCCAGCCCGGAGTCGCCACGTGGCGTCAGCTTTCGCCGACATCATCGACCTGTTGTCCATCGGGCCCTCGGGCGACGATGCGGCTGTGGC
>JBQCFF010000247.1:0-3936 GCA_051959485.1 Devosia sp. | reverse complement strand
TACGGCACGCCCTACCATTTCAGCCAGCCGATGGAGCCCAATGCCTGCCTCGCCGACTGGCGGGACGGGCACCTGACGATCTACCTGGCGGCGCAGATGCTGAACCAGCTGATCGTCGGGCTGGCGGCGACGCTGCGGCTCGACCGCAGCCGCATCACCATCGACAGCGCCTTCGTCGGCGGTGGCTTCGGCTCGAAGATCGTGCTGCATGCCGAGGCGGTGCTGGCTTCGCTCGGCTCGATGCAGCTCGGCCGGCCGGTGAAGGTGGCGCTGGCGCGCCGGCAGATCTTCACGCTGGTCGGGCACCGGCCCGCCTCGCTCAGCCGGCTGCGGCTCGCCGCGGCGGCCGACGGGCGACTCGTGGCGGTGGGCCACGACACGGTGATCCAGACCTCGCCGAGCGAAGTGTGGGATGAGGCGATCTCGACCGTCGGGCGGGCCCTCTACGCGACGCCCAACCTGCTGCTGCGGCAGGCGCACCAGGAGCTCGACCTGAAGGCCGGCGAGCCGGTGCGCGGACCCGGCGAGCTGGCCGGGCTGATGGTGTTCGAATCGGCGGTCGACGAGCTGGCGGAGAAACTGGCGATCGACCCGGTGGAACTGCGGCTCCGCAACGACACCGACTACGACCCCGGCAAGAATGCGCCGCTCAGCGGCCGCCGGCTGGTCGACTGCCTGCGCGAGGGCGCCGATCGCTTCGGCTGGGACGAGCGTCCGAAAGTGCCGGCGAGCCGCCGGGACGGGCGCTGGCTGGTCGGCTACGGCGTCGCCTCGTCGATGCGCGGGCACTTCCAGACCTCGGCCGAGGCGCTGGTGCGCATCGAGCCGGACGGCCTCGTGATCGTGCGCTCGGACATGACCGATATCGGCACCGGCACCTACACCATCGTCGCCCAGGTGGTGGCCGAGGCGCTCGGCGTACCGATGGGCCAGGTGCGGGTGGAGCTCGCCAACTCCAACCACCCAAAGGGCAACGGGGCCGGCGGCTCGTGGGGCGCCTCCAACACCACGGTGGCGGTGGACCGGGCCTGCGCGACACTGCTCGAGCGGATCGCTTCGGTGTCGGGCCGGGCCTACAACGACCTCTTCGCCGAGGTGCGGCGTCATTTCCCGGACGGGCTCGAGGCCACGGGGCGGACGCTGCCGAGCTCGCAGGAACCGGCGTACAAGCAGTTCGCGCACTATACCTACGGGGCGAGCTTCGCCGAGGTGGGGGTGGATGCCGATACCGGCGAAGTGAGGCTCAGGCGCATGCTCGGCGTGTTCGCTTGCGGCCGCATCCTCAACCGCAAGACGGCGCGCTCGCAGCTGATCGGCGGCATGATCTGGGGCGTCGGCGCGGCGCTGCATGAAAACGCCGCCGTCGATCCGCGGCACGGCCACTGGGTGAACGGCGACTTCGCCGAGTACCTGGTGCCGACCCACGCCGACATCCCGGCGATCGACGCGATCATGCTCGACGATTTCGACGAGACGGCCAACCACCTGGGCGTCAAGGGCATCGGCGAACTGGGGGCGGGCGGCACCGGCGGCTCGGTCGCCAACGCGGTCTACAACGCCACCGGCCTCCGCATCCGAGACTTCCCCATCACCCCAGGCAAGCTGCTGCCAGGGCTGCCGACACGGGGGCGGATGGGTTAAGGCAGGGGGTGATCCGGAGCGATGGTGGAGCTGAGGGGAATCGAACCCCTGACCTCATCATTGCGAACGATGCGCTCTCCCAACTGAGCTACAGCCCCGCTCCGATCGGGTGCTTCATATTCGAAACCGGGCGATTGTCAAAGGCCCTTTTTCGGGACGAGGTGATACTCGATCAGGCTGCGGGCGGTGGCGGTGACCGCGTCGGCGGCGGGGATGAACGGATGGCCGAGCAGCGCCTCGGCGGCGGCGGTGTCGGCGTGCTTGACGACGCCGAGCTCGCCGAGATTGCTGCGCAGCACCGGATCGAACAGCGCGGCGGCGCGGACCAGCCAGTCGGGGACGCGGAAGCGGGGCAGGCGGCCGGCGTCGGCGCCGAGGCCGGCGCGCAGCATGTCGGCGATCTCGAGGATGTCCCAGGTGCCGCTGCCGGTGGGGTAGCGGTGGCCGCCGGCCTCCGGCTGTTCCATCGCGGCGACGTGCAGCGCGGCGACGTCGCGGACGTCGACAAGAATGAATGAGATGCGCGGCGCGGCCGGCACCTCGCCCTGCATCAGGCGCTGGATCAGGGCGGCCGAGGTGCCGGGATCGTCGTCGAGCAGCGGGCCGAGGATGCCGCCGGGGTTGATGGCGACGAGATCGGCGTGGCGACCGGCGCCGTCCATGATCTCCCAAGCGAGCCGTTCGGCGCGGGCCTTCGATTCGACATAGGCGGTGACGTCGCGGCCGGCGAGGTCGGTCCAGTCCGCGGCGGTGAAGGGGCGCGTGCGGGTCGGGTCGTGGCCGTACATGATCGCCGCCATCGAGGAGGTGAGGACGACCCGCTCGACCTGGGCGCGAAGCGCCGCCGCGAGCGCCCGCCGCGTGCCCTCGACGGCGGGGCGGACGAGCTCGCCGCGGTCGCGCGGCATCTCGGCGACGAAGGGGGAGGCGGTGTGCTGCAGGAAGCGGACGCCGTCCATGGCGGCATCCCAGCCGGCATCCGCCAGCAGGTCGAGGGCAACGAACTCCAGGCGGCTGAGGTCGGCGCCGTGGCGGGCGAGCATCGCCCGCACCTTGGCGGCGCGATCGAGGCTGCGCACCGAGCCGCGGACGCGGTATCCCTGCTGCAGCAATTGCAGGGCGACGTGGCCGCCGAGGAAGCCGGAGATGCCGGTGAGGAGGACGCGGTCGGGCATCAGGAAGCTCCCTGCCTCGGCGTTCGGGCCGCCCCCTCCACCATGCTTCGCATGGTCCCCCTCCCCCGTCTGTGACAGGGGAGGAGCACCGGGCCGGTCGTGCTGGTTACGCCGCCTTGCGGGCGACGAGGTTGCGCTCGATCAGGGTTTCGAGGATCTGCACGGTGTTGAGGGCGGCGCCCTTGCGCAGGTTGTCGGAGACCACCCAGAGGTTGAGGCCGTTCTCCACCGTCACGTCCTCGCGGATGCGGGAGATGTAGGTGTCGTACTCGCCGGCCGCCTCGACCGGAGTGGCGTAGCCGCCAGGCTCGCGCTTGTCGAGCACCGAGATGCCGGGGGCCTCGCGCAGGATATCGCGCGCCTCGTCGGCGGTGATGGGGTTCTCGAACTCGAGGTTGATCGCCTCGGAGTGGCCGACGAACACCGGCACGCGCACGCAGGTGGCGGTCAGCTTGATCTTGGGGTCGAGGATCTTCTTGGTCTCGGCGACCATCTTCCACTCTTCCTTGGTCGAGCCGTCTTCCATGAAGACGTCGATGTGGGGAATGACGTTGAAGGCGATCTGCTTGGTGAACTTCTTCGCCTCGGGCTTGTCGTTGACGAAGATGCCCTTGGTCTGGGCCCAGAGCTCGTCGACGCCTTCCTTGCCGGCGCCGGAGACGGACTGGTAGGTGGCGACGACGACGCGCTTGATCTTCGCCGCATCGTGCAGCGGCTTCAGCGCCACGACCAGCTGCGCGGTGGAGCAGTTGGGGTTGGCGATGATGTTCTTGCGGTCGGCCTGCGCCATGTAGCCGTCGAGCACGTGCGCATTGACCTCGGGGACGACCAGCGGCACGTCGGCGTGGTAGCGCCAGAAGCTCGAGTTATCGACGACGATGGTGCCGGTGGCGCCGATGCGCGGGCCCCAGTCCTTCGCCACTGACGAGCCGGCCGACATCAGCGCGAAATCGACGCCGGTGAAGTCGAAGTTCTCGAGGTTCTGCGCCTTCACGCGCTTGTCGCCGAAGCTGATCTCCTGGCCCTGCGACCTGGCGGACGCGAGCGGGATCAGCTCGGAGACCGGAAACTTCCGCTCCGCGAGAATGTTGAGCATTTCCCGGCCCACATTGCCGGTGGC
>JBQCFF010000246.1:0-7268 GCA_051959485.1 Devosia sp. | reverse complement strand
GCCGGCGGTGCGGCGGGAACGAGGTGAGGCCGAAATCGTCGCGGCCGAACGGGCTCTCGCTCGAACGCTCCAGCGCATCGTCGAGCCGGTGCAGGATCTGCCCGAACATCGGATTGCCCGACGCCGCATAGATGGCGCCGTGGAAGGCGTGGTCGGCCTCGTGCCAGTTCCGCCGCGCCTCCACCTCGGTGAGGAGGATGTCGCAGAGCCGCGAGATTTCCGCGCGCTGCGCCGGCGTGGCGTTGACGGTGGCCTTGCGCACCACGTCGTTCTCCAGCGCCCGGCGCACCTCGATCAGGCGGATCAGCGCCTCGCCCTCGAGCCGGATCATGGTGGGGACGAGGCCCTTGGAGCTCTGCACCCGCGCCGCGAGGTAGGTGCCGTCGCCGCGGCGGCGGCGGATGATGCCGAGCCCTTCCCAGCGGTTGAGCGCCTCGCGGATGGTGGAGCGCCCTACCCCCAGCGTGGCGGCGAGCGACACCTCGGGCGGCAGCCGGTCACCCACCTGCAGCCCGGCGCGCTCGATCATGTCGGCGAGCGCGTCGAGCACCGCGACGCCGCGGGTGCGGGTCTCGAGCGGTTCGAGATAGCTCAGTGCTCCATCCTGATCCACGCCACCTCCTCAGGCGCGCTGCCGGCGCGGTTCACGCAACTCGAGCAGTTCGCCGAGCGCCTCGAGCAGGTAATCCATCTGCGGCTTGCTGTTGTAGCCCTGCACCGAGAGCCGGGCGACGAAGTGGTCCTGCCACTGGAACACCGGGATCTCGATCTTGTAGCGCTCCCACAGCTGGGTGTGGATTTCCTTGGGATCGCATTCGGGGATCGGCATCGCCACCATCTGCGGCGCCGAGAACTCCGGCGTCGAGAGCGGCGCGAGCCCGGTGAGCTCGCCCAGCCGCCGCGCCGTATCCTGCGCCAGCGCCGTGCAGTGCCGCTGCACCTCGGTCCAGTCGTGCTCCTCGCGGAACGCGATGGCGGCGGGGATGGCGAGCATGGCCGAGGGGTCGCGCGTCCCCTGCATCTCGATCTCGTCGATGAAGGGCGAGTTGCCGAACGCCCCCTTGGCGCCGGGCGTCTTGCTGTCGACGGTCCAGCCGTGGCTGATGACCAGCGGGTTCAGCAGCCCCTGCAACTCCGGCCGGGCGTAGAGGAAGGCCGAACCCTTCGGCGTCATCATCCACTTGTGGCAGTTGCCCGAGTAGAAATCGACGCCGAGCTTTTCGAGCTCGAGCGGGATGTGGCCGGGCGTGTGGGCGCCGTCGATGACGCTCCAGATGCCGCGCCGGCGGGCCTCGGCGATCGCCCGCTCGATCGGGAACACCAGCGCCGTCGGCGAGGTGATGTGGCTGAGGAACAGCACCTTGGTGCGCTCGGTCATGCCGGCGACGAGGGCGTCGGTGAAGGCCGCTTCGGAGACGAACGGCATCGGCACCTTCACCACCACCACCTTGGCGCCGGTGCGGCGGGTGACATAGGCCCAGGTCTTCTCGAGCGCCGAGTACTCGTGGTCGGTGGTGAGGATCTCGTCGCCTTCGGCAAGCGGCAGCGACTGCGCGACGATGTTGAGCCCGCCCGTGGCGTTGACCACGCCGACGACGTTCTCGGCGCTGGTGCCGAGGAAGGCGCCGAGCGCCACCCGCGGCGCGCGCATCAGCTCGGTGAGGCGGCGGCCGAGGAAATCCACCGGCTCGCTTTCGAGCTCGCGCTGGAAGCGCTGGTAGGTCTCGAACACCGGTCGCGGACAGGCGCCGAACGAGCCGTGGTTGAGGAAGGTCACGTCCTCCCGCAGGAGGAAGTGCTTGGCAAGGTTCGACGACAACTCAGCGGCCTTTCAGGGTGGGATCGAGGGCATCGCGCAGGCCGTCGCCGAACAGCGTCGTGGCGAGGATGGTGATGGCCAGCGCGGCGGTGGGGAACACCGCCATATGCCAGTAGAAGAACATGAAGTTCATGCCGACATTGATCATCTGCCCCCAGCTCGGGGTCGGCGGCGCCACGCCGATGCCGAGGAAGCTCAGCGACGCTTCCAGCATCATCGCGCCCGGCATGGCGAGCACGAAGCCGACGATGATCGGCGACAGCGAGTTGGGGATGACATGGCGGCGGAGGATGTACCACGGCGAGGCGCCGAGCGCCTGCGCGGCCCGCACGAAGTCCTTCTCGCGGAACGACTTCACCTGCGCCCGCACCAGCAGGCAGACGCCGAACCAGCCGAAGGCCGCCGCGATGACGACGATGGTCACGTAGCCGCCGCCGATCAGCGCGCCGAGCAGCATGGCGGCGAGCAGCGACGGCACCACCGAGAAGATCTCGATGATGCGCATGATCAACCAGTCGACCCGGCCGCCGAAATAGCCGGCGACCGCACCGATGGGGATACCGATCAGCAGGCTGCAGATCGCCGCGGCAAAGCCGATGGAGAGCGACACGCGCGCCCCGTAGACAACGCGGGTGAAGAAATCGCGTCCCAGGTCGTCGACGCCGAACCAGAACTCCGCCGACGGGAAGGCCAGCGACTGGCTCAGGTAGGCCTGGGCCGACGGGTCGGTCTTGGTGAAGAGCGGCGCGAAGATCGCCATCAGCACGATGACGGCCAGCACCACGCCGCCCACGACCGCCGCCTTGTTGGCGAGGAAGCGGCGCCAGGCGAACCACAGCGGGCCGCGCTGCCGGGCAGCGGCGGGGACGGCGAGCGGTTCGGCGCGGGTGTCGATCTGTGCGCTCATTGGGCGTCGTCTCCCAGGCGGATGCGCGGGTTGAGCCACGCGTAGGCGATGTCGGAAATGAGGTAGGCGAAGCAGATGCCGATCGTGACCATCAGCACCAGCGCCATCTCCAGCGGATAGTCGCGGTTCTCGATGGAGGAGACGAAGTAGCTGCCGAGCCCCGGGATGCGGAACATCGCCTCGACGAAGATCGAGCCGGTCGCCGTGCCGATGAACATCGGCAGGAACACCGTCACCATCGGGATGGCCGAGTTGCGCAGCACGTGCTGGAAGATGATCCGCCCCTCGCTCAGCCCCTTGGCGCGCAGCGCCGTGACGAACGGCCGGTTGAGCGTGTCGAGCATGGCCGAGCGGGTGTAGCGGGCATAGGTCGCGAGCGGGATCGCGGCATAGGCGGCGATCGGCAGAATCCAGCGCTCGGGCTTGCCCCAGCCGCTCGCCGGCAGCCAGCCGAGCCAGACCGCGAAGATCAGGATCAACAGCATCGAGATGACGAAGACCGGGATGGTGAGGCCGAGCACCGACAGCCCCGAGGCGAGGTAGTCGATCCAGCTGTTGCGGCGCAACGCCGCCGCCATGCCGATGAGGATGCCCAGCGCCGCGCCGATGATGACGCCCGAACCGCCGAGGATGAGGCTCGGCAGCCAGGCCTGCTGCAGGAGGCTGATCACCGTTTCGCCCGGCGACTGGTACGGCACGCCCCAGTTCCCCTGCAGCACGCCGGCCATGTAGTTGACGTACTGCACCCAGAGCGGCTTATCGAGGCCCAGCCGCGCGTTGAGCGCCGCCTTCACCTCGGCCGAAAGCGGCATGTCCTTTTCGGTGAACGGTCCGCCCGGCACCGCATGCATCATCAGGAAGATGACGAGCGAGACGATGAAGAAGGTGAGCGCGATCGAGAGGATACGCTTGATGAGATAGACGATCATGGCCTGGCCCCCTTCATCGCGTGACCACCGCTTCGACGAGGTGACCCGGCGCGACGGCGACGAGCTGCGGCCCCGGCGTCGGGTTCAGGTGGCCCGGCAGTTCGGCGATGACGTAATGCGGCGTGTTGCGGTCGATATCGGCCTGCTGCAGGAAGGTGCGCTGCCGGCGGTCGCGCGGGTTGGTGACCGGGATCGCATCGAGCAGCGAACGCGTGTAGGGGTGCCGCGGATTGGCGAAGATGCTGGCGGTGGGCGCCTGCTCCACGACCCGGCCCTTGTACATCACCACCACCGTATCGGTGAGCGAACGCACTACCGACAGGTCGTGGCTGATGAACAGCATCGAGAGGCCCATCTGGGTCTGGAGGTTCTTCAACAGCCCGATGATCTGCGCCTTGACCGAGACGTCCAAGGCCGAGGTCGGCTCGTCGGCGACCAGCACCTTGGGCCCGAGGATCAGCGCCCGCGCAATGGCGACGCGCTGCCGCTGGCCGCCCGACAGCTCGTGCGGGTAGCGGGTGCCGTAGGAGCGGTCGAGCCCGACTCGCTCGAGCCAGCCCAGCGCCAGCTCCTGCCGTTCGCGCGCGGTGCCCATCTGGTGGATGTCGAGCGGCTCGGCGATGATCTGGCTCAGCGTCATCATCGGGTCGAGCGCCGAATAGCTGTCCTGGAAGATCACCTGCATGCTCTTGCGGTAGGGCTTCAGCGCCTCGATCCCCATGTCGGAAATGTCGGTGCCGTCGACCACGATGCGCCCGCCGGTCGGTTGCAGCAGCCGCATGGCCATCATGCCGGTCGTGCTCTTGCCCGAGCCGCTTTCGCCTACGAGGCCGACGATCTTGTTGCGCGGCAGCACGAGGTCGACGCCGCGCACGGCCGGGAAATCGACGTAGCTCGAGAAGACGCGGCCTCGGCGGCGCAGCTTGTAGACCTTGGAGAGGTTCCTGAGCTCGAGCGCCGGTGCCACCGGTTCGGAGGCGACGGGCTCGGGCTGGCGCGTCTCGCCGGCGCGCAGGCTCGCGAGCAGCGACTGGGTATAGCTGTGTTTGGGGTTGTCGAAGATGTCGGCGACCGGCCCCTCCTCCATCACCTTGCCGCCATACATCACGACGACGCGGTCGACCGTCTCGGCGATCACGCCGAGGTCGTGGGTGATCATGATCAGCGCCATGCCCATCTCGGCCTGCAGGCCCTTGATGAGCTGCAGTATCTGCGCCTGGATGGTGACGTCGAGCGCCGTGGTGGGCTCGTCGGCGATCAGCACCTTGGGCTGGCAGGAGAGCGCCATTGCGATCATGGCGCGCTGCAGCATGCCGCCCGAGAGCTGGTGCGGATAGTAGCCGAGCACGTCCCTGGCGTTCTTGATCTCGACCTTGAGCAGCAGCTGCTCGGCCTCGGCCAGCGCCGCGGCCTTGGAAAGTTTGCGATGGGTGATGATGGTCTCGGCCATCTGGTGGCCGATGGTGAAGACCGGGTCGAACGCCGTCGCCGGATCCTGGAAGATCATCGCCGCCGCGCTGCCGCGGATCGACGCCATCTGCCGGTTCTTCGCCTTGAGCACGTCGACGCCGTTGAGCACCAGCTTGTCCGCCTTGACGGTCGCGGTGCTGGCGAGGAGCCGCATCAGCGCGAGGCAGGTCACCGACTTGCCCGAGCCGGACTCACCGACGATGCCGAGGCTTTCGCCATCCTTGAGGCTGAGGTCGACGCCGCGCACGGCTTCCACTTCGCCACCATGCTGGCGGAAGCTGACCTGCAGTCCCTTGATCTCTACCAAACTCATGCATTGTCCTGGGCGGGGCGCCCCCGGCCCGGGCCGGAAGCACTGGTCCAAAGGTTCTGGTCGGGTGACGTGGACGGCCCGACCTTCCGCCTCGGCGGCGGCATGGAAGCGGGAGGCTCCCCGGCACGGGGCCGGGGAGCCGGAGGCATCGACTACTGCTTCACGCTGATGTGCGAGTAGATGAAGTTACCGATACGACCGAGCGGCGTGAACCCGCGCGAGTTGGGCGACACGCCGGGACCCGTGATGGTGTCGCTCACGGCGGCCGTGGTGATCGGGTGCACCAGCGGCACGATCAGGCCCTGGTCGATCATCACCTGCTCGGCCTGCTCGTAGAGCTTCACGCGCTCTTCCCAGACCGGGTTCTTGTCGGCTTCGGCGACGAGCTTGTCGTACTCCGCCACGTGGTAGCTGTGACGGCCGCCATTGTAGAACAGGCCGTAGAAGTTCGACGGGTCGAGGTAGTCGTACTCGTAGGGCGCCAGATAGATGTTGTTCTTGCGGGCGAGCATGCCCTCCATCCAGTCCTTGCCCGGCATCACCTTGATGTTCATGGTGATCCCGAGGATGTCCTTGAACTGGGCCTGCAGGTACTGCGCCATCGGGGGCAGGATGGCGCCGTTATAGCCGCCTTCCTCGCGGAACCAGATCTCGATGGTCGGGAAGCCTTCGCCGTTCGGGTAGCCGGCCTTGGCCATCAGGTCCTTGGCCTTCTGCGGGTCGAACACGGCCTCGGCCGCGATCTTGTCCGAGTACCCGGGATAGCCCGGCGCCAGGATCGAGTGGGCCGGAATGGCGATGTCCTTGAGTACCGTCGAGGTCAGCTCGTCGCGATTGACCGCATAGTAGAAGGCGCGGCGCACATCGACATTGTCGAACGGCGGCTTCTCGAGGTCGAACGCGATGTACGAGGTGGCGAACACCGCCTCGCTGCGGATCGAGTCGGGGAAGCGCTGCTTCACTACCGGGATCTGGCCGGCATTGAGGTTGGTGAAGGCGAGGTCGCCGGCGAGGAAGGCGGGCATGCCGACTTCCGGCAGGCCGACCGACGGATCGATGGTCAGTTCATCGACCTGTGCCACCCACGGGCCGTTGTAGTCCGGGTTCTTGGTGAGGACGACCGAGTTGTTCGACTTCTCCCAGCTCTTGAGCAGGAAGGGACCGGACGAGACCACGTTGGCGACGTTGGTCGCCCAGTCGTCGCCGAACTTGTCGAACTGGTGCTTGGGCACCGGGTACCACAGCGAGACCACGCCCGGCAGATAGGGCTTGGGCGCATTGGTGGTGACGGTGAGCGTCTTGTCGTCGGGAGCGCCGAGGCCGAGAGTCGACACGTCGGCCTTGCCGGCCGTCACGTCGTCCCAGCCCTTGATGCCGCCGGCAAAGCTCCAGTACCAGGCGAAATCGTAGCCCGACGTGGCGGCATGCTGCAGCGCGAAGACGTAGTCGTTGGCGGTGACCGGCTCGCCGTCGGACCACTTCATCCCGTCACGCAGGTGGAAGGTCCAGGTGAGGCCATCCTCCGACTGCTCCCAGCTCGTCGCCGCGAGCGGGGTCAGCTGGTACTCGTTGTCGAAGCTGGTCAGCGGCTCCTGCAGGAGCTCGGCGCCCGACGCGCGCGCATAGACCGTCTTCATGTAGTCCATATAGGTACCGGTGGTCGAACCGCCCGGCACCGTAAGCTTTGTTTCCGCCAGCGCCGGAGCTGCGGTCAGACCCGCAGCCAGCGCAACGGCGCCGACAATTTTCAGCAACGCGTTCATGAAGCTCCCTCCTTGATACAGAGCCCTGTTGTTGACGTCCCCCGTGGGCGCCCGGCCGCACGACTGG
>JBQCFF010000245.1:0-7919 GCA_051959485.1 Devosia sp. | reverse complement strand
TTGGCCACGGCCTGGCCGGTGTCGTCATGCGCGTGGATACCGAGCCGGTCGCCCGGCGCCACCCGCCGCACCTGCCGCACGATCTCGTCCACCTCGGCCGGCATGGTGCCGCCATTGGTGTCGCAGAGCACCACCCAGCGCGCCCCCGCCGCCAGCGCCGTCTCGATGAAGCGCAGCGCGTAGGGCTTGTCGTGCTTGAAGCCGTCGAAGAAGTGCTCGCAGTCGACCAGCGTCTCCTTGCCGGCGGCGACCGAGGCCTCCACCGTCTCGCGCAGGCTCTCCAGGTTCTCCTCGGGCGAGATGCCGAGCGCCAGCTCCACCTGCTTCGACGACGCCTTGCCGACGAAGCAGGCGGCGTCCGACACGGCGTTGAGGGTGGCCTGCACGCCCGGATCGTTCGCCACCGACCGCCCTGCCCGCTTGGTCATGCCGAAGGCGGTGAAGGTCGCGTCGCGGGCCCGCGCCTCGGCGAAGAACGCATCGTCCACCACGTTGGCACCGGGAAAGCCGCCCTCGATGTAGTCGACGCCAAGCTGCTCGAGCAGGCGGACCACCGAAATCTTGTCCTCGAGGGAGAACTCGATGCCGGCCGTCTGCGCCCCGTCACGCAGGGTGGTGTCGTAGAGGTAGAGGCGTTCCTTGGGCATACTCGGTACTCAGTTCTGGGGTGGCCACTCGGCCGTGTCGTGGTCGGGATGCTGGTGGTTGGAGTTCCTGATCCGCGCGACAGCCGTCTCGCCGTCCGCCTCCTCGGTGGTGCCGACCTGCTCGGCGCCGGGCAGCGGGCGGAGGCTGGGGTGCCGGCCCTCGAGGCCCATCTCGTAGCGGATGGGAATCGCGTGCGGCGTATCGAACGAGCCGATGCTCATCGAGACATGCGGCCCACCCAGCGAGCGATAGTAGAGCGGCGTGCCGCAGGCGCTGCAGAAGCCACGCGCCGCCGCGTCCGAGCTGTTGAACTCGCTCGGCTTGCCGCGCGTCCAGGTCAGGTGCGCGTGGCGGATGCCGACCAGGTCGGCGAACATGTTGCCGGAGGCCTTCTGGCACATGCGGCAATGGCAGAAATGCGGGTTGTCGCGCAGTTCCGTGGCGTGGAAGCGGACGGCGCCGCACTGGCAGCCGCCCGAATACTCGCGGAACCGGTAGGCGTCATTGTGCTGCTGGGCGTCGCTCATAGGTACTCGCTCCCGGCGAACCGGTCGGTCGCCTCGATCAGGTGGCGGCGGATGCCCGGCCCCGCGGGCGGCCGGGACAGCGGCCTACTCGGGGGCATGGCAGACCGCTTCGATGTTGTGCCCGTCCAGGTCGTAGACGAAGGCGGCGTAATAGTTGGCGTGGTAGTGCGGCCGCAGCCCCGGGGCGCCGTTGTCCTTGCCGCCCGCACTCATGGCCGCGGCATGGAACGCATCCACCGCCGCCCGGTTCGGCGCGGTGAAGGCAAGATGCACCCGGCCACCGGTCAGCTTGCCGCCGTCGCCGATCCACAGGAACGGGTTGTTGTCGGCCCCGAGGCCGGCCGCGTTCCCGTCGTCCCCCTCGAACTTCATCAGGGTCGTGATGCCGAGCGGCGCCAGCACCGCTTCGTAGAAGGCCAGCGACTTGTGGTAGTCGGCGGTGGAAATGGCGACGTGATCAAGCTTGGTCATGAGTGGTCTCCCTGAGTTTGCAGTGCGTACCAGACGGCATCGAGAACGGCGGCCCGCGCGTGGGTCAACTCGGCGTTCCAGACGCGGAGGATGCGGAAATCCTGGCTCCCGAGCCATGCGTCCCGCACGGCGTCACGACGGGACTCCGCGTGCTGGCTGCCGTCGAGTTCTACTATGAGCCGCGCATCGAGACATGCGAAGTCAACTATGTAGCGCCCGATGGGCACCTGGCGGCGAAACTTGTACTCGGCGAAGCGACGGTTACGGAGCAGCGACCAGAGCCTGGCCTCTTCCGGCGTTGATTGACTCCGCAGGCGACGAGCGAAGGACCGCTGCGCTGGGGCGACGGGGCGATGCCGTGCAACCTGAGACGACCCCTCATCCGCCCTTCGGGCACCTTCTCCCGCAAGGGGAGAAGGCGTGCCGTCAGCGTCCGCTGCAAAAGGGGCGCGGCGTCCCGGCCCCATCGCCTTCTCCCCTTGCGGGAGAAGGTGGCGGCAGCCGGATGAGGGGTCGGCAACCGCAGGTTGCCCGGCCGGAGCGGGAGCGACGGGCGTCACCGCGTCACCTCCCACTTCGTCTGGCGCTGGCCGGCTTCGTCCTTGTAGTCCATCAGCTGGACACCCTGGGTCAGCAGATCGGCGCGGATGGCGTCGGCGGCCGGGAAGTCGCGGGCGTTGAGGGCCAGCAGGCGGCGGTTCACGGCCTCCTCGATTTCCACCGAGGCGTCGCTGGAAAGCGAGGCGGGCTGCAGTAGGGTGTCTAGGCCGAAGCCGAGGAACTCCAGCGTGGCACCGAGGCTGTCCGCCGCCACCTGCTCGGAGCGGGCTGCCTTCGCCAGCGCATCGAGCGCCACCGAGGCGCGATGGAAGTTGAGATCGTCGCTCAGCGCTTCGACCACCGTCTCGGCGGGCGGCGTGACGGCGCCGCGCGTGGCGTCCGCCGCGGCGCGCTGCCAGTCGCGGAGCTTGGTCTCGGCCTCCTCCAGCCGCTTCACCGAGAAGTCGATCGGCTCGCGGTAGTGCGTCATCAGCATGGCGAGGCGCAGCACCTCGCCGGGCCACCGGCGGCCGCCGAACTTATCGGTTTCCAGCAGGTCGTGCATGGTGATGAAGTTGCCGAGCGACTTCGACATCTTCTGGCCTTCGACCTGCAGGAAACCGTTGTGCAGCCAGTAGTTGGCCATCACCGGCGTGCCGTGGGCGCAGCGCGACTGGGCGATCTCGTTCTCGTGGTGCGGGAAGATCAGGTCGAGCCCGCCGGCATGGATGTCGAACACCTGGCCCAGGTAGCGCTCGGACATGGCCGAGCACTCGATGTGCCAGCCGGGGCGGCCCCGGCCCCAGGGCGAGGGCCAGCCGGGCTCGCTGTCGCTCGACAGCTTCCAGAGCACGAAATCTGCCGGGTTGCGCTTGTGCGCATCGACCGCGACGCGGGCCCCGGCGACGTTGTCCTCGAGGTTGCGGCCCGAGAGCTGGCCGTAGTCGGGCATGGAGTCGACGGCGAACAGCACCTCGCCGCCGGCGGTGTAGGCGTGATTGCGCGCGAGCAGCGTGCCGATCAGCGCCTGCATCTGCGGGATGTTCTCGGTCGCCCGCGGCTGCACCGTCGGCTCCAGCGCACCGAGCGCCAGCGTGTCCTTGAGGTACTGCGCCGCCGTCGTCTCGGTGACCTTGCGGATCGCCTCGTTGAGGTCGAGGCCCGGATAGTCGCGCACCGCCCGCGCGTTGATCTTGTCGTCGACGTCGGTGATGTTGCGCGCGTAGGTGACGTGCGCCTCGCCATAGAGGTGGCGCAGCAGGCGGAACAGCAGGTCGAAGACGATCACCGGCCGGGCGTTGCCGATATGGGCGTAGTCATAGACCGTCGGCCCGCACACATACATGCGCACGTCCTGCGGATCGACGGGGGTGAAGACCTCCTTCGTGCGGGTCAGCGTGTTGTAGAGGCGCAAAGCCTGAGTCTCGCCCAAAATCCATTTCCTCGCATGCGCGTCGTCGCTCGCGGGGCGGATTCTTCGGGGTCGAGAACTTGAGGGATGAAGATAACCGCGCCGCCAGCAATGCCTAGCGGATAATAATGCAGCCCGTAATGCAGATCGCGACGGCGGTTGTCATGGCGCGCAAAATGCCGGGGCAGCGCGGAAAAAGCAAGGGGCGCCGATGCGCCCCCTTGTTTTGTCACTGCGCCGGCGCGGGAGTTGCCTCGCCTGACGTGCCTTCGCCCGAGGTGCCCGCGGCGGGTGCGCTCGACTCGGACGGCGTTTCGCTCGGCGCCATCACCGCCTGTACTTCGGGCGAGGCGTAGCAGGTGTTGAGGCCGGCCCGCGCCTTGTCCTCCACCTCGGTGTAGGAGCCGTGGGCATCGTGCGCTTCCTGGGTGCCCTCGCCGCGCAGGTCGGCGGCCAGGATGTCGACGTCCTTCTGCGGGAAGTCCTTGAACTGGGTGTCCATGCAACTGCAGAGCGGGGTCAGGATGGTGGCGGGGTCCACCCCCGCCGGCACGTCACCCAGCAGGAACTGCTGCGCCCCGGCGCAGGCCTCGTTGAACGCAGTGAGGTCGGCCGGCTGGGCATCCTGGGCGCGAACGGCGGGCGCGGCCGCAAGAACGGAGGCCGCAAGCAAGGCAGCAAGCGTGAGGCGTGACATGATTGAGTCTCCTTGGGCGCGCCTGGCGGCACGCGGGAACGACGCAGATCACACGAAAAAGGCGGCCCCATTTGGGCCGCCCGGTCGGATCGCCAGGATATCCCGCGTCAGCTGGCGCGGAACTTCTGGTGACACTGCCCGCAGAGCCCGCCGATCGACTTGAGGGCGGCGGCATAGGCGGCGGCGTCCCCGGCCTGGGCGGCGGCCTTCAGCTGGGTCGCAAAGCCGACGCCTTTCCTGAGGTTGCCCTGGAACGTATCCCAGTTCTGCCAGATGACCGGCAGCGCCTCGGATCCCGGCACCTGGTCGGAGCCCTCGGGGAACAGCACCGTCAGGTTGGAGAAGTTGCTGATCAGCGTGTCGGCCGCCTTTACCGCCTCCGCGCCGGTGAGGCCGCCGGCGACCTTCAGGGTGGCGCCGTTCAGCTTCATGGTCTGCTGGCGCTTGTCCACCGCCTGCTCGGCACTGAGGCCGGTCAGGGCGGGGTCGGGCGTGATGGTCAGGTCCTGGGCGTAGGCCGCGAGGGCCACGGCGCCGGCAACGAAGGCCACCGCCGCGGTAGCGGCAAACTTCGAGAGAGGCATCGGGCAGAACTCCAGACTTTCCGGGAGGAGTTGAGGGGACGCTTTCACCAGCGGCCACAGCCACTTGGCGGGATACGGGGGGAAGCCTAGCCGCGCCGGACCTGGCGCGACAGAGGGACAACGCCGCCGCACGGGGTAAATTCCTTCACGGCTCCGTTATTCCGCGCCGCACGGAACCACCAACCGTGCATTAATGTTTGTCATCGCTGATGGGCCGTCGCGGTTTGGGCGCAAACGGGCGATAGTGCGGGGCAAAAGGAACCGATCAGTACATATGCATTTCGTCCAGCGCTATCTGCTGCAAGCTCTCGTGCTGCTCATCGCGGCATTCGCCGGGCTCGCCTTCGACGTTTCGGCCGCCTACGCGCAATCGAACGCTTGCTTCCGGCTCGAGTCGGCGCTGGCGACGCTCGACCGCAACTCGGATTTCCGGGACTCTCGAGGCAACACCCAGCAGCTGAAGCAGGCGCAGCGCGAGGTGCAGCGCGCCGAAAGCTCCTATGTGCGCGAAGGCTGCAACGATGACGCCAAGGCCGGACGCCGGCTGAGCCCGCAGTGCCAGCAGATCGCCCGTCGCGTGCTGGATGGCCGCGAGCAGGTGAAGCAGCTCGAGAGCACCGTCGGCACCGGCAACGCCGTGGCCGGGCAGCGCGAGGCGATCCTGCAGGAAATGTCGCGCTTCGGCTGCGGCGATAACCGCTCGCGCGTCCGCGACAACCGCGATCGCGGCAACCTGTTCGAGCAGCTGTTCGACGTGTTCACCGATGACGGCTTCGACGGCGAGGGCGGCGTCCGTGGCGAGGAGTTCAACCCCTACGGCAATTATCACACGGTGCGCACCCTGTGCGTGCGCAAGACCGACGGCTTCTACTGGCCGATCAGCTACTCGACGCTGATCGACTACGTGCCCAACGACGCCGAGCAGTGCCGCGCCATGTGCCCCACGCTCGACGTCGACCTCTACTACTACGACAATCCCGGGCAGGAGCCCGAGCAGATGGTCAACCAGTTCGGCGAGCCCTACTCGTCGCTGCCGACCGCCTTCCGGTTCCGCACCGAGTTCGACACCGCGAGCAAGTGCCAGCAGACGGTGCAGGGCGGGCAGCTCTCGGTGGCGACTTTGCCGGACGGCAGCAGCCGGGCCATGGTGACCTACGAGGACGCGACATTCCCGCTGCCGGTGCGCGACCCGCGCAACCTGCCCAACATCGTCCAGGCCCCCGCCGTGGTGGCGGAAGCCGCGATCACCTATGTCGACGTTCCCATGCCCCGTCCGCGCCCCTCGGCCCCGGGCGAAGCGCCGGTCGTGGTGGCGGTGCCGATGGCGCCGGCGGCGAATGCCGCGGAGCCCGAGCGCGTGGTCAGCTTCGGTGGCAAGCGCGTCAGGATAGTCGGTCCAGACACACCTTACGCCCGAGTAGCGGCAGCAGGGCCCTGAGCTCGGGACCCTGCTCGCGGCCGGTGAGCGCCAGCCGGAGCGGGTGGAACAGCGCCCTGCCCTTGCGGCCGGTCCGCTCCTTCAGCGCGCTGGTCCAGAGCGCCCAGGTGGTATCGTCGAACGGCTCGGCGGGCAGCAGGTCCCGCGCCGTCGCGACGTAGTCGCGATCCTCGTCCGCAACCACCGGCATCATCGGGCCGGTGACGATGGTGGCGAGGTCGGCGACCTCGTCGAAGCTGCCGAGATTGCCGCGCAGCGCCAGCCAGAGTGGCTCGGAGTCTAGCCCAAGCGCTTCGAGCCGCGGTTTCGCCTGCTCATACGGCATCTGGTGCAGGATGCGGGCATTGAGGCTGTCGAGCTCGGCCGGATCGAAGCGGGCCGGGCCGTGCGAGATGTTGCCGAGGTCGAGCGCCTGGCCGATCGCTCCGAGATCCGGATAGGGCTCGAGCGGCAGCGAGGTGCCGGTGAGCGTCGCCATGATCGCCACCGCCATCGGCTCGTAGCCCGCCTCGCGCAGTTCCATGAGCGAGAGCGAGCCGAGCCGCTTCGACAGCCCCTCCCCCTCGGCGCCGGTCAGCAGGTTGTGGTGGGCGAAGAACGGCACGGCCCCGCCCAGCGCCTCGAACAGCTCGATCTGCGTGCCGGTATTGCTGACGTGGTCCTCGCCGCGGATCACATGGGTGATCCCCAGGTCGATGTCGTCGACCACCGACGGCAGTGTGTAGAGGTACGACCCGTCGGCGCGGATCAGCACGGGGTCCGACATCGAGGCGGTGTTGACCGTCTGCGGCCCCTTGATCAGGTCGTCGAACTGCACCGGCCTGCCGTCGAGCCGGAAGCGCCAGTGCGGCTTCCGCCCCTCGGCCTCGAACTGCGCCTGCTGCTCCACCGTCAGCTGCAGCGCCGCCCGATCGTAGATCGGCGGGCGGCCGAGCAGGCGGGCACGGGCGCGCTTGCGCTCGAGCTCCTCCTCCGTCTCGTAGGCGGGATAGAGGCGGCCCGCCGCGATCAGGCGGTCGCGGGCGCTGTCGTAGAGCGCGGTACGGTCCGACTGGCGGATCTTCAGGTCGGGGGCAATGCCCAGCCAGCCGAGGTCGGTCGCGATGCCGCGGGCGAACTCCTCGGTCGAGCGGGCGGTGTCGGTATCGTCGAGGCGCAGCACATAGGTGCCGGAGCGCGCCTTGGCGAACAGCCAGTTCAGCAGCGCCGGCCGCGCATTGCCGAAATGCAGCCGGCCGGTGGGCGACGGGGCGTAGCGGACGATCGGGGGCGGGGTCATGGCGCGCCACCACCCGGCTGAAGGTCAGCGCCTCTCCACCCCACCCTAGCTCCGCTACGTCGCTGCGCGACCAGCTGCGCTACCCTCCCCATCAAGGGGAGGGAGGGGCGCCCGTTGACAGGGCACCGAGCAAGCCCCCACGTCTCCCTCCCCCTTGTGGAGAGGGTAGCGGAGCTTGGCGCGTCAGCGCCTAGCGGAGCTGGGGTGGGGGTGGTCACGCGCACCGAGCTCATTCCAGCCCCTTGCTGTCGATCCGCTCGGTGCCGCCAAGCTCCGCGTGCACGTCGCGATAGCCGTTGGTGATCGGATAGCGCCGGCCCAGTC
>JBQCFF010000244.1:0-3084 GCA_051959485.1 Devosia sp. | reverse complement strand
CCAGTGCTTCGAGGTGCGCGAGGTGACCAGCAGGAACTCGAGCCCTCCCTGGTCATCGAGCCGCCAGGCCAGCGCAGCGACCTGCCGCGCCTTGCGCATTACCTTCGCCTTGCCCGCCCGCGCCAACCCACTCTCCCGCCTCCCGAACTCCCGCCACCATCCTGGGACATCGCCGCACAACATGTGCCCCCGCGAAAGAGTTATCCCCGCGAATCTGGCTCATGCGATGGTCAGGGCAGTGGCGGCATTACAAGCCTGCCGCCTCGGCGGCACCAGCGCTAGACGCCGCGCTGTGCTCCGGGCTAGACAGGCCCCTAACGGGGACCTTGCCAAAGAGAAATGCATGCCGCGACTTAATCTTGTCTGGCGTCGACCGAAGCGCGGACGCAAGGTGTTCTTCATCGGCTTCAACAAGTGCGGCACCAAGAGCCTGCATGGGCTGTTTGAGGGATGCGGATATCGGTCGCTGCACACGCGGTGGAAACGCCTGACGGGCAAGAAGGTCAACATTGCCAAGCAGCTCTCGCGCAACATCGCGGAGGGCGCTCCGATACTGTCGGGGCTGGGAAACGGCGATGTGTTCTCCGACCTCACGTCGGTGTCGGACAGCGAGGTGATCGAGGCCTGCCTGTTCTACAAGGAACTGTATCGGGAGTTTCCGGACGCGTACTTCGTGCTCAATACCCGGCCCGTTGACCACTGGATCAGGTCTCGCCTGAACCACAGCAACGACAAGGTAGGTAGCTTCACCGAGCGCTATATGCGAGCCACCGGGGATACGCAGGACCAAGTTATCCAGCGGTGGCGAAATGCGTTTATCGAGCATCATGAAGACGTGCGATCGTTCTTCTCGGCTAAGGGACGATTCCTCGAATTCTCAATCCACGATGATGTGACATCGCTGCTCGACTTCGTACACGACGACTACGCCCTTGCCAGCTCGAAGTGGGTTCATCGGGGCAGGACCACCGACCGGGAACGCAAGCGGAAGATGGCGGCAGGATAGGGTGCGGCTGGCGGCCGCCCCTTGGACGATCATCAGGCGGCCGGCGCATGAGGCGGCCTCCCGGCTTCCGCGTGGGCGCGTCAGCTCTGGCGCTCGGCGAAGAACCTTGCGGTCGCGCGCAGGCCGTCGGCGCGCTGGCCGAAGGGCAGTAGCGCGCTCAGGGCGTCGTGGATCATCTCGCCTAGTTCGCGCCGCGCCGCGTCGACGCCGAGGCGCGCGACGATCGTCTGCTTGCCGGCCCCGGCGTCCTTGCCGGTCGCCTTGCCCATGATCTCGGGCGAGGCGGTGACGTCGAGGATGTCGTCGGCGAGCTGGAAGGCGCGGCCCGCCGCCTCGGCGTACTCGGTAAGTTGCCGCAGCTCCACGTCCGACGCGCCGCCGAGGATTGCACCCATCCGCACCGCGGCGCGGATCAGGGCGCCGGTCTTCATCGCCTGCATGCGGGCAATGGCGCGCTCGGTGAGGAAGTCCGTCTCACCCTCGATGTCACGCATCTGGCCACCGGTCATGCCGCCCGCACCGGCGCCGGCGGCGAGCTCGGCGACGAGGCGGATGCGCACCGCCGGGTCGGCATCGAGGCTGTCATGCGCCAGGACGCCGAAGGCATGGGTGAGCAGTGTGTCACCGGCGAGGATCGCGGTCGCTTCGTCATAGGCCCGGTGCACGGTGGGCTGGCCGCGCCGCAGGTCGTCGTCGTCCATCGCCGGCAGGTCGTCGTGGATCAGCGAGTAGCAGTGGATCATCTCGACGGCGAGCCCCGCCTGCACGGTGCGCATTGGCGGCACGCCGAACACGCCGGCTGCCTGCCGCAGCAGCAGCGGCCGGAGCCGCTTGCCGCCATTCAGGCTGCCATGCCGCATCGCCGCGACCAGCCGCTCCGGTGGCAGGCCGGGGCCGCTCAGCGCGTCCGCCGTCAGCAGCGCGTCGAGCGCTCGCTCGAGCTCGGCGGCGGTACTGGCGAGTTCGGCGGAAAAATCGTAGGGCAAGGCAGTGTGGTCCGAGGGCAGGGCGCAAGGCTTCTAGCCGTTCCGGCGCCGATGCGAAAGCGTCCCGGCTGTGGCGGTTGCCCCTTCCCAATGCCGAAATTCTCATCTATAGACGCGCGGAATTCCCGACAGACCCTGTCTGTTATCCGCCGGAAAGTCTTCGGCGACCCGCTATTGAGAAATCTGGAGTACCGAAGATGGCAGTTCCGAAGCGCAAGACCTCGCTGATGAAGCGCGGTTTCCGCCGTTCCGCCGACGGTCTCGCCGCCCCGGCCTATGTCGAAGACAAGGATTCGGGCGAGCTGCGCCGTCCGCACCACGTGGACCTCAAGACCGGCATGTACCGCGGCCGGCAGATCCTCGAACCGAAGAAGTAAGCTCGCCTTGCGCGACCATCGCTAAGCATACCGGCGGCCGGCTCTCACAAGGGGCCGGCCGCTGTGCGCCTATTGATTTCAAGGGGCTCACATGAGCATGCGCGTCGAATCCGATTCCATGGGCACCATCAACGTGCCGGGCGAGAAGTACTACGGCGCCCAGACCGCCCGTTCGCTCGCCAATTTCGATATCGGCGGCGAAAAGATGCCCACGGAGATCATCCGGGCGTTCGGCATCCTGAAGAAGGCCGCGGCCCTTGCCAACCACAAGCTCGGCCTGATGGACGAGGCGACCCGCGACCTGATCATCCGTGCGGCCGACGAGGTGATCGAGGGCAAGCTCAGGGATCACTTCCCCCTTGTCGTCTGGCAGACCGGCTCGGGGACGCAGTCCAACATGAACGTCAACGAGGTGATCTCCAACCGCGCCATCGAACTGGCCGGCGGGGTGATGGGCTCGAAAAAGCCCGTGCATCCGAACGATCACGTCAACATGAGCCAGTCGAGTAACGACACCTATCCGACGGCCATGCACATCGCGGCGGTCGAGGCGATCGAGAACTACCTGGTCGACCGCGTCATGCTGCTGCGCAACACGCTCGACGGCAAGGCGAACGAGTTCATGGACGTCGTCAAGATCGGCCGCACCCACCTGCAGGACGCGACGCCGCTGACGCTCGGCCAGGAAATCTCGGGCTGGGTGGCGCAGCTCGAC
>JBQCFF010000243.1:0-3112 GCA_051959485.1 Devosia sp. | reverse complement strand
CAGCCCGGCTCGTCGTTCAAGCCGATCGTCTACTCGGCGGCGCTCGACAACGGCTACACCCCGGCCTCGGTGGTGCTCGACGCCCCGATCGAGGTGGTCAACGCCGACGGTTCGGTGTGGCGGCCCGAGAACTATGCCCAGAACTTCTACGGCCCGCAGACGCTGCGCGTCGGCATCGAGAAATCGCGCAACGTGATGACGGTGCGGCTCGCCAAGGACCTGGGCATGCCGCTGATCTCCGACTACGCCAAGATGTTCGGCATCTACGACCAGCTGAACCCGGTGCTGGCCATGGCGCTCGGCGCCGGCGAGACCACCGACATGCGGATGACCGCGGCCTATGCCACCATCGCCAATGGCGGGCGGAAGATCGTGCCGACGCTGATCGACCGCATCCAGGACCGCTACGGCAAGACCATCTACCGGCACGACGAGCGGCTCTGCGACGGCTGCAACGGCGAGAGCTGGCACAACCAGGGCGAGCCGCTGATCATCGACAACCGCGAGCAGGTGCTCGACCCGATGACCGCCTACCAGATCACCTCGATGATGGAAGGCGTGGTGCAGCGCGGCACCGGCACCGGCGCACGCAGCCTCAACCGCCCGGTGGCCGGCAAGACCGGCACCTCGAACGACTACAAGGATGCGTGGTTCATCGGCTTCACCCCGGGGCTGGTGGCGGGCATCTACATCGGCTTCGACACGCCCAAGAACATGGGCAGCCAGGCGACGGGCGGCGGCATGGCGGTGCCGATCTTCACCGAGTTCATGGCCGATGCGCTCAAGGACAAGCCGCCGACGCCGTTCAACATGCCCAGCGGCATGACGCAGGTGTGGATCGATCCGGCCACCGGCGTGAAGGCGATGGGCGGCGAGGCGGCGATCTACGAGGCGTTCAAGCCGGGCACCGGCCCCAACCTCGTAACCTCGGTGATCGGGGTGGATTCCAACGCCTTCATGAACATCGAGCAGGGCGACCCCAACCAGCAGACCGACTTCTCGGTCGGCCGCGGCGGGCTGTTCTGACCGGCATCGTCGCCTGGCCCGACCCGCGCCTCGGCCGCAAGGCCGAGCCCCGCCCGGTCGACGAAGGGTTGCGCGCCATCGGCGCCCGGCTGCGGGCCGCCGCCGAGGCAGCGAACGCCTACGGGCTCGCGGCGGTGCATATCGGGGCGGTGGCGCCGGTGGCGGTGATCAGCGTCGCGGCCGACCCGGAAAAGCGCGACTACCTGGTGCTCTTCAACCCGGAAATCCTGTGGCTGGGCGACGAGACCGAGGAGGGGCCGGAAGGCTCGGTGTCCATGCCCGGCCTGCAGGTGCCGGTGCTGCGACCCAGCCGCGCCCGAATCGCCTACGACGACGAGGCCGGCACCCGGCAGGAACTGGAACTCGCCGGCCTCGCGGCCCGCATCGCCCAGCAGGAGATCGACCAGGTCAACGGCACCTTCTTCCTCGACCGCCTGTCGCGGCTCAGGCGCGACATGGCGATCAAGCGCTGGAAGAAATCGAGGTAGGGATGGTGCCGGCAGCAGGATTTGAACCCGCGACCCACTGATTACAAATCAGTTGCTCTACCAACTGAGCTATACCGGCGGTGGCGGGTAGCTAGCATCGGGGGGAAGCGAGGGCAAGCGTGGCGAGGGGGCGGCGGATTTGGCATGCTCGCTGATGTCGGGGGCGAGTCGCCCCGGCTTTGGGGAGTCGACCTTGGCCAAGCAGCCCCCGGAGAAGACCAGCCCGCTGCCACGGCATGGCGCGTTCTACATCGGCGCCGCCGTAGGGACGCTGGCGCTGGTCATCTGCCTGTTCGTCTCACCCAAATATGCGGTGGCGGTTGGCGCCAACATGCTCTTTGCCGGCTACCTGGGGCTGACGGCGTGGGAGTTCCCGACCCTGACGCCCGCCTTCCTGCGCAAACGCGCGGCCGATGCGGACACCCCGGTGGGCGCCATCTTCGCGGTGACGGTGATTGCGGTGGCGGTTTCCGCGGTCTTTCTCTTCCTCGCCGTCAACAAGGGCACGTCGCCGGAGCCACTGTCGGTGGTGGCGAGCGGCGTTTCGGTGCTGCTGGGCTGGTTCACCATCCACACCATGGCGGCGCTCCACTACGCCTACGAGTATTTCGAGGCCGACGACAAGGGCGGCAAGGCGGGGGCGATCGTGGGCGGGCTGAAATTCCCCGGCGGCGGGGAACCCGATGGCGCGACGTTCCTCTACTTCGCCTACGTGATCGGCATGACGGCGCAGGTGTCGGACGTGCAGGTGACCTCGAACGGCATGCGCAAGCTGGTGACGGTGCACGGGGTGCTGTCGTTCTTCTTCAACACCGTGATCCTGGCCGCCGCCGTGAATGTCGCCGTCACGCTGGCGGGCAGTTGAGGCCCCCGGCAGCGCCAGGGCGGGGGCATTGTGCCGGCTCGGGCGCGCGTGCTTTATGGTTCGTGCCGGTGACGGCCTCGCCGGTTCGAGCCGCTCGCAAAGAGGACAAAAGAAGATGAAGCTCTCCGCCTCCCTTGGTCTGCCGCTGCTGCTGGCCGTTGGCCTGACGCTGGCGGCCTGCGACAACAACCAGTCGCCGCCGCCGCCTGCCGCCAGTACGACCCCGCCTGCCGCCAGCGCCGACGCCGAAAAGGCCGCGGCCGAGCAGAAGGCAGCCGAGGAAAAGGCCGCTGCGGACAAGGCTGCCGCAGACAAGGCAGCTGCGGACAAGGCCGCTGCCGACAAAGCGGCTGCGGACAAGGCTGCTGCGGACAAGGCCGCCGCCGACAAGGCCGCTGCGGACAAGGCCGCTGCGGACAAGGCTGCTGCCGACAAGGCTGCCGCGGACAAGGCCGCCGCCGACAAGGCTGCCGCCGACAAGGCGGCTGCGGACAAGGCCGCTGCCGACAAGGCCGCTGCGGACAAGGCGGCTGAGGAGAAGAAGGCCGCCGACGCTGCGGCCGCCGCGAAGGCTGCGGAGGAGAAGAAGGCGGCCGAGGCTGCCGCTGCCGCCAAGGCCGCTGAGGAGAAGAAGGCGGCCGATGCCGCCGCTGCGGCGAAGGCCGCGGAGGAGCAGAAGGCCGCCGAGGCTGCAGCTGCTGCGAAGGCCGCAGAAGAGCAGAAGGCGGCTGAG